>CAZCPY010000028.1:0-29084 GCA_964499865.1 uncultured Rhodobacterales bacterium | reverse complement strand
ACACCTATATCGAGAAGGAATCCCAGATCAACGAACAGATCGACCGGATGCGCCACTCGGCGACCCGGGCGCTGCTGGAACGCGACGACGTGATCATCGTCGCCTCGGTCAGTTGCATCTACGGCATCGGCTCGGTCGAGACCTATTCGGCGATGACGCAGGACATGATCGCGGGCGGCGCTTACGACATGCGCAAGGTCATCGGCGAGCTTGTGACGCAGCAGTACCGCCGCAACGACCAGGCCTTCGCGCGCGGCGCCTTCCGCGTCCGCGGCGATGCGCTGGAGGTCTGGCCCGCCCACCTGGAAGACCGCGCCTGGCGCTTCAGCTTCTTCGGCGAGGAGCTTGAATCGATTGTTGAATTCGATCCTCTGACCGGGGCCAGGACAGATGTGTTCAAGCAGGTCCGCATCTATGCCAATTCGCACTACGTGACGCCCCGACCGACGCTGCAGCAGGCCACCCAGGGCATCAAGATCGAACTGCGCCAGCGCCTCGACCAATTGATCGCCGAGGGCAAGCTGCTCGAGGCGCAGCGTCTGGAACAGCGCACCCAGTTCGACCTCGAGATGCTCGAGGCCACGGGGTCCTGCAACGGGATCGAGAACTATTCCCGCTACCTGACCGGGCGCGCGCCGGGCGAGCCGCCGCCCACCCTGTTCGAGTTCATCCCCGACAACGCCATCGTCTTCGCCGACGAATCGCACGTCTCCGTCCCCCAGATCGGCGGCATGTTCCGCGGCGACTACCGGCGCAAGTTCACGCTTGCCGAACACGGGTTCCGCCTGCCGTCCTGCATGGACAACCGACCCCTCAAGTTCGAGGAATGGGACGCGATGCGGCCGCAGTCGGTGTTCGTCAGCGCCACGCCGTCGGCCTGGGAGATGGAGCAGGCGGGCGGCGTCTTTGCCGAACAGGTGATCCGCCCCACCGGCCTTGTGGACCCCCAGGTCGAGATCCGGCCGGTGGAATCCCAGGTCGATGACCTCTTGGACGAGATCCGCCGCGTGGCCGCCCGCGGCCTGCGGGTGCTGGTGACGGTGCTGACCAAGCGCATGGCCGAGGACCTGACCGACTACCTGCACGAACAGGGCATCCGCGTGCGCTACATGCATTCCGACATCGACACGCTTGAAAGGATTGAGATTCTGCGCGACCTGCGCCTCGGCGCCTTCGACGTGCTGGTCGGCATCAACCTGTTGCGCGAGGGGCTCGACATCCCCGAATGCGGGCTGGTGGCGATCCTCGACGCCGACAAGGAAGGCTTCCTGCGCTCGGAAACGTCGCTGATCCAGACCATCGGCCGCGCCGCGCGCAATTCCGAGGGCCGCGTCATCATGTATGCCGACCACATGACCGGCAGCATGGAGCGCGCCATCGCCGAGACGAACCGCCGCCGCGACAAGCAGATCGCCTACAACACGGCGCACGGCATCACCCCCGAGACGATCCGCAAGAACGTCGACGACGTGATGTCCGGCCTCTGGCAGGGCGACACCGACATGTCGCGGGTGACGGCCCGGGTCGAAAAGCCGATGATGGGGTCGAACCTCGCCGCCCACCTCGACGCCCTGCGCACGCAGATGCGCAAGGCGGCCGAGAACCTGGAGTTCGAGGAGGCCGCGCGCCTGCGCGACGAGATCAAGCGGCTGGAGGCGGTGGAGCTTGCGGTGGCCGACGACCCGCTCGCGCGCCAGTCGGCGGTGGACGAGGCGGTCGAGACGGCGATCAAGGGCGCCGGGCGGTCCACGGCAGGGCGGCCGGGGCAAAGGGGCGGCAAGCGGCGCAAGGGCCGCTAGCGCGGACCTTCAGGGCCACGTCCGTCCTTGCCGTGCGGGCGAATGGAAGGCGTGCCGGCGAGGCCGGGCCCGTGCGGCGGGTCGGGGCGCCGGCAGCCTGAATCGCCCGACCCCGCCATTTTTCGTGAAATTGTAGGCTTAACCGAAGCTTAGCGCGCCTTCCGCTACAACGGTCCCGAAGCGGGGCCCGCCGGGGCCCCGCGCGTGGGAACGTCCGGGCAGCGTGCCGGTCCGCCACCCTGCCGGATGCGCGGAAGCCGTCCGGCCGGGGCCTGTCGGGCCCGGCAGCGGCCCGGCGGTCCCGGAACCTCGGGGGCTCTGGCATGGCGACGTACAACGGAACCACGGGCAACGACAGCGCGGCCGGGTCCAATGCCAACGACGCGATGTACGGCGGCGCGGGCAACGACACGCTTTCGGGCGAGGCGGGCAACGACAGCCTGTTCGGCGGCACCGGCAACGACAGCCTGAACGGCGGCGCGGGCAACGACACGATCGACGGCGGCGACGGCAACGACAGCGCCCAGGGCGGCGACGGCACCGACAGCCTGCAGGGCGGGGCGGGCGGCGACAGCCTGTTCGGCGGCAACAGCAACGACACGATCGCGGGCGGCAACGACAACGACAGCCTCGACGGCGGCAGCGGCAACGACAGCCTGTCGGGCGACGCGGGCAACGACACGGTTTTCGGCGGCGCGGGGTCGGACGTGATGTCGGGCGGCGACGGCGCCGACAGCCTGAACGACGGCGACGGCAGCGATCTGGTCTACGGCGGGTCCGGCAACGACACGGTGACCGCCTCGACCGGCTACGACCGTGTCTACGGCGGCGACGGCAACGACCAGCTCAGCGGCGGCAACGACATCTACGAAGACCTCTACGGCGGCGCGGGCGACGACACCATCATCGCGGGCAGCGCCGAAATCGACTGGGTCTATGGCGGCAGCGGCAACGATTCGCTCGACGGCGGCGACGGCAACTTCGACCTCGTGCGCGGCGGGCAGGGGGCGGACACGGCGCTTGGCGGCAAGGGCGCCGACATTGTCGAGGGCGGCACCGGCAACGACGAGGTCTTCGGCGGCGCGGATGCCGACACGCTGTCGGGCGACGACGGCGCCGACAGCGTCTACGGCGGCACCGGAAGCGACCAGATCAGCGGCGGCGCGGGCGCCGACACGATCGACGGCGGCGACGATGCCGACCTGATCCGCGGCGACATCCAGGTCGCCACCATCGACACCTACGCCTCGGGTGGCGGGGATGCGACGACCGTCGCCATCACCAACGCCTCGTCCCAGCCGGTCGAGGTCTACTGGATCAACGGCTCGGGCACGCCGGTGTCGTCCGGCACGCTGGGTCCGGGCGAAACCTTCGGCGCCAAGACGACGACCGGCCAGACCTGGGCCCTGCGCGATCCCGCGACCGGCGACTGGCTGTCGGTCTACGAAGGCGACAGCGACGCCAAGCACAGCTTTGCCGGATCGGGCGGCGACCAGATCACCGGCGGCGCGGGCAGCGACACGATCTATGGCGACGGCGGCAATGACACCATCGACGGCGGCGCCGACAACGACCAGGTCTTCGGCGGCAGCGGCGACGACCGGGTGACCGGCGGCGCCGGAGACGACAGGGCCGACCTTGGCACCGGCAACGACAGCTTCGGCAGCTGGGGTGGCGAAGGCGGCAACGATACCGTCTTCGGCGGCCAGGGCGACGACAGCATCATCGGCGGCGCGGGCAATGACGTGCTGGCCGGCGGCGAGGGGCAGGACACGGCGGTGTTCTCCGGCCCGGTCGGGGACTACAGCTTCGACCGCGGCCCGAACGGCGAGCTGATCGTCACCGACACGGTCGAGGGCCGCGACGGCACCGACACGCTGGACCAGGTCGAATACGCCACCTTCGACGGCGTGACCTACCGGGTGATGACCGGCGACGGCGGCGACAACCAGACCCTGCAGGGCCCCGACGACGGCACGCCGGTGCTGGTCGTGGCCTATGGCGGGGCCGACTGGGGCGGCGGGCATGCGACCGACGACGTGATGTTCGGCGGCGACGGGTCCGACACGCTGGACGGCGGGGAAGGCAGCGACACGCTGGACGGCGGCAACGACAACGACCTGCTGCGCGGCGACGGCGGGGACGATGCGCAGTTCGGCGGCCGGGGCGACGACACGCTGCAGGGCGGGGCGGGGTCGGACGCGCTGGATGGCGGGGCAGGCGCCGACCGGCTTGAGGGCGGCGGCGGCGACGATGCGCTGGCCGGCGGCGACGGCGCCGACACGCTGACCGGGGGCGCAGGCAGCGACACCATCGCCACCGGCGCCGGCGCCGACGTGGTCGAACTGACCGGCGGCGGCGGCGAGGACCGCGTCACCGACTTCGACATGACGCGCGTCGACGGCCGCACGGTCGACCGGCTGGACGTCTCGGGCCTGGTCAACGAGAACGGCGACCCGGTCACCTGGCGCGACGTGACCGTCAGCGACACCAACGGCGACGGCACCGGCGATGCGGTGCTGACCTTCCCGGGCGGCGAGCGGGTGGTCATGCAGGGCGTCTCGCCCGAAGAGGCCTCGGGCAAGGGCAACATGGCGGCGATGGGGATCCCCTGCTTTGCCGCCGGGACCCCGATCCTGACGCCCGGCGGCGAGGTGGCGGTGGAAACCCTGCGCGCGGGTGACATGGTGGCCACGACCGAGGGCCCGCGACGGGTGATCTGGGCCGGGTGCCGGGCGCTGACCGGGGCCGACCTCGACCGCCGCCCCGACTGGCGGCCGGTGCATGTGCCGCCGGGCGCGCTCGGTAACCGCGTGGCGCTGCGGCTGTCGCAGCAGCATGCCGTCCTGATGCGCAGCGGGGAAGGGCAGCCGGTGCTGGTGCGCGCGCGCCACCTGGCCGAGGCCGGGGTGGCGGGGCTGCGCATCGCGCGCGGCCTGCGTCGGGTGGCCTATCACCACGTCCTGCTTGACCGCCACGCCGTGCTGAGCGCGGCGGGTGCGCCGGCGGAAAGCTTCTTCCCCGGCCCGACGGCGCTGGCCATGCTGCACCTGCCCGACCGTCTGGCCGTGCTGGCCGCGGTGCAGGCGGTGGCCGGCAGCGTGGCAGGCTATGGCCCGCGCGCGCATCCGCTGGCCGGACGGTCGGCGCTGAAGGGGTTGACGCCGGTGCGGGCGGCCTTTGTGGGGCCGGGCCCGCGTGACGGGCGTGCCGCGGGGTGGCAGCCCGCCACGGCGGCCTGACGGGGCCAGACGGGGCCAGACGGGGCCAGACGGGGCCAGACGGGGCCAGACGGGGCCAGACGGGGGCGTGCCGCGCCGCCTCGGCCCTCCGCCGGGGCGGGGCCTTGCCGGGGCGGCCGTGTTGCGGAACAGTTCGCAACCGACGCCGAGGGCCCGCAATGACCATCCTTCGCCTGCGCATCCTGTTCGACGACGCGATGCTCGGTCCGGGCAAGGCCGAACTGCTGGAGCGGATCCGGCAGACGGGCTCGATCGCCGCGGCGGGGCGGCAGATGGCGATGAGCTACAGGCGCGCCTGGATGCTGGTCGAGGAGATGAACGCCGCCTTCCGCGACCCGCTGGTCGCCCGCAGCCGCGGCGGGCCGGGCGGAGGCGGGGCGCGGCTGACCGAGGCCGGGCTGCGGGTGCTGCACCTGTATCACGACATCGTCGCCACGGCGCACAGCGCCGCCGCGCCGCGCATCGCGGCGCTGGAGGCGATGCTGAAGGCGCCGCAGGGGGATATTCCCGAAGGAAGATAACGCTTGCCCCCTGACCCTGCCTGACCGATATGTTCCGCAGGCCACATCGACGGGAGTCTCCATGCCGCGCCGCCTCGCCCTTGCCGCGACCTGCGCCATCGGGCTGGCGACACCGGCGCCGGCCGCAGAGGTCGTGGTCTTCGCCGCCGCCTCGCTGAAGGACGCGCTCGATGCCGTGGCCGCCGATTTCGAGGCCGCCACGGGGGATGCGGTGACGATCAGCTATGCCGGATCGAATGCGCTGGCCAGGCAGATCATCGACGGCGCTCCGGCCGACATCTACCTGTCGGCGGCCGTCACCTGGATGGACGAGGTCGAAAGGGCCGGGCTGGTCGTCCCCGGGACGCGGGCCGACCTTCTGGGCAATGCGCTGGTGCTGATCGCCAATGGCCGGGGTGCCGCCCCGGTCGCCGTCGGCCCGGATTTCGGCCTTGCGGGGCTCTTGGGGGACGGCAGGCTGTCGATGGCCATGGTCGATGCGGTGCCGGCCGGGCAGTACGGCAAGGCGGCGCTGGAACGCCTGGGGGTCTGGGACAGCGTCGCGCCCGCCGTTGCCCAGTCGGAAAACGTGCGCGCCGCGCTGGCGCTGGTGGCGGCGGGCGAGGCGCCCTACGGCATCGTCTATGCGACCGACGCGGGCCGGTCGGACAACGTGACCGTCGTGGCCGCCTTTCCGCCCGACAGCTACCCGCCGATCGTCTACCCCGTCGCCTTGCTGACCGCGGCGGCGGATGCGGCGGACCGGGCATTCTGGCGGGCCTTGTCCTCGGACGCGGCGGATGCGCAGTTCCGGGCCCGGGGCTTCGTGATCCTGAACTGACCTTGCGCGGGGCCGACCGGGGGCAGATGGCGGACTGGCTGACACCCGACGAATGGCGCGCCGTGGCCCTGTCGCTGCGCGTGTCCTTCTGGGCCACGCTGCTCAGCCTGCCGCCGGGGGTGCTGGCGGCCTATGCGCTGGCGCGCTGGACCTTCTGGGGCAAGCCCCTGCTCAACGGCCTCGTGCACCTGCCGCTGATCCTGCCGCCGGTGGTGACGGGCTATCTGCTCCTGGCCGCCTTCGGGCGCCGGGGGGCGGTGGGGCAGGTGCTGGACGAATGGTTCGGCATCGTGCTGGCCTTCCGCTGGACCGGCGCCGCGCTGGCTGCGGCGGTAATGGCCTTTCCGCTGCTGGTGCGCGCGATCCGGCTGGCGATCGAGGCGGTGGATCCGAAACTGGAACAGGCGGCGGCGACGCTGGGTGCGGCGCGGCCCTGGGTCTTCCTGACCGTCACGCTGCCGCTGATCCTGCCCGGCATCGTGGCGGGCTGCATCCTGGCCTTCGCCAAGGCGATGGGCGAGTTCGGCGCGACGATCACCTTCGTGTCGAACATCCCCGGCCAGACGCAGACGCTGCCTTCGGCGATCTATGCCGTTCTGCAGGTGCCGGGCGGCGAGGCGGATGCGGCGCGGCTGGTCTGGGCGGCCATCGTCATCGCGATGGGGGCGCTTCTCCTGTCGGAACGGGTGTCGCGCGCGGTGGCGCGCCGGATCGCCGGGCCATGACGCCCCCCGTGGCGCTGCATGTCGCCCTGCGGCACCGCTTTGCCGGGTTCACGCTGGATGTGGCGTTCGAAGCGCCTGCGGGCGTGACGGCGCTGTGCGGGCGGTCGGGGTCGGGCAAGACCACGGTCATCAATGCGGTCGCGGGCCTGCTGCGGCCCGACTGCGGCCGGGTGACCGCGGGCGGCGTGACGCTGCTGGACACCGCGCGCGGCCCGGACCTGCCGCCGCACCGGCGCGGCATCGGCTATGTCTTTCAGGACGCGCGCCTTTTCCCGCACCTGACGGTGCGGCAGAACCTGCTCTTCGGGCGCTGGTTCGCGCCGAAGGGCCCGGGTGCGGCGCTGGACCGGATTGTCGACCTGCTGGGCATCGGCGGGCTCTTGTCCCGCCGCCCGGGGGCGCTGTCGGGCGGCGAGCGGCAGCGGGTGGCGATCGGCCGCGCCATCCTGTCGAACCCGCGCCTTCTGGCGCTGGACGAACCGCTGGCCGCGCTGGACGAGGCGCGCAAGGCGGAAATCCTGCCCTATCTGGAACGCCTGCGGGACGAGCTTTGCCTGCCCATGCTCTATGTCAGCCATGCGATGGCCGAGGTGGCGCGGCTGGCGAACACGGTCGTGCTGTTGGAGGCCGGCCGCGTCACCGCGGCGGGGCCGGTGGCGCAGGTCCTGGCGGACCCCGCCGCCGCACCCGGCCTGGGTCTGCGCGAGGCGGGCGCGGTCCTGATGGCGCGGGTGGCGGCGCAGGACGGCGACGGGCTGACCCGTCTGGACTGCGCCGCGGGGCCGCTGTGGCTGCCGCGCGTGGCTGCACCCGTGGGCACGGGCCTGCGCATCCGCATCCTGGCGCAGGACGTGATGCTGGCCACCGCCCGTCCGCAGGGCATCTCTGCCCTGAACATCCTGCCCGCCACGGTGCGTGACATACGGCAGGGCGACGGACCGGGCGCGCTGGTGCGGCTGGATGCGGCGGGCGAGGCGATCCTGGCCCGCGTCACCCGCCGGTCGGTCGCGGCGCTGGCGCTGGCCCCCGGGATGCCGGTCTTTGCCATCCTCAAGGCGGTCTCGGTCGCGCAGGAGAACGTGGGCGCCGCGGCGGCGGGCGGCTGAGCCGGCTCAGGGGGCGGGGATCATGCTGACATGCGCGGCCGCGACCTGCCATCCCTGGGGGGTGCGCACCCAGGTCTGCATCTGCCGGCCAATCTGGCCGGGCGCGTCGGGGCGGTGGAACAGCGTCGCGGCGACCGCCGTGTCGCGGCCGAAGGTGGTGATGCGGGTCTGCGACAGACGGCGGTCGAACGGGCCCTGGGCGGCGCGGAAGGCGCGCACCTCGTCGATGCCGTGCTGGATGTCGGCGACGCCGTAGCGCACCGTGCGGTCCGACGGCAGGAACATCGCGTCCAGCGCCGCGGCGTCGGCGCGCAGCAGTGCCGCCTCGTAGCGGTGGAAGACCTCGGTCACCTCGGCCAGCACCTGGGGGTCGTCGAGGATCACGCCTGCGCCCCGCCGGTCATCCTGTCGCGCAGGCGCGCAAGGAACGGGATGGTGGCGAACTGGTCCGGCCTGACTGCCGCCCAGTCCACCCCGCCGGGACGGGGCTGGGTGTTGCCGGTCTCGATCAGCCCGGCCTCGGTCGCGATCAGGTCGAGCGGCGTGTCGTGCGGCTCCAGCACCACATCCGCATCCGGCACAAGTTGCAGGCTGTGCACCGTGGTCGCCATCGGCGTGGCGTCATCGACCAGCCCCAGGGCGCGGAAGATGCCGGTTTCCAGGTCGGCGAACCCCGCCCCCTTGCCCGTCCGCCCGCCGCCCCGCCCGACGGCGACCGACCCCACGACGCAGAAGTCGAGCGGCTCGATCCGGTCGAATTCCACCCTCTCGCCGTGCTGCATGAAGCCTGCGGGCGTGGCGGCAAGCTCGAAGCCGATCCCCCGGTCGGCCAGCCGCGCGGGGTCGAGGCGCAGGTAGGGGAAATCCTCGGTCAGATAGGGCACCGGGGTGTAGACCACGCGGCCCTGATGCAGCGCGAGGATGCGCAGCGGCGTCTGCGCATGGTCGGGGTTGGTCTTGACGCGCGCCGCCCCGACCCAGGCGGGATGGCGCGACAGGTGCCAGGCGGCCAGGTCGGCGCCGGCGAAGTTGGGGATCATGCTCCACACCGGCCCGATGCCCACGCCCGCGGATTCGAGCCGCGCCCAGACGGCGTGGCGGACGGCATCCTTGCCCGCATTGCGCCCCGCCCAGCGGCCCGCCGCTTCAGCCATGGCCCGCCCCATCCAATGCGGTCGCCAGCACCGCCAGCGGCGTGGCCCAGCCGACGATGCCGCCCTGCGCCACGATCATCTCGATGGCGGCGGCCTTGAACGCGGGGAAGTAGCTTTCCGTCGCGTCCTCGATCAGAAGACAGTCATAGCCGCGGTCATTCGCCTCGCGCATCGAGGTCTGCACGCAGACCTCGGTCGTGACGCCCGCGAAGACCAGTTGCGCGATGCCCATGGCTTGCAGCCGTTCGTGCAGGCCGGTGGCCCAGAACATGCCCTTTCCCGGCTTGTCGACGGCGATCTCGTCCGCCAGCGGCGCCAGGTCCGGCAGGATGGCGTTGCCGGGTTCGCCCGCGATCAGGATGCGCCCCATGGCGCCCGCATCGCCGATCCTCAGGCCGGGCGCACCGCGCAGGCGCTTGGCGGGCGGGCAGTCGGACAGGTCGGGCGCATGCGCCTCGCGCGTGTGGATCACCGGCAGGCCGTGGCGGCGGAACAGCGCCAGCAAGGCCGCGACGGTCGGCACGATGGCCTTGAGCCGGGCCACATCGTTGCCCAGCGTTTCGCCGAAGCCGCCCGGTTCGATGAAGTCGCGCTGCATGTCGATGACGACCAGCGCCACCCGCGCAGGGTCGAGCGCAAAGGGGTAGGGGCGGGCCGCGACCTGCATCCTAGTGCCCCGCCCCGGAATGGCCCGCCATGTGCTTGCCGATGGTGGCGCGGTCGGTCTCGCCTATCGGGGCCACGTAGGTCACCGTCCCCCCGGACATCACCGCCACGCGGTCGGACAGGTCCAGCACCTCGTCCAGGTCCTCGGAGATCAGCAGCACCGCCGCGCCGCGGTTCCGCTGCTCCATGATCTGCGTGCGGATTTCCGCGACCGAGGCGAAGTCGAGCCCGAAGCAGGGGTTGGCCACGATCAGCACATCCACATCCCCCGACAGTTCGCGCGCCAGCACCGCCCGCTGCACGTTGCCGCCCGACAGCGACTCGATGGGTGCATCCGGCGAGGCGGTCTTGACGCGGTAGCGCGCGATCAGGTCCTCGGCCCGCTTGCGCATCGGGCCGGGCGCCATCCACCAGCGAAGGGACGCGATGGGCGGCTTGTCGAAGGACCGGAAGGCGATGTTCTCGGTCACGCTCATCCGCGGGACGGCGGCGTTCTTCAGGGGCTCTTCCGGCAGGCCGAAGACCTTGAAGCGGTCGAAGTCGGCGCGCCGGGGCTCGAAGGGCTGGCCCTGCACGAAGATGCGCCCGTCCTTCAGGGGGCGCTGGCCCGACAGCACCTCGACCAGCGCGGACTGCCCGTTGCCGGACACGCCCGCGATACCGACGATCTCGCCCGCGCGGACCTTGAGGTTCAGCGCATGGATCGCGGGCCGCCCGTCGGCGTCGTCGGCATAGAGCGCGGCCAGGTCCAGCACCGCCTTGCCCTCGGCCCGTTCGGCGCGCGCGGCGCGTTCGCGGATCGGGGTGTCGCCGATCATCATCGCGCTCATCTCGGCGACCGTCGCCGCCTGCGCGTCGCCCGAACCCGTCAGCCGGCCGCGGCGCAGCACGCTGAAGCTGTCGCAGAAGGCCTTCACCTCGCGGAACTTGTGGCTGATCATCAGCACCGTCACCTCGCCGGCCCTGGCCATCTGCCCCAGCAGGCCCAGGATCTCGTCGGCCTCGCCCGGGGTCAGGACCGAGGTCGGCTCGTCCAGGATAAGGAACCGCTGCTCGAGGTACAGAAGCTTGAGGATTTCCAGCTTCTGCCTTTCCCCCGCCGACAGCGAGGAAACCTGCCGGTCCAGCGCCACGCGGAACGGCATGCGGTCCATGAAGTCGCGCAGGCGCGCCATCTCCCGGCGCCAGTCGATCACCGCGGGCGTGTCGGCGCGGCTGATCACCAGGTTTTCGGCCGCGGTCAGGCAGGGCACCAGCGTGAACTGCTGATACACCATGCCGATCCCCAAGGCGCGGGCATCGCGGGGGGACGCCACCTGCACCTCGGTCCCGTCGAGGCTGACCTTGCCGCGGGTGGCGCGGTAGAAGCCCATGATGCACTTGACCAGCGTGGACTTGCCCGCGCCGTTTTCGCCCAGAAGCGCGTGGAACGACCCCGGGCGCACGCTGATCGACACGTCGTCCAGCGCGGTGAACGTGCCGAAGACCTTGGTCATGCCTTCGGTCGCAAGGCCGGGCGCCCGGGACTTTGCAGGTGTGGCGGCGATGGCGGCGGGGGCGTTCACGGCAGCGCGCCCAGGAAGGCGGCCGAGGTCGCCACCGCCCCGAAGACGCCGCCCTGCATCTTGATCATGTCGATCGCGGCCAGGTGGTTTTCCACCTTGGTCGCGGCGCAGCAGTCCGACAAGAGCAGGCATTCATAGCCGCGGTCGTTGGCGTCGCGCATCGTGGTATGCACGCAGACATCGGTGGTCACGCCGGTGAAGACGATGTTGCGGATGCCGCGCGTGCGCAGGACAAGCTCGAAGTCGGTGGCCAGGAAGGTGCCCTTGCCGGGCTTGTCGATGATCGCCTCGCCCGGCGCGGGTTGCAGTTCGGGGATGATCTCCCACCCCGGTTCGCCGCGCACCAGGATGCGGCCGCAGGGGCCCTGGTCGCCGATGCCCGCGCCGATCCTCTGCGACCGCCAGCGCTTGTTGGCGGGCAGGTCGGACAGGTCGGGCTTGTGGCCCTCGCGCGTGTGGATGACCGGGTAGCCTTTCGCCCGCAGCGCGGCCAGCACCGCCCGGATCGGGCCGATCGGCGCGCGGGTCAGGCCGATGTCATAGCCCATGCTGTCCACATAGCCGCCGGGCGCGCAGAAGTCGGTCTGCATGTCGATCACCACCAGCGCGGTGTTGTGGGCCCCGAGGTCGCCGTCGAAGGGCCAGGGGTAGGGGTCCGACGCCACGGTGCGCCCGTTCGGCACCATGGCGGCGGCAATGCGTTCGTCCAGATGGGTCATCGCAGGGTCCTCATCGGGTGATGGAAAGCTCGCCCGGCGCCACGTTCGCGGCCGAGGCCGACCGGGCCGAGGCGATCATGATGAACAGGGTCAGGATGTAGGGGGCGGCGTTGAAGAAGTAGTAGCCCTGGCTGATCCCCACCGATTGCAGCGCCGGGCCAAGCGCGCCCGCGGCGCCGAACAGCAGCGCCGCCCAGATGCAGCGCAGCGGGTCCCAGCGGGCGAAGATCACCAGCGCCACCGCCATCAGGCCCTGGCCCGAGGACAGCCCCTCGTTCCAGCTGCCGGGGTAGTAGAGCGACAGGAACGCCCCGCCGATGCCCGCAAGGAACCCGCCCGCGGCGGTGGCGAGGATGCGCACCAGATCGACCGACACGCCCATGGCGCGCGCCGAGGCTGAACTGTCGCCGGTCATCCGCAGGATCAGGCCCCAGCGGGTGTTGGCAAAGCCCCACCACATGGCCACCGCCAGCGCCACGCCGACGAAGAACAGCGGGTTGACCTCCAGCGCCTGCGCCAGCTGCGGGTTGCCGGTCCAGCCGCCCAGCGGGATCGCCTCCAGCCGCGGGGCGACGGGCTGGATGAAGGACTTTCCCATGAAGAAGGCAAGGCCGGTGCCGAAGCTCATGAAAGCGATGCCGACGGCGATGTCGTTGACCCGCGGCAAGGAGCAGACCACCCCGTGCAGGGCGCCGAGCACCAGCCCCGCGCCACCCGCGGTCAGCACGCCTGCCCAGGGGCTGCCGGTCAGCACCGCGACCGCATAGGCCGACATCGCGCCGAGCACGAGGTTGCCCTCGTGGCCCAGGTTGATGCGCCCCGACTTTTCGGTCAGCGTCTCGCCCAGCGCCACGAACAGGAAGGGGGTCGAGACGCGGATCGCCCCGCCCACCATGGCGATCAGCACGATCAGAAGCTCGGGCCCGGTCATGTACGGTCTCCGGCGCGGCGGGGTTGCAGGAAGGGCAGGCGGCCGTACATCGTCTCGGACGCCAGCAGGACGACGAAGATCATGCCCTGCAGGACCAGGATCGTGGCATCCGGCAGGTCCATCCGCCGCTGGATCAGCCCGCCCGAGGCCTCGAGCGCGCCGAACAGGATGGCGACCGGCACCACGGCCAGCGCGTTCTGCCGGGCGAGGAAGGCCACCAGGATGCCGGTGAAGCCGTAGCCTGCGACCAGCGAGGCGTTGGCCTGGCCCTGGACGGCGGCGACCTCGTAGAACCCGGCCAGCCCCGCGCTGGCCCCGGCGATGGCGCAGCAGCCGACGACCAGCCCCCCCACCGGCAGCCCCTGCGCCTGCGCCGCCCGCACGTTGCCGCCGGTCATCCGGGCGGCAAAGCCGAAGGTCGTGCGCGTCATCAGGATGTGCAGAACGATGGCCAGCACCAGCCCCGCCGCCAGCCCCCAGTGCACCGACGTGCCGGGGATCGGGCCGATGCCGTAAGCGTCACCTATTGGCATGGTGGACGGCTTGTTGGCCGAGGCCGGGTCGCGCAGCGGTCCCTCGACGAAGAAGTTCATGATGGCGATGGCGATGTAGGTCAGCAGCAGCGAGGCGATGGTCTCGTTCACCCCGCGGTAATGCCGCAGCCAGCCGACAAAGCCGATCCAGACCGCCCCTGTCGCCATTGCCGCCGCCGCCATCAGCGGCAGGCCGATGGCCGGCGCCCAGCCGCCGGTGACCAGCGGGATCGCCACCACTGCCGCGGCAAGGCCGCCCAGCACCAGCGCCCCCTCGGCCCCGATCACCGTCAGCCCGATACGGGCGGGGATGGCGAAGGCAAGCCCGGTCAGGACCAGGGGCGCCGCCCGTTGCAGGGTGTTCTGGATCGAGAACCCCGACCCGAACCCGCCCGCCCAGATCAGCCCCAGGAACTGCCCCGGCGACTTGCCCAGGGCCAGCAGGAAGACCGAAAACAGCGCCACCGCCGCGGCCAGCGCCCCTGCCGGGATCACCACCGCCTCGATCCGGGCCAGCGTGCGGGCATCAAGCCCGCCCGCCGCGCCTGCCGCCCCCTCTGCCTCTGCCACCGACGCCACCGCCCCGCCCCCCGGTCTCAGGTGATCGAGCCCTGCACGCCTTCCAGCAGGTAGTTCATGCCGTCCAGCACGGGGTCGTAGTTGTCCATCGGCCCCTCGATCACCGTGTTGCCCGCGTTGTCCTTCAGCGGCCCGACGTAGATCGGCTTGCCGTCCTTCAGCCCGGCGATGGCGGCGTCCGCGGCAGTGATGGCCTCGGGCGTCGCCCCCGCGCCATAGGCGGTGTTGCGCACCATGTCGTTGTGGTAGCCGCCGGCGATGAAGTTCGGCAGCGCCTCGCCCCTGGCCAGCGCGTCGGCGTAGAGCTTGTAGATCGTCTCCCACTTGTATTCCGCGCCGGTGATGAAGCCCTTGGGCGCCAGCGGTGCCTGGCTCGCGTTGTGGCCGCAGGACTTCACGCCGCGGCCCTCGGCCGTTTCGATCACCACCTTGGGGCCGTCGACGTGGCAGGTGATGACGTCGCAGCCCGCGTCGATCAGCGCGTTCGCCGCCTCGGCCTCGCGCACCGGCATCGACCATTCGCCGGTGAAGATCACCTGCACCACCGCAGCGGGGTTGACGCTGCGCGCGCCCAGCAGGACCGAGTTGATGTTGGACAGCACCGAGGGGATCGGCTTGGCCGCGACGAAACCGATCTTGCCGGATGCGCTCGACAGCCCCGCCGCCACGCCGTTCACGTAATGCGCCTGGTTCAGGTAGCAGAAGTAGGACCCCGCGTTGGCCGGGTCGGTGTCCTTGTTCCACAGGGGTGCCGCGTGGCGGAACTGCACGTCGGGGTATTTCCTCGCGGTGTCCACCACGAAGGGGCTGTAATAGCCGAAGGACGTGGCCAGGATCAGGTTGGCGCCGTCGAGGTTGATCATCGATTCCATCGACTGGGCGACGGCGTCGGTTTCGGGGACGTTCTCCTCCTCGATCACGGTGACGCCCGGCACCTGCTTCAGCACGTCCATCGCCACCGCATGGGCCTGGTTCCAGCCGAAGTCGTCGCGCGGCCCCACATAGACGGCGCCCAGCACGATGGGGGTCTGCGCGCGGGCCATGCCCATCGGCAGCGCCGAGGCGGCAAGGCCCGCGGCGCCGGTCCGCAGCAGGGAACGGCGGGTCAGGGTCAGGCGGGTCGGGGAGGGGCAGGTCGGGGAGGGGCGGGTCATGTCGTGGTCTCCTTCTCGGGGTGGCGGCCTGCAAGGCCGGAAGCGGCGTAGGTGGGCGAAAGGCGGGACATCAGGAACGCATCGCCGCGCACCGGGGCATAGCGGGCGGGCCGGTCGGACGTGGCGCAGCCGGGCAGGCAGGCGATCTCTGCCTCCGGGTTGGGGTCGAGGAAGAAGGCCACCGAGAACCGCTCGCGCCCCGCAGGGCTGACCACGCGGTGGGGGGTCGAGGCGTAGATGTCGTTCGTCCAGCGCATCAGGCAGTCGCCGATGTTGCAGACGAAGGCGCCCTCGACATGGGGCGCATCCAGCCAGTCGCCCGCGCGGGTGCGGACCTGCAAGCCGCCCACGCCGTCGGTCGCCAGCAGCGTGGCGCAGCCGTAGTCGGTATGCGCACCCGCGCCCATCTGGCCGGTTTCCGGCCGTTCGGGGGCGGGCGGATAGTGCAGCAGGCGCAGCACCGCCATCGGGCGGTCGAGCTTGTCGTCGAAAAAGGGGGGCGGCAGGCCCAGGTCCAGCGCGAAGGCGCGGTGCAGCATGAGGCCCAGCCCGTGGCAGGCGGCGAAGTAGTCCAGCATGGTGGCGCGGAACCCCGGCAGGGCGGGCCAGAGGTTCGCCGCGCGGAACGGCGCGGCCGCGGCGATCTCGGGGTCGTCGGGCGCGAGGTCGAGGCCGATGTTGAAGGCCTCCTTCAGGTCGGGGGGCTGCGAGGGGTCCAGCGCCTCGCCCTGCATCGGCACGTAGCCGCGGTTGCCTGCGGCCGTGTAGAGGACCGCGCGTTTTACGGCCTCGGGCGCGGCGAAGAAGCGGCGGGCGGTGGCGAAGACCTCTGCCGTCAGCGCCGGGGGCACGGGGTGGTTCGCGACGTAGAAGAACCCCACCTCGCGGCAGGCCGCGCCGATCTGCGCCGCCACGCGGACCCGAGCGGCCGTGTCCGGGCCCGACAGCGCGCCCACGTCGATGACCGGGATCGCGCTCATGCCGCGGCGCCCGCCAGGAAGGCGCGCCAGCCGCCCAGGTGCGTGATCTCCTGCGCCCCCGCCAGACCGGCGGGTTCGCAGAGGAAGCCCTTGACCGTGCTGCCGTCCTCCAGCGCCACGGTGCCGATGCACAGCGGCGCGGGGATGGCGTCCGCAAGGCCGCCCAGGGCAGTGCGGGGCAGGGCCCAGACCTCCAGCGCGATGGCCGCGCCATGCGCATCGCGCACCAGACCGGGCCGCGCGGGTGGCCCGCCCGCCAGCGCGTGCAGGCGGTAGCCGGGCGCGGTGCGGCAGGCGCGCAGGAAGCGCGCGCCCAGCGCGGTCAGCTCGCGGTTCAGGACCAGGCCGGTCATGTGCGCGCCGCAGACGGCCAGCGCGATTTCGTCCGGTGCCGGGCCCGGCGGCAGGGCCGCGGGCGCCCGCAGGCGCCCGGTGGCGCCCATCCGCCCGCCCTCGATCCCCGCGGCGATGCCTGCGGCCAGCGCATCCCGCCCGGGCCGCGCCAGAACGGTGACGCCTCCGGGCCGCCCGTCGGCGCGGTCGCCCGTGGGCACGGCGATGCCGCAGAGGTCCATCAGGTTGACGAAGTTCGTGAAGGTGCCCAGCCGCGCATTGGGGCCGACGGGGTCGGCGGCGATCTCTGCCAGCGTCACCTCGCCGGGGATCGAGGGCACGGCCAGCGCGTGGCACCGCTCCATCGCGCGCAGCGCCTCGGCCTTCAGCGCCTGCAGGCGGTAGAAGCCGCGAAAGGCATCCACGGCGGTCAGCTTCAGCCCCGGCTCCAGGATCGCCCGGGTGACGGGGTGCAGCGTTTCGGGCGCCTGCGTCAGCCGGTCGCCGACCGCAGCCACGCGTTCGGCCAGCCAGGCGCCCTCGTAGAGCATGCGCGCCACGGCGAGGAAGGGGGCGAAGTCGATCTCGGCGATTTCGGCCCCCTGCGCCGCCAGCCGCGCGGCAGTGGCCCGGAAATCCGCCGCCTGCGCCGGGTCGCACAGGGCCAGCGTGGCGGCATCGGGCACCCCGATCCGCACCCGCGGAACGGCGGCCAGCGGGCCCACGGCCGCCGGGCGGGAAAAGGCGTCCGCCGCGTCCGTCGCCGCGGCGACCTGATAGACCGCCCAGGCATCCGTCACCGTCTGGGCAAGGACCGAGATCGTGTCGAGCGTCCGGCAGGCGGGGATCATGCCGCTGGCCGACAGCGTGCCGAGCGTGGGCTTCAGCCCGACGATGGAATTCAGCGCCGCGGGCACGCGCCCCGACCCCGCGGTGTCGGTGCCGAGGCCGAAGGCCGCGATCCCCCGCGCCACCGCCACCGCCGAGCCCGAGGACGACCCCCCCGGCACCAGAGCGGGATCAAGCGCATTGCGCGGTGCGGGCCCAGGCGTCCGCACGCCCACAAGGCCGGTCGCGAACTGGTCGAGGTTCGTCTTGCCCAGCACGATGGCCCCGGCCGCCCGCAGGCGGGCCACGGCGAAGGCGTCCGCCGCGGGCAGATGGGCCGCGTCCGGGCAGGCGGCGGTCGTGGGCATGCCCGCGACGTCGATGTTGTCCTTGACGACAAAGGGAATGCCCCACAGCGGCCGCCCGTCGGGCTGCCCCAGCGCCTGCGCCTGCGCCCGGGCAGCCTCGGGCGCGGCGTGCAGGAAGATGCCGGGGTCATCCGCGGCGGCCAGCCGGGCAAAGGCCTCGTCCACCACGGCGACCGGGCTCAGGCCCGCGGCATAGGCGCGGGCGAGGTCGGGGATGGTGAAGGGCAAGGTCGCGATCATCGATTCGGCAGGGCCTCGGGCTTGCGTCGGGCAGCCTCTGCATCAAGCCTGTTTTCTGCGATGGCGAAAAATGCTAGAATCGCACCTGCCCGTTGCAAAAAATGCACCACCCCTGCGAAAGCCCCATGCGCCACCTGGAAACCCTGCGCCTGATCGAGGCGACCGCGCGTGCCGGGTCGGTGCGCAAGGCGGCGGATGACATGAACATCACCGCCTCTGCCCTCGTCCGCCGCATCCAGCGCTTCGAGGACGAGTTCGGCTTCAGGGTCTTCGAGCGCCTGCCCTCCGGCATGCGGCTGAACCCGGCGGGCGAACTGGTGCTGCACCACTACCGCGTGACGCTGTCCGACCTCGCCCGCGTGCGCGGGCAGGTCGCGGACCTGGCGGGGGAACGGCGCGGGCATGTGTCGATCGCCTGTTCGCAGGCGCTGCTGCCGGCCTTCCTGCCCGCGCAGATCGCCCGCTACCGTGCCGCCCACCCCGGCGTGACCTTCACCGTCAACGTGCGCGACCGGGCGCGGGCCGAGGAGGAACTGGCGAGCTACACCAGCGACCTCGCGCTGGTGTTCGAGCCGGTCTATCTGGTCGATTTCCAGGTTGTGGCCTCGGTGCCGCAGCGCGTGCATGCGGTGATGCGCGCCGGCCATCCGCTGGCAGGGGCGGGCGAGGTGCGGCTGCGCGATTGCCTGGACGCCGCCCATATCGCGCCCGCGCCGGGCTACGGGGTGCGGCACCTTCTGGATTTCGCCACTCGCGGCGGGTCGCGCAGGCTGGCGCCGGTGGTCGAGACGGAAAGCTTCGAGATGATCCGCCATTATGTGCTGCACGAGGGGGTGATCGGCTTCCAGATCCCCATCGGGCTGGCGGGGTCGGACGCGCAGGGGCTGGTCACCCGCCCGATCGCCGAACGCGACATGCCCGCGGGCAGCCTGATCCTGGGACAATTGCGCGGCCGCACCCTGCCGGTCGCCTCGGCCCGTTTCGCGATGCAGGTGGCGGGCGCCTTGCGGGACTAGGTGCCGCCTGGGCAGGTGGCGGGCTTCGCCTGACCGCGGGGCAAGTCTTCATCGCCGCCGGGCGATGTGATGCGGGGGCATCGGCAGACGCGGGCCTGCCCCGCGACCGGGCCGGCTGCCCGGTCGATCACCTGCGCGCCTGCACCCCGGCGCTTGCGGCGTCCGGCATTGCGCCGGAAACGGCTTTTGGCGCGCTGGCGTTCCGGCGCGCTGGCGAACTGGCGCGCGCGGGCGGCAGTCCGGGTGAAGGCCATGCCGGCGGGCGCTGCCGGTCGGCCAGGCGTCACGCGGCGCGTCCACCCGGGGCGGCGGCGGCCAGGGACCGAACCGCCTCGAACTGCGTCAGGAACACCCGGCCGCGGAACTGGCGCAGGAAGGCCGACCGTTCCAGCACGTCCATCACCGGTCCCTTCACCTCGGACAGGTGAAAGCCGATCCCGGCCGAGGCCAGCCGGTGGTCCAGCGCCTCGAGGCTTTCGAGGGCGCTTGCGTCGATGGCGTTGACCGCGGGGCACATCAGGATGACGTGGCGCAGGTCGGGGCGGTCGGCGATGCGGTTCAGGATCGCCTCCTCCAGCGCGCGGGCATTGGCGAAATACAGGCTCTCGTCCACCCGGATCGACAGGATCGCGGGGTCGGTCAGCACCGCGTGGCGGTCGACGTTGCGGAAATGCTCGGTCCCCGGCACCTGTCCCACGACGGCCATGTGCGGGCGCGAGGTGCGCCACAGCATCAGCAGCAGCGACAGCGACACGCCCGCGGCGATGCCCGCCTCGACCCCGACACCCAGCACGGTCAGGATCGTGGCCGCCATCGCGGCGAAATCGGCGCGGGAACAGGCCCAGGTGCGGCGGATGGCGGCAAGGTCGACCAGCGACAGCACGGCCACGATGATCGTCGCGGCCAGCACGGCCTGCGGCAGCAACCGGAACAGGGGCGTCAGGAAAAGGGTCGCGGCGAGGATGCCCGCGGCGGTGAAGCCACCCGCCAGCGGCGTAGCGGCGCCGGCGTCGAAGTTCACCACCGACCGCGCAAACCCCCCCGTCACCGGACAGCCTCCCGACAGCGCTGCGGCGATGTTCGCGGCGCCAAGCGCGGTCAGTTCCTGATCGGGCACGATCCTTTGCCGCCGCCTGGCCGCCAGCGTCTGCGCGACCGAGATGGATTCGACGAACCCCACGAGGCTGATCAGCACGGCAGGCAGCAGAAGTTGGCGCCACAGGGCGGGATCGAAGGACGGGAGGGCAAAGGGCGGCAGGCCCGCGGGAATGTCGCCCACGATCCGCACGCCCCGGTCCTCCAGCCTCAGTATCGCGACGGCCAGGATCGACAGGACGATGGCCGCCACCGGCCCGGCCCTCGCGACCATCTCCGCGGTGCGGGGCGGCAGACCGCGCGAGACCAGCACGGGCTTGAGCCGCGTGCGCGTCCAGAACAGGAAGGCGGTCGTCGCGACGCCGATCGCCAGCGTGGGGGGGTTGGTCTGGCCGAGGCCCCCGACCAGTCCCACGAGCAGGTCCGGCAGCGTGTCGCCTTCGGCGCTGATGCCCAGGATGTGCCTTGCCTGACCTGCCGCGATCAGCAGGCCGGACGCGGTGATGAAGCCCGAGATGACCGGGTGCGACAGGAAGTTCGCGAGGAACCCCAGCCGCAGGGCCGACATCGCGGCCAGGATCAGGCCCGACAGGAAGGCCAGCGTGACGGCGGCGGTCAGGTATGCGGCACTGCCCGGGGCCGCGACCTGCCCCACCGCCGCCGCCGTCATCAGCGACACCACCGCCACCGGCCCCACCGCCAGCGCCCGGCTGGTGCCGAAGACGGCATAGGCCACCAGCGGCAGGATCGAGGCGTAAAGCCCCACCTGCGGCGGCAGGCCGGCAAGCATCGCATAGGCCAGGCTTTGGGGCACCAGCATGACCGTGACGATCAGCGCCGCGACCAGATCGCTTTGCGCATCGGCCCTCGTGTACTGCGGGGCCCAGCCGAGGATCGGCAGAAAGGACTTCAAGGATGGCACGGCGGCACCTTTCCGGGCGGCGCAGGGCAACTGCCGGCACCAGGCGGTGCCCGGCCGGCGTGTCGCGAGTGGGGGGGGCAGCGCGCGGGAGGTGCCCGGCTAGAGCGCGTTGATCGGCACCTTGAGGAACCGCTTGCCGGTCTCGTCTGCTGGCGGCAGCGCGCCTGCGCGCATGTTCACCTGCAGCGAGGGGATGATCAGCCGGGGCATCGCCAGCGTGGCGTCCCGCGCCTCGCGGACCGCCACGAAGTCATCCTCGGCCACCCCGTCATGGGCGTGGATGTTGTGCGCGCGCTGTTCGGCCACGGTGGTTTCCCAGCGGATCTCGCGCCCGTTGGGGCCGTAGTCGTGGCACATGAACAGCCGCGTGGCGTCAGGCAGCGACAGCACGCGCCGGATCGACCTGTACAGCGTGCGCGCGTCGCCGCCGGGAAAGTCGGCGCGCGCCGATCCGCCGTCGGGCATGAACAGCGTGTCGCCCACGAAGGCCGCGTCGCCGATGACATGGGTCATGCAGGCCGGCGTGTGGCCGGGGGTCAGCAGCGCCATCGCGGTCATGCCGCCGATGCGGTAGGTGTCGCCGTCCCGGAACAGCCGGTCGAACTGCGACCCGTCGCGCTGAAACTCCGTGCCCTCGTTGAACACCTTGCCGAAGGTGTCCTGCACGACGGTGATGTTCGCGCCGATGCCGATCCTGCCGCCCAGCTTGCCCTGGATATAGGGCGCGCCCGACAGGTGGTCGGCATGGACATGCGTCTCGATCAGCCATTCCAGCGTCAGGCCGTTCGCCCGGATGAAGTCGATCACCGCATCGGCCGAGGCATAGGTGATCCGGCCCGCGGCGTAGTCGATGTCCATCACGCTGTCGATCACCGCGCAGCCGGAGCTTGCGGGGTCGCGGACGACATAGGTCACGGTGTTGGTCGGTTCGTCGAAGAAGGCCGTGACCTCGGGCCTGACCGACAGGTCTGCGGGGTGGGGGATCGGGGTGGTCATCGCTCGGGTCCTCCGGGGCGGGGTCATGCGGTCAGGCGCCGGGGCAGCGCCTGCAGGCGGCGGGCAAGCCAAATGCCCGCGGCCATCGAGACGAGGAACAGCGCGGTCGGCCAGGGCGCAAAGCCCAGGGCCGGGACGGCGCCGCCCGGGCAGAAGCCCGTGATCCCCCAGCCCACCCCGAACAGCGCCGACCCGCCGACAAGCCTTGCGTCGATCCGGGTTGCCGTGGGCAGGTGAAAGCGGTCGTCGAACAGAGGCGCCCTGCGGCGGCCGAAGATCAGCCGGTAGCCAAGCGCCGTGGTGGCCAGCGCGCCGCCCATCACGAAGGCAAGGCTGGGGTCCCAGGTGCCGAGCGGATCGAAGAAGTTCAGCACCTTGGCCGGGTTGCCCATGCCCGATAGGGCGATGCCAAGGCCGAAGACCAGGCCGGCGGCGAGGGCGGAAAGGATGCGGCGCATGCGGTCAGCCTCCCAGGACATGGCGGATCAGGGTGACGGTGGCGAAGGTCGTGGCCATGAAGGTCAGCGTCGCCACGAGCGACCGCGGCGACAGCCGCGCCAGCCCGCAGACCCCGTGGCCCGAGGTGCAGCCCGACCCCCAGGTCACGCCGATCCCGACGATGACGCCGCCGACCGCCAGCAGCACCCCGGTCGTCGGCGCGGCGAAGGGAAAGCTCGCCCCGAGGCCGACCGCGAGCAGCGGCGCGGCGATGGCGCCCGCGAGGAAGGCCAGCCGCCAGGGGGCGTCGGACCCGCGCGGGTCCAGCACGCCGCCCAGCATGGCCGTCATCCCCGCGATGCGGCCGTTGAACGACATCAGGACCACGGCCGCGAGCCCGATCAGGACCCCGCCGGTCAGCGAGGCGAGGGGAGTGAAGTCGGTTTCCATCTGTGAAAGCCCCATCCGGACGTGCATTGCGCGCCCGCCGGCCCGGGCCCTTGCCCCGGTTCGGGCGGCGGGCTAGGACTCGCTCAGGCTGCATTGCTTCTTAATTTCGAATGTGCTAAAGTGTCAAGCATGAAAGCAGAGGTCATGGACATCCGCCCCGACACGACGCTTGCGCCGCTGGAGGCCCGCGCGGTCGAAGTGGCGGCGTTGCTGGACGCCATGGCAAACCCGAAGCGGCTGCTGGCGCTGTGCACGCTTCTGTCGGGGGAAAGGTCGGTGGGGGACCTGGCGCAGGTCGTGTCGCTCAGTCCGGCCGCGCTGTCGCAGCACCTGGGCAAGATGCGCGCCCTGCGCCTGGTCTCGACCCGCCGCGACGGGCAGACGATCTATTACGCCCTGGCCAGTGCCGAGGTGCGGGCGGTGCTGGAAACGCTGTACCGGGTCTATTGCGCGCCCGAATGACCCGGGCGCCGCCGGTCTTGCAGCCGGTCGTGCAGCCGGTCGTGCCGCACGGCGTGACGGCGCCGCGACGGGGCCGGCAGACCGCCGCCCCGGCCCTGCCGGAACGCCGGAGGCATGGCGCCCGCGGGACCGGACGGCTTGCGATGACCGGCAAGGCGGCAGGTCGTGACGGCTGGCCGAACCGACCCGTGCGGCCATCGCGTCCGGATCAGGTACCCGTTCCGGATCTCCGTTGGCGCGGCCGCAGACGGCGCGGGATGCCTCCCAACGGGTGCGAGATGCCGTCATTCCCCCCACCCGTCCGGAACGGCCTGAAGGACCGAGAGAGCGCCCGGCGGGCGCCCGGGGCGGCACGTCCACCGCACGGGATCGGGGTGGTGCCCAGAGCCGGAATCGAACCAGCGACACGCGGATTTTCAATCCGCTGCTCTACCATCTGAGCTATCTGGGCCCGGGCGCGTGCATAGCCGTGGTCCGGGGGGGTGTCCAGACCCCTTGGCGCGCGGACGCCGTCAGTCGTCGCGGTCGCGCGGCGTCTCGGCGCCGTCTTCCCCGGTCTCCGCGGTCGGCAGGCGGTAGTGGCCGCCCAGCCAGCGGCCGAGGTCCACGTCGGCGCAGCGGCGCGAGCAGAAGGGCGCGAGGCGCGGGTCGGCGGGGCGGGCGCAGATCGGGCAGGGCATGCGGGTCAGGCCCCGGGTGCGGCGGCGGGAAACAGCGGCCAGCGGTCGCGCTTGCGCACGATCTCGTACAGCCCCAGCGCGGTGAAGCCTGCAAGGTGCGTATCCGCCTCGCCCTTGAAGGCCGCGCGCAGGGCCTGGTCGAGGATCTGGCGGTCGCGCTTGGGCATCGGGGCGAAGTCGACCACCACCTGCCCGCCCAGGCCCCGCAGGCGCAACTGGCGCGGCAGGTCGCGGGCGGCGGCGATGTTGGCCTTGAGCCCGGCGGCGGGCGAGGTGTCGGCGCCGGTGTTGATGTCCACCGCCACCAGCGCGCGCGTGGGCTCCACCGCCATGTGCGCGCCGCCGGGCAGGGTCACGCGGGGGCGGGCCAGCGCCGCGACCATCTCGGTCACGCCCTCGCGGTCGAAGGCGCCCGCGTCGGTTTCCAGCGCGTCCGGCGCCGGGTCCAGCCAGTCGCGGAAGGCCACGTCATGGGCGCCCGCGCCGTCGACCAGCAGTTCCGGCGGCCCGGCCGCATCGGCCAGCACGGCCTGCGCGAGGTCGCGCATCGCCGCGATGTCCTCGGCCACGGGCGCGGGGCGCGAGGCCTCGCAGGCCGACCGCAGGATCAGGCCCAGGTCCCCGGCGGCGCCCGCCATGCCCGTCGCTGCCAGCGCCTCCAGC
Source organism: uncultured Rhodobacterales bacterium (assembly GCA_964499865.1). Taxonomy (GTDB): domain Bacteria; phylum Pseudomonadota; class Alphaproteobacteria; order Rhodobacterales; family Rhodobacteraceae; genus JANOGU01. The sequence goes on along the minus strand of CAZCPY010000028.1, from coordinate 4,099 downwards.
GCGGCCCGGCGGTCTGCGTCGCGGATCCGGCGCGAGATGTTGAGGCCGGGCGCCCCGGGCGTGACGATGGCGAAGCGGCTCTTGAACAGCAGCCGCTGGGTGACGGGCAGCGCCTTGCCGGGCTCGGCCGGCCCGGTGACCTGCACCAGCAGGGGGCGGCCGGGCGCGATGCCTTCGGTGGCGCGCAGGAAGCCCTTGCCGCCGCCGGGCAGGGTGACGAAATGGCCGCCCATGCCCTTGACCGGGCGTTCGGCCACCGCGCGGCAGATGGCGCCGGGCAGAAGCACGTCGCCGGGCGGATCGACCAGCAGGTCCTGCAGGTGGCCGTCCGCCACCAGCGCCGCGGCAGGGCGGCCGTCGAGTTCGTCCAGCACGACGACGCGGCCCTTCATGCCTGCCTCCAGACCGGCCAGCCGGCACTGGCCAGAAGCGCCGCGGTCTCGGCCACGGGCAGGCCCATGATGCCGCTGTAGCTGCCGGAAATCCACGGGATGAAGGCGCCCGCGGGCCCTTGTATGCCGTAGCCGCCCGCCTTGCCGCGCCAGTCGCCGCCGGCAAGGTAGGCATTCAGTTCCGCGTCCGACAGCCGCTTCATCCTGACCGCGCTGACGCTGTCGCGCTGCCACAGCCGCGCGCCGCGGCGCACGGCGACGGCGGTGACCACCTGGTGCCGCCGCCCGCCCAGCATGGTCAGGAACGCCGCCGCCTCGGCCGCATCCGCAGGCTTGCCCAGGATGCGGCGGCCAAGCGCCACGGTGGTGTCGGCGCAGAGCACGATGTCGTCGTCCGCCGCCGCCACCGCGGCCGCCTTCTCGGCGGCCAGCCGCGCGGCATAGGCGCGCGGCAACTCGCCCTTGCGGGGGGTCTCGTCGATGTCGGGCGGCAGGACCGCGTCGGGCAGGATGCCCAGTCCCGCCAGCAGTTCCAGCCGCCGCGGGCTGCCCGATCCCAGGATCAGGCGCACCCTACTTGAAGCGATAGTTGATGCGCCCCTTGGTCAGGTCGTAGGGGGTCATTTCGACCTGCACCTTGTCGCCCGCCAGAACCCGGATGCGGTTCTTGCGCATCTTGCCTGCCATCGTCGCGATCAGTTCATGGCCATTGTCGAGCGCCACCTTGAACGTCGCGTTGGGCAGAAGTTCCTTCACGACGCCGGGGAATTCGAGAATGTCTTCCTTGGCCATGTAGACTCCAACCGGAAAGACCCGCCTGAAGCGCGGGCCGGATGGCCGAGCGTATGCGCCGCCGGGGGCCGGAAGGCAAGGGGTTTGCCGCGGCGTCGGCCGCCCGGCGTCAGCCCCGCATGTGGCGCACGCGCGCGGCCCATTCGATCGCCGCGGCATGCAGGCGGTCGACCGCGAGTTCCTCGCGCACCTCCTCGAGCATGCGCAGTTCCATCTCGGGCAGCTTGCCGTCGGCGGCGATCACGTCGCAGGCCAGCGCATAGGCGGTTTCGCGCAAGGCCTCGGGCAGGGCGTCGCGGATCAGGCCGAACAGGGCGTCCAGCCCCTCTTCCTCGGCGAAGAGGTCAAAGACGGTGCGCGCCACGCCGCGCATGCGGTCGGGGTCGTAGCCCGCGAAGGCCGGCATCTGGGCCACGATGCGCTCGATGGCGACCAGTTCGGCGGTGCGCATCTCCTCGTCGGCGGCCGAGACGGCGACCATGATCGCGACCAGCGCATCCTGCGGCGACATGGATCTCAGACGGTCGGGCATCGGCGGGCACTCCCTTCGGGTCGGGCCGGAATGTATTGACGCGCCGGGGGGGCGGCAATAGGACGCCCGCCGCCCCCCTCGGACAGGTTGCCCCCATGACCGCCCTTCGCGACGCCGCCCTCAAGTCCCGCGCCTGGCCTTTCGAGGAAGCGCGCCGCGTGCTGGCCCGCTATCAGGGCCGCGACCCGGACAAGGGCCATGTCCTGTTCGAGACCGGCTACGGGCCGAGTGGCCTGCCCCATATCGGCACCTTCGGCGAGGTCGCGCGCACGACGATGATCCGCCGCGCCTTCGAGGTGATCTCGGACATCCCCACCCGGCTGATCTGCTTTTCCGACGACGTGGACGGCATGCGCAAGGTGCCCGACAACGTGCCGCAGCAGGACATGCTGCGGCAGCACATGCAGAAGCCGCTGACCTCGGTGCCCGACCCCTACGGCGAATACGAAAGCTTCGGCCACCACAACAACGCGATGCTGCGCCGGTTCCTGGATACCTTCGGGTTCGCCTACGAGTTCATCTCGGCGACCGAATTCTACCGCTCCGGCCGTTTCGACGACACGCTGCGGCTGGCCGCCGAACGCTACGAGCGGATCATGGAGATCATGCTGCCGTCCCTGCGCGAGGAACGCCAGCAGACCTATTCCTGCTTCCTGCCCATCCACCCCGAGACGGGGCGCGTCCTGTATGTGCCCATCAAGCACGTGGACAAGGTCAACCACACCGTCACCTTCGACGACGAGACGGGCCGCGAATGGACGCTGCCGGTGACCGGGGGGCAGGTGAAGCTTCAGTGGAAGCCCGACTTCGGCGCCCGCTGGGCGGCGCTGGGGGTGGATTTCGAGATGTACGGCAAGGACCACTCGACCAACACGCCGATCTACGACGGCATCTGCGAGGCGCTGGGCGGGCGCAGGCCCGAACACATGACCTACGAGCTGTTCCTCGACGACAAGGGGCAGAAGATTTCCAAGTCCAGGGGCAACGGGCTGACCATCGACGAATGGCTGACCTATGCCGCGACCGAAAGCCTGTCCTACTTCATGTACCTCAAGCCCAGGACGGCCAAGCGGCTGTGGTGGGACGTGATCCCCCGGGCGGTGGACGACTACCACCAGCACCTGCGCGCCTATCCGGCGCAGACGGTGGAACAGCAGACGGAAAACCCGGTCTGGCACATCCACGGCGGGAACGTGCCGGCCTCGGGCATGGCGGTGTCCTTCGGGATGCTCCTGAACCTCGCCGCGGTCGCGGGGACGGCCGGGCGCGAGGGGCTCTGGGGCTTTTTGCGCCGCTATGCGCCCGACGCCTCGCCCGAGACGCACCCCGACCTCGACGCCGCCGTGACCCATGCGCTGCGCTACTTCGCCGACCGGATCGCCCCCGCGCGGGCCTTCCGGGCGCCGTCGGACGGGGAACGCGCGGCGATCCTGGACCTGCGGGCGCGGCTGGCCGCCTGGGACGGCCCGGAGCAGGACGAGGCCTTGCAGACGATGGTCTACGCGGTCGGCAAGGACCACGGGTTCGACCCCCTGCGCGACTGGTTCAAGGCGCTCTACGAGGTGCTTCTGGGCGCCTCCGAAGGGCCGCGCTTCGGCGGCTTCGTGGCGCTCTACGGGGTGGCCGAGACGGTCGCGCTGATCGACGCCGCCCTCGCCCGGGGCTGAGGCGGGCCACGGGGCGTGACTGTCCGGGCGGGCGTTTCCGCCGCCGTCCGCGACTTCTTCGGCGGACCGCTGAAACTTGACCGCCCTTTCCCCCGTTCTACCCTCCGACGCACCCCGCCAAGGAGGTTTCCCGATGCGCCGCACGCTTCTCGCCCTCGCGCTGACGCTGCACGTCCTGCCTGCCATGGCGCAGGAGGTGCAGGCGCCGAACCCGGCCATCCAGGGCACCATCCAGTCGCAGATCGACGCCTTCCTGAAGGACGACTTCGCCACCGCCTTCGGCTTCGCCAGCCCCGACATCAAGGGCATCTTCGGCAGCGCCGACAACTTCGGCCTGATGGTGCGGCAGGGCTATCCGATGGTCTGGCGGCCCTCGGCCGTGCAGATGCTGGAACTGCGCGAGGTGGCGGGGAACCTGTGGCAGCGGGTCATGGTCACCGACGAGGCGGGGACGACGCATCTCCTGGACTACAGGATGGTCGAAACGCCGGACGGTTGGCAGATCGACGCGGTGCAGCTGCTGCCGACGGTCGGCTTGGGCGCGTGATCCCCGGCTGCTTGGTGCCTGCTCTGGCGCCCCTGAAGTGAATCGCGTGCCTTCGGCACATTCCTTTCATCTCGCCTGCGGGGCCTGAAGAAGGCCCCTCCGGCTCGGGCGAAGAGGGGGCTCCGCCCCCGTCGCTTCGCTCCTCCCCCGGGATATTTGGGATCGGAAG
>CAZCPY010000027.1:0-29107 GCA_964499865.1 uncultured Rhodobacterales bacterium | reverse complement strand
TTCCGATCCCAAATATCCCGGGGGAGGAGCGTCAGCGACGGGGGCGGAGCCCCCTTCTTCGCCCGAGCCGGAGGGGCCTTCTTCAGGCCCCGCAGGCGAGATGAAAGGAATGTGCCGCAGGCACGCCGTGCCGATTGGCGGAACCGTGCCGCGAGGCATGGATGCGGCCTTGCATTCCGGCGGCGGCTGCGCTTGGGTAGAGGCTCAGTCATGGTGCCGGACCGGCCCCGTGACTTTTGTTTTTGCCGCAGCACGGGTGGCGCACCATGGACAAGATCCCGATGACCCGCCGGGGCTTCGAGGCGCTGGACGAGGAACTCAGGCTGCTCAAGTCGACCGAGCGTCCGGCCGTGATCCGCGCCATTGCCGAGGCGCGCGAGCATGGCGACCTGTCGGAGAACGCCGAATACCACGCCGCGCGCGAGAAGCAGTCCTTCATCGAGGGCCGCATCAAGGAGCTGGAGGCGATGCTGTCGCTGGCCGAGGTGATCGACCCCGCGCGGCTGTCCGGCGCGATCAAGTTCGGCGCCACGGTGACGCTGGAAGACGAGGACAGCGGCGAGACCCGCACCTACCAGATCGTCGGCGAGCCCGAGGCCGACCTGGAAAAGGGGCGGCTCAACATCCGCTCGCCGCTGGCGCGTGCGCTGATCGGCAAGGACGAGGGCGACAGCGTCGAGGTCACCACGCCCGGCGGGCGGCGGGGCTACGACATCCTGAGCGTCCGGTTCGTCTGACCGCGGGGGGGCCGATGCCCGAGCCGACCGACAAGCCGCTGGACCTGGGCGTCTATGCGCGTGCCGAGGGCGACGGGCGGCCGGTGACCGAGACCGTCGCGGGCGCCCTGGCGGGCGTCTGGGTGGTGGCCGTAGGGGCCTATCTGTGGTTCGGCGGCAATGCCGGGGCGGGCGTTCCCGCGCTGGTGCTGTCGCTGCTGGTGGTCTTCCTGCCGCTCGGCCTGCTGTGGATGACGCTGGTCACCGCGCGGTCGGTGCGGGCGCTGCGCGAGGAGGCGGCGCGGCTGCAGGTCACCGTCGATGCGATGCGGCATTCCTATGTGCTGAGCCAGCAGCAGGGTGCGGGCAGGCCGATCGAGAAGCGGCTGGAGGAGATCGCCGCCGCGCAGCGGCAGACCGAGGCGCAGCTGGCCACCTTCTTCTCGCGCCGGGACGCCACGCTGACCGTGCCGTCTGCCGACCGCAAGGCGGCGCTGTTGGCGCCCGTGCGCCCCTCGCCCGCCGAGGAGGAGCCCGCGCTGGCGCTCGGCACGCCGCAGGACGACCTGCGCGCGCCCCTGTCGGTGGCCGATTTCGTGCGCGCGCTGAACTTTCCCGACAGCGCCGAGGACAAGGAGGGCTTCCGCGCCCTGCGCCTGGCGCTGGAGGACCGCAGCTCGTCCAAGCTGATCCGGGCGGCGCAGGACGTGCTGACGCTGCTGGCGCAGGACGGCATCTACATGGACGACCTGACCCCCGACCGCGCCCGGCCCGAGGTCTGGCGACGGTTCGCCCAGGGCGAACGCGGGCGGGCGATTGCCGCGCTGGGGGGCATCCGGGACCGGTCGTCGCTGGCGCTGACCGCGGCGCGGATGCGCGAGGATCCGGTGTTCCGCGACGCAGGCCACCATTTCCTGCGCGCCTTCGACCGCTGCCTGTCGGCCTTCGCGCAGAACGCCACCGACGCCGACCTGGCCGAGATCGCCGAGACGCGCACCGCACGGGCCTTCATGCTGTTCGGGCGTGTGACGGGGACCTTCGACTGAGGCCGGGCGATCCCGCGTCGAGTGGCCCGGTCAACGCCACCCCCGACGGCGCTTGCGCGGCGGGGGCCTTTCGGGCTTGATCCGCCCGGGGCAGGGGGGCGTCTGGCATGACCACCGCGCGGCAACGCATCTGGGGCTGGTTCTTCTTCGACTGGGCCAGCCAGCCCTACAACACGCTGCTGCTGACCTTCATCTTCGCGCCCTATGTGACCGAGATCCTGGGCGACGGCAGCCGGTCACAGGCGATCTGGGGCTATGCCATCGGGGCCGCGGGGATCGTCATCGCCGTCCTGTCGCCCCTGCTGGGCGCCATCGCCGACAAGGCGGGGGGGCGGATGCGCTTCATCTGGCTGTTCTCGGTCCTGTATGTCGCGGGCGCCTGGGGGCTCTGGTACGCGGCGCCCGACGACTTCAACCTGGCGCTGGTCCTGCTGAGCTTCTGCCTGGGCCTGATCGCGATGGAATTCGCGACCACCTTCACCAACGCGATGATGCCCGAACTGTGCCCGCCTGCGGACATCGGCAAGGTTTCGGGGTCGGGCTGGGCCTTCGGCTACCTGGGCGGGATGGTCGCGCTGATCCTGATGCTGACGCTGTTTGCCGAGAACAAGGCGGGCGTCACGCTGATCGGCGCGTCGCCGGTGCTGGGCCTCGACCCCGCCGCGCGCGAGGGGACGCGGGCGGTCGGGCCGTTCACGGCGATCTGGTATGCGCTGTTCATGATCCCCTTCTTCCTGTGGGTGCGCGAGCCGCGCAAGCCCGACGCCCTGCCGCTGGGCGCCGCGGCGCGGACGGCCTGGCCCGACCTGAAGGCCAACCTCAGCGACCTGCCGCGGCAGCGGTCGCTGTCGGCCTACCTTCTGTCGTCGATGTTCTACCGGGATGCGCTGAACGGCATCTACACCTTCGGCGGCATCTATGCCGTGGGCGTGCTGGGCTGGTCGGCGGTGGACCTGGGCGTCTTCGGCATCCTCGGCACGATCACCGGGGCGCTGTTCGCCTGGGCGGGCGGCAGGGCCGACAGCCGCTTCGGGCCCAAGCCGGTGATCGTCTGCACCGTCACCGTGCTGACGCTGGTGACCGCCGCCATGGTGCTGGTGTCGCGCGACAGCGTTCTGGGCATCGCCGTGGGGCCCGAGAGCAACCTGCCGGACATCGCCTTCTATGTGCTCGGCGCGCTGATCGGGGCGGCGGGGGGGGCGATGCAGTCCGCCAGCCGCACGATGATGGTGCGGCAGGCCGACCCCGCGCGGATGAACGAGGCCTTCGGGATGTATGCGCTGACCGGCAAGGCGACCTCGTTCCTGGCACCCCTGTCGATCGGGATCGTCACCGACATCACCGGCAGCCAGCCCCTGGGGATCATTCCGCTGATCGTGCTTTTCGTGATTGGCCTGATCCTGCTGGCCTGGGTTAAGGCTGAGGGCGACACGCCGGAACGGCGGTCGTGACGCAGGGGGCAGGCATGAAGCTGGGGATGGTGGCGGCGCTGGTTCTGGCGGCGTCAGGGGTCGCGGGGTCCGCCGGGGCGCAGGAGAAGGCGAACCGCCTGTTCGGTGCCCTGGCCAGACCCAGCAACCAGTCGCCGATGCCGATCGGCAGCTATGCCAAGGGCTGCGCCGCGGGGCTGGTGGAACTGCCGGACACCGGTCCGACCTGGCAGGCGATGCGGCTGTCGCGCAACCGCAACTGGGGCCAGCCGGTGATGATCGACTTTCTCAAGGACCTGTCGGAGGCCGCCACGCAGGTTGGCTGGCGCGGCCTCTACTTCGGCGACATCAGCCAGCCGCGCGGGGGGCCGATGACCGGCGGCCACGCCAGCCACCAGATCGGGCTGGATGCCGACGTCTGGATGCTGCCCCCGCGCCGACTGGACCTGACGCGGGCGGAACGGGAGGAGATCAGCTCGATCCCGATCCGGTCGGCCGACCAGCGGTCGGTGACCGAGAACTGGACCGCCAGCCACCGCGCGCTGCTGAAGGCCGCCGCGTCCGATGCGCGGGTGGACCGCATCTTCGTCGCCGCCGCGATCAAGATCGAGATGTGCCGCACCGCCACGGCGTCGGACCGCAAGTGGCTGCAGAAGGTCCGGCCCGCGGCCGGGCATGACACGCATTTCCATGTGCGGCTGAAGTGCCCCGGGGGCGCCACCCTGTGCGAGACGCAGACGCCCACGGTCAGCGAGCTGTCGAACGGCGGCAACGGCTGCGACGACACGCTGACGTGGTGGGTGACGGATTACCTCGACCCGCCCGGGTCGGCCGCCGAACCGCCGCGCGACCCCGAGGCACCGCCCCGCCGCGGCCCGCGCGATTACACCATGGCCGACCTGCCGCGCCAATGCGCCGACGTTCTGGCCTCGCGCTGATCGCAGGCGGGCTGGCCTTCGCGGGACTGCGGGGGACAGCGGCGCCGGTCGCCCCGCCGGGGCTGGTCGGGCGGCGGTTCTGGACGATGGACGACCCGCTGATGGGCGGCGTCTCGGCGGTCCATGTCTATCCCGGCGGTACGCGGTTCCTGGCGCTGAGCGACCGCGGCGCCTTTGCCCGGGGCCGGTTCGCGCGTGACGCCACAGGCGCGATCAGCGCCATCGCCGCCGACCCCTGGCGCCTGCTGCGCGCCCGCGGCGACGCCCCCCTGGCCGAGGGCCGCCGCGACAGCGAAGGGCTGGCGGTGGGGCCCGACGGCACGGTCCATGTCAGCTTCGAAGGCCAGGCCCGGGTGCTGCGCTATGCGCAGGTGGACGGCCCGGCGGAAAACCTGCCGCTGCACCCGGCCTTTCCGCGCCTGCAGAAGAATTCGGCGCTGGAAGCCCTGGCCGTGGGCCCGGACGGCGCGCTTTATGCGCTGCCGGAACGGTCGGGCAAGGCCGACCGGCCCTTTCCGGTCTGGCGCTTCCGCAACGGGGCCTGGGACCAGCCCTTTGCGCTGCGCCGCGAGGGGCCGTATCTGGCCGTGTCCGCCGACATCGGGCCGGATGGGCGCCTCTACCTGCTGGAACGCGCCTTCTTCGGCCTGGGCGGCTTTGCCAGCCGCCTGCGGCGCTGGCGGCTGGCCGGAGACGGGGTGACCGAAGAGACGACGGTGCTGGAAACCCCGGCAGGCACGCATTCGAACCTGGAGGGGCTGTCGGTCTGGCAGTCGGACCGCGGGCTGGTGGCGACGCTGGTGGCCGACAACAACTTCCGCCTGTTCCTGCCGACCGAGGTCGTGGAATACCGCCTGCCGGATTGACCCCCGATTGACAGGGGGGGCCCCGCAGGCGTAGGCCGCGCGCGCCGTCCGCCGGAGGGCCAAGTCCCCGACCACCTTGCCAAAACGGGTTGCCCGATGCGTCTTTTCCCTGCCATTGCCGCGATGGCGGTCATCGTCGTCGCCTCCAACATCCTGGTGCAGTTCCTCGCCGGTCCCTGGCTGACCTGGGGCGCCTTCACCTATCCCTTCGCCTTTCTGGTCACCGACCTGACCAACCGCATCCACGGCGCGCCGGCGGCGCGGCGGGTGGTGCTGGCGGGCTTTGCCGCGGGTCTGGCCTGTTCGGCCATCGGCACGCAGATCGGCGGCCCGAACGGCCCGCTGGTCACCCTGCGGGTGGCGCTGGGGTCCGGGCTGGCCTTCCTGGTGGCGCAACTGCTGGACGTCGCCGTCTTCGACCGCATGCGCCGCCGCAGGTGGTGGCAGGCGCCGCTGGTCTCCTCGCTCGCGGGCTCGACGCTGGACACGGCGATCTTCTTCACGGTGGCCTTCTCGGCCTGGCTTGCCTTTCTCGAACCCGGCAACGATGTCGCCTGGGCCAACCAGGTCCTGCCGCTGCTGGGCGTCGGCGCGGCGGCGCCCCTTTGGGTGTCGCTGGCGATGGCCGACTGGCTGGTCAAGCTGGGCCTGGCGCTTGTGGCGCTTTTGCCGTTTCGTTGGGCGCTTGCCCGATTTGCCGCACGGGTAGCGTGAAAGAGACTTGCCAAACACCAAATCTGTGGCAGCCTCCGCCGCATCGGCAACTTTTTGAAAGGAGGTGATCCAGTGTCTAGAGGGATATTGGAGACAGGTGTCGGGACAGCCGGGAGGCGCGTCTTCTAGGGGCAGCCCCCTGGAAAACCCCGAACGGTTGGGCCACCAGCTCTGAACTGGCCCATCTCCTAGGAACTCGGAAGGGGTCGCCGGAACCGGCGGCCCCTTCTTGGTTCGGGGACCTTCGCCGCCCGGGATTCCCGCACCGGTAGAAACTGAGGGGAAAATCCCACATTCAATGCCATGCCTGAGGAACGCCGTGTATTTCTCTGGAAATGCGGCAAAAAACTGGCTAGCCGTCCGCCCAGGGCCTGAAAAGGGCCACAGGCAGCGGCCGGGTCAACGCCCCGGCCATCGAGGCGGAGCAGTGCAATGGTTAAAGCGGTGGAATACGCCGTCCGCAATTCTGCGGGCGTGGTCGTGCGCGGGGCGGTCGACGGCGGCGGCTTCGTGCAGGTGGGGTCGGGCGAGATGGTCTCGCTCAACCTGTCGCCCACGAACGTGGTGGGCTACCAGCGCGACGGATCGGCGCTGATCGTCAGGCTGGCCGACGGAAGCGAGCTGACGCTGTCGGGCTTCTTCGACTATGCGCCGAACGAGATGAACCGCCTCTACCTGTCGACCGACGGCCAGATCGCCGAGGTCTTCCTGACCGACGGCCCGGGCGGTGCGCAGTATGCAAGCTATGGTCCGGCGGAAGGCTTCAACAAGTTCTCGGCGCTGGACGACCTGCGCTTTGACGGCGGCGAGACGCTGACGTTGGTCGAGGGCAGCACCGAGCCGGCGGGGATGGGCCCCTTCGTTCCCGGTCTGATCGGCCTGGGCGGCGGGCTTGGCACCGCGGCACTGGTCGGCGGCGGGCTGACGCTGGTTGGTGGCGGCGGCGGCGGCGGCGGGGGGGGCAGCGGCGGCGGACGCCGGCCGCCGACGGTGGACGACCCGACCTCGATCAGCACGGTGACGACGAACACGCCCACGCCGCAGCTTGTGGTCACCGGCTCGGGCCAGCCCGGCGATACGGTGCAGGTGACGATCGGCAACCTGGTCGCGACCACCACGATCACCGCGGAAGGCACCTGGTCGGTGTCGGTCCCGCGCGACCGCTTTCCGCCGGACGGCAGCTACGAGACGGTGGTGGTGTTCACCCACCAGCGCGGCAACACGACCACGCTGGACGGCCCGGGCTTCATCATCGACATGACGCCGCCCGCCGTGGCGGTGACCGAAGGCACGCAAGGGTCGGGCGACATCGAGAACGCGGCGGCGCACACGAACGGCGTTCAGGTCGGCGGCACGGGCGAGGCGGGCGCCTCGATCCGGGTCGAGATCAACGGCCAGGTGCAGACGACCTCGGTGGCGGCGAACGGCACCTGGACGGTGAGCTTCACCACCACGCAGCTTCCGGGTGGCGAATACACTGCGCCGGTCAAGGTGACGGCGACCGACCTCTACGGCAACACCACGGTGGTCAACGACACGCTGATCGTCGACACCGTGCCCCACCCGATCAGCATCGCGACCGTCGCGGGCGACAACGTGGTCAACGGGGCCGAAGCCTCGGCCGGGTTCGCCATCGCCGGCAGCACCACCGCGGGGGCGACCGTGTCGGTCGCCATCGGCACGATCACGCGGACGGTCACCGCCGGGGCGGACGGGTCCTGGTCGATCGCGCTGGCCCCCGGCGCACTGCCCGCCGGCGAATATGACGCGACGATCACCGCATCCACGGTGGACGGCGCGGGCAACGCTTCCTCCACCACGCGCACGATCCGCATCGACACCGCCACCGCCGTTTCGATCAGCGGGCCGGTCGCGGGTGACGACGTCGTGAACGCGACCGAGGCGGCCGGCGGCGTGACGCTGACCGGCACGGCGCAGCCGGGCGCGGCCGTGCAGGTCGCCTGGGCGGGCGCCACGCTGCCCGCGACCGCAGGCGCCGACGGCCGCTGGTCCGTCACCTTCCCCGGCGCCGCGATCGCGGGGGGCGAATACGCCTCGACCGCGACCGTCACGGCGACCGATGCCGCGGGCAACACCGCGCAGGCCGGCCGCGCGGTGCGGGTCGACACCACCACCTCGGTCAGCGTCGATCCGGGGCAGGCGGGGGGCGACGACATCGTCTCGGGCACCGAGCGCGGTGCGGGTCTGGCGCTGACCGGGCGGGCCGAGGCGGGGGCGGCCGTCGCCGTGACCTTCGAAGGTGTCACGCGCAGCGTCACCGCGGGGGCGGACGGCGCCTGGACGGCGACCTTCGCCCCGGGCGAGGTTCGGCAGGGCACCTATGCCTCGACCGTCAGCGTGCGGGCGACGGATGCGGCGGGCAACGTCGCCAGCACCACCCATGCGCTGTCGATCGACACCGAGGTCAAGCCGCTGACGCGCAATACGCTGTCGACCGGCCAGGACCAGATCCTGAACGCGGCCGAGGCGGCCTCGGGCCTGACCGTGACCGGCACGGTGGAACCGGGGTCCGCCGTCGCGGTGCGTTTCGGCTCCGGCCAGTCGCGCAACGCGACCGTGGCGGCGGATGGCACCTGGACGCTGACGATCCCGGCGAACGAAGTGCCCGCGGGCGAAAAATCGGTGGCGCTGAACATCACCGCGACCGACCGCGTGGGCAACGTGGCGACCCTGTCCGAACAGGTTCAGGTCGATACCGTGGTGCGCAACTTTGCCCGCACCGGCGGCGCCATCGGCGGTGACGGCGTGCTGAACGCGACCGAGGTGGCAGCGGGCCTGCCGCTGTCGGGCACCGTGGAACCGGGGGCGACGGTCGTCGTGCGGCTGTCGAACGGCGCCACGCAGACCGCGACCGCGGGCGCCGATGGCGCCTGGTCGGTCACCTTCCCGGGCGCCGACCTGCCGCGTGGCGAAACCGGCGTCACCGCCACGCTGACCGCGACCGACCGCGCGGGCAACGTGGCCACGCTGACCGACAGCTTCCGCGTCGATACCGTGGCGCCGGGGTCGCCCGAGGTGGTGTCGTTCTCGCGCGATGCCGCGGGCCTGCGCGCCATCGGCACCGAGACCACAACCGACATCTACAGCTTTCACCGCGTCGATGCCTCGGGCACGCGGACCGAGATCCCGGCCACGCGGACCGAGGACACGGTGTTCGGCGAGACGAACTTCCGCTTCTCCGCCTCGGTGCCGGACGGCAGCTACCTGGTGGTCAACACGGCCGATGCGGCGGGCAACACCTCGTCCACGCTGCTGATCGTCGACAACACCAACGCGGCCAACGTGAACCTGTCGCGGCCGGGGCTTGCGAACTTCGATTTCACGGCCATCGACCTGACCTGGGCGCCGGATTCGCAGCTGACGATCACGGAATCGCAGCTGACCGCGCTGACCGGACCGGACCAGCGGCTGATCGTGAAGGGCGATGCCGACGACACGGTGACGATGACCGGCGCGGTGGCGACCGGCCAGGCGCAGATGATCGACGGACAGCGCTATGCCGTCTACACGCTGGGCGCGGGCGGCACGGTGCTGCTGGACGACGACATCCGGGCGGTGCTCTGAGGGGTACCGAAGGGGTCCGGACGGTGTCGCGGATCATCCCTCGGGAAGGGCGGGCGGCGCCGCTTGCGCTGGCCTTCCTGCTGTCCGCCTGTCTGGGCGACCAGGCAGGTGTCGGCATGTCGGCCAACCGTCCGGCCGACCCCGCACCCCTGCCCGCAGGCGGGGGCGAGGTCGCGCGGGCCGGGACGGACCGCGCCACCGCCACGTCGCAGGTGCTTGACGCCCTGAGCGCCCGCCAGGGCGTGGTCCCGGCCTCGGGCCCCTATGCGGCGGTCGCGGCGGCGGTGCTGGCGGCCTCCGAAGGGCCCGCGGCAGCGGAACTGCGCGTGGCGCGGCTGAAGGCCGAGGCGCGGTCGCGGAACTGGCTGCCGTCGCTTGGCCCCGGGGTCAGCCTGACCTCGCTGTCCACGGTCGCGGCCTCGATCCTGCTCGACCAGGCGATCCTCGACAACGGCCGCCGCAAGGCCGAACGCGAATTTGCCGCGGCGGATGTCGAGGTGGCGGCGGTGACGCTGGCCGGGGACCTCAACGCCCGCGTGCACGACGGGCTGGCGCGCTATGTCGAAGGCCGGATGGCCGCGGCGCAGGGCCGGGTGGCCGAGGCGGCTGCGGCGCGCATGGCGGAATGGTCGCGCGTCGCCGAGGCGCGGGTGGCGGGCGGCATCGCCGACCGGTCGGAATCGGGGGCGATCGCGCAGAAGCACGCGGACCTGCGCCGCATGGCTGCCGCCGACCGCGAGGCCCTGCGCACCGCCGAGGCGGAACTCGCCGCCCTGACCGACGGCGTCCTGCCCGCGGCGGACGGCCTGTCCGCCCTGGGCGCCAGCGACGCCGTGCCCCTGCCGGTGCTGCGCGCCGAGGCCGAGGGGCGCCGGCTGCGGGCCGAGGCGCGGATCGCGCGGTCGGGCCTGCTGCCGGGCCTGCGCGCCTCGGCCGGGGTGTCCGGTGGCGGCATCGACGTGGGCGCCGACATCGGGGCGGACAAGCTGCTGAACCTCGGCACGCGCTCTGACCTCGACGCGCTGGCGGCCGCGGGTGCCGTCGCCGACCAGCGTCTGGCCGAGGCGCGCGACACGGTGGACCGCCGCCGCGTGGCGCTGGAACGCCAGATCGCCGCGCTGGACAGCGAACAGACCGAAACCGCCGCGCTGCTGGCCGAGACCAGGGAAGGCGTGGCGCTTTACGAGGCGCAGCAGGAGGTCGGGCGGCGGTCGCTTCTGGACCTGGCCTCGCTGTACGAGACGCAGGCGCGGCTGGAACGCGACCTCGCGGGCCTGCCCTACCGCATCGCGCTGTTGCGCCTGCAACTGGCGCAGTTGCAGGGCACGCTGGTCGGCGGAGAGGCGATGTGACAAGCCGCGTCCTCGCCTTCGACCTGAACGCAGGCACCCGTCCGCAGGGCGGGCTGACGGTGACCGCCGCGCAGCTTGTGGCGCTGCCGCCCGAACCCCTGCCTGCCCAGCCCCGCAGCCCCGACCGCATGCGGATGCGGGCCGACCTGGCGGCGACCTATGCGGCGCTGCTGGGTGTCGAGCTTGCGGTGCCCGACCTGATCGAACGGCTTCAGGCACTGTCGGTGTCGGACTGGGTGGACCTGCCCGACATCGGCCGCGCGCTGGAGGGCTTTGGCCTGTCGGTCGCGCTGCATTCCGACCCTGCCGCGCGTGCCGACCGCTGGCCCGCGCTGGCGCTGATGACCTCGGGCGCCATCGTGCTGGTGCTGGGGCAGGAAGGCGGCGCCGTCACCGTCTATGACCCGACCTGCCCGGATGCCCGCGCCGAGGTGCCGCTGGTCGAATTCGGGCCGTTCTACACCGGCCAGGTGCTGGTCGCCCGCACCACGATGGACGAGATCGCCACCCGCCACACCGACCCGGGGCGGCTGCCGCACTGGTTCTGGGGCGAATTCGCCCGCCACAGGCGCGCGGTGGTCGAGGTCGCGGCGGGGTCGCTGTTCGCCAACCTTCTGGCCGTGGGCGTGGCGCTGTTCTCGCTGCAGGTCTACGACCGGGTGATCCCGCAGCAATCCGAGGCGACGCTGTGGGTTCTGGCCATCGGCGTGCTGCTGGCGCTGGTTTTCGAGGGCATGCTCAAGGTCGCGCGGTCGGGCCTGATGGACCTGACCGGCAAACGGATCGAGCTGGCCGTGCAGGGGTTCCTGATGGCCCGCGTGCTGGGGATGAAGCAGGTGCCGGGCCAGCGCCGGCCGAGCCAGATCATCACCGCGATGCGCGAGTTCTCCTCGGTGCGCGAGTTCTTCACCGCTTCCACCATCGGCACGCTGGCCGACCTGCCGTTCACGCTGATCTTCTTCCTGCTGGTGGCCGCGATCGGCGGGCCGGTGGTCTGGGTGCTGCTGCTGGGCGCGCTTCTGATGATGCTGCCGGGCCTGCTGCTGCAAAGGCGCATGGTCGCGATCACGGCGGCGGCGCAGGGCGCCTCCACCCGGTCGGCGCGGCTGCTGTACGAGACGATCATCGAGGCCGAGACGGTCACCACCGGCCGCGCCGAGGACCGCACGAAACGGCTGTGGAGCGAGCTTTCCGCGCTGACTGCCGCGACCTCGGTCGAACAGCGGCGGCTGATGACCGGGCTTTCGACCTGGGCCATGCTGGTGCAGCAGGTGACCTATGTCGCGGCGGTGGTCGCGGGCACCTACCTTGTCTTCGCGGGCGATTTCACCGTCGGCACGATCATCGCCATCGGCATCCTGACGGGGCGCACGCTGGGGCCGTTGACGCAGCTGTCGTCGATCTTCGCGCGCTGGAGCCAGGTCAAGGCTGCGCTCGACGGGCTGGACGCCATCGCCGATGCGCCGCAGGTCGAGGAGAAGGGACGCAGCTACCTGCGCCGCGACCGGATCCTGGGAACCTATGAGCTGGCCGGCGTCAGCTTCCGCTACGACGAGAAGACGCCGCCCACGGTCGACATCCCCGCCCTTGCCGTGCCCGCGGGGCAGCATGTCGCGGTGCTGGGCACCAACGGGTCGGGCAAGTCCACGCTTCTGCGCCTGTTGGCGGGGCTGTACGAGCCGACCGCAGGCCGGGTGCTGATCGACGGCGTCGACCTGCACCAGGTCCACCCGCGCGACCTGCGCCGCGGCGTCGGCTATCTGGCGCAGGAGGTGCGGCTGATCGCGGGGTCCCTGCGCGACAACCTCAACCTGCACGGGCTGGAGCGCGACGACGAGCGGATGCTGGCGGCGCTGGACTTCGCGGGCCTCGGGCAGTTTGTCCGCAGCCATCCCCGCGGCCTCGACCTGCCCATCGGCGAGTTGGGCGAAGGCCTGTCGGTCGGGCAGCGCCAGTCGGTCGGCTGGGCGCGGCTGTGGCTGCAGGACCCGGGCGTGGTGATCCTGGACGAACCCACCGCGGCGCTGGACCAGACGCTGGAAGGCGTGATCGTGGGGCGCATGGGCGGCTGGCTGCGCGGGCGCACCGCGGTCATCGCCACCCACCGCGTGCCGATCCTGTCGCTGACCGACCGCGTGGTGATCCTGCAGTCCGGCCGCCTGGCGGTGGACGGGCCGCGCGATGCCGTGCTTGCGCATCTGATGAAGGCGCAGGGAGGGCCGGCGTGACCACCTTCGACCCCGCCTTCGCCGCCGCCGAGAAGCAGCCGGTCCGGGTGATCTGGCTGATCGGCGGGACGGTGGCGGTCTTCCTGCTGTGGGCCTCGCTGGCCTGGGTGGCAGAGATCGTGCGGACGCCGGGGCAGGTCGTGGCGTCCGCACGGCCGCAGATCATCCAGAACCTGGAAGGCGGCATCCTGGCCGAGCTTGACGTCGCCGAAGGCGATCAGGTGCAGGCCGGGCAGGTGCTGGGCCGCCTCTACGGCACCAACTACCAGGCCGAGGTGGACGAACTGCTCGACCAGCTTGCCGCGCTGGAGGTCCGCCGCCTGCGGATCGAGGCGGAACGTGAGGGCAAGGCGGATTTCGTCCCGTCGCCTGCGCTCGGGGAACGCCTGCCCGACATCGTGGCGTCGGAACGCGCGCTCTTGGCGGCGCGGCGGGCGGACTTTGCGGCGCGCGTGGCCGGGGCGCGGGCGGTGGTGGAACAGGCGGGCGCAGAGCGCGACCTGCTGGAGCGGATGGTGGCGCGCGAACTGGCCCCGGTGATCGAGGCGACGCGCGCGCGCAAGGCGCATGCCGACGCGCTGAACCGGCTGTCCGACATCGAGACGCAGACGGCGCTGGACCTTGCCAAGGACCATTCCGACACGCTGGCCGAAATCGCCGCCCGCAAGCAGGCGCTGACCGCCGCCGAGGACCGCCTGCGCCGCACCGTGCTGGTGGCGCCGATGCGTGGCGTCGTCAACAAGCTGTCGATCACCACCATCGGCGGCGTGGTGCGCCCGGGCGAGGAGATCCTGCAGATCGTGCCGCTGGACGACGGCCTGACCATCGAAGCCCGCGTCAAGCCGCGCGACATCGCCGCGGTGCGGAGGGGGCAGAAGGCGACGATCAAGCTGTCCGCCTACGACTACACGATCTGGGGCACGCTGACGGCCACGGTGACGCTGGTCTCGGCCGACACCTTCACCGACGAACGCTCGCGCGCCGCCGACGGGGACGCGTATTACCGCGTGACGCTGGCGGTGGACCCCGAAAGCCTGAAGGGCCGCGCCAGGGGGATGGAGATCAAGCCCGGCATGCAGGCCGAGGTGGAGCTGCAGACCGGCGGCAAGACGATCCTGACCTACCTGACCAAGCCGCTGTGGAAATCTCAGGAAGCCCTGCGGGAGCGTTGACCCCGGGGGATCGGGCGGCACCCATGCAGAGAGGGCGCCTGCCCTCCCCCCTCGTGGGGCAGGGGCCGGGGGAGGGGGGTCCCCGCGGCGGGCCGGGCGCCCCCCCACCCTCTCCCTCCCCCACGAGGGGGGGAGGGAAGCGCCTTTTGCCGGAACGGCGCGCGATGCCCGTCACCCGGGCGGGCGGTCGTCCCAGTCCTTGCGCAGGATGCGCTGGGCCGCGCCCTTCGGGTCCTCGAACTGGCCGCGCGTCAGGGCCCAGAGGAAGGCCGCAAGGCCGATCAGCCCCATGACCAGCGACATGGGGATCAGGATCGTCAGGATTTCCATCGCGGCAGCCTCAGCGCGTTGAGCGAGACGGTGATCGACGACAGCGACATCGCCGCCGCCGCGGCGAGCGGCGTGGCGGCGCCGACCAGCGCCAGCGGCACGGCGATGAGGTTGTAGGCGGCGGAAATCGCGAAGTTCTGCACGATCCGCCGCCGAGCCACGCGGGCGATGCGGATCATCCGCGGCAGCACCGACAGGTCCTGCCCCAGCAGCACGATGTCGGAGGCCATCCGCGCCGCCTCGAGCGCCGAACCGGGCGAGACGGACACATGCGCCCCGGCCAGCGCCGCGGTGTCGTTCAGCCCGTCGCCCACCATCAGCACCTTGCGGCCCTGCGCCGCCAGCGCGGCGACTGATGCGGCCTTGCCTTCGGGCATCATCCCCGCGTGCCACTCATCGATGCCAAGCGCCTGCGCCAGCCGCGCCACCGGCGCCTGCCCGTCGCCCGACAAAAGGATCACCCGCATGCCCGAGGCCTGAAGGTCGCGCACCGCTCCTTCCGCCCCCGGGCGCAGGCGGTCGGCAAAGGCAAAGCGGTGCAGGCGGCCGTCGAGCGACAGGTGCGTCGCCGTCTCCTCGCCTTCCTCGGCGCCGACCCAGGCGGCGCGGCCAAGCCGCACCGGGCGGCCGCGCCACGTCCCCTCGACCCCCTGCCCGGGCACCTCGCGCAGGGCCCCGATGCGGGCGGGCGCGGGGCCCTCGGCCTCGGCCAGCGCGCGGGCCAGCGGATGGGCAGACCCGGCGGCCAGCCCGCGCGCCACGGCCAGCGCCTGCGGGTCCGCCGTTTCCAGCCCCAGGGGCCGGGGTGCGCCCAGCGTCAGCGTGCCGGTCTTGTCGAAGACCGCGCAATCCACCTCGGCCAGCCGTTCCAGCGCCGTGCCGTCCTTGACCAGCGCGCCCCTGCGGAACAGCCGGCCCGAGGCCGCCGTCACCACCGCGGGCACGGCAAGGCCCAGGGCGCAGGGGCAGGTGATGATGAGCACCGCCGCCGAGATGTTGGCGGCCACCCGCAGGTCGCCCGTCGCCGTCCACCACCAGGCAAAGGCCGCGGCGGAAACCAGGTGGATGATCGGCGCATACAGCCGCGCGGCGCGTTCCGCCAGCGAGGTCAGCCGCGTGCGCGCCGTTTCCGCAGCCGCCACCAGATCGGCCATGCGGTGCAAGGACGAGGCCCGGCCCGCCGCCGTCACCCGCAGGGTCAGCGGCCCGGTCAGGTTCACCTCGCCCGCCGCCACCGCCAGCCCGGGGCCGGTGGGCACCGGCATCGTCTCGCCGGTCAGGTGCGACCGGTCAAGCTCGGAGGCGCCCTCGGTCACCACGCCGTCGGCCGGCAGGCGCCCGCCCGGCAGCACGCGGATCAGGTCGCCCGGCACCAGGTCGGCGATCGCCACCGTCTGCGGCCCCGCGGGGCCAAGCCGCACCGCCCGCGGCACCTCCAGCGCCGCCAGCGCCTGCGCCGCCGACCGCGCCGCGGCGCGGGTGCGGAAGTCGAGGTAGCGTCCCGCCAGCAGGAAGTAGCACAGCATCACCGCCGCATCGAACCAGGCATTCCTGCCGCCCTGTGCGGTTTCATAGAGCGAGATCCCCACCGCCAGCACCAGCGCCAGCGAGATCGGCACGTCCATCCCCAGCCGCCGCGCCTTCAGGCTGGCCCAGGCGCTGCGGAAAAAGGGCTGGCCGGAAAAGGCGACCGTGGGCACCGCGATCAGGGCGGAAATCCAGTGGAACAGGTCGCGCGTGCTGTCTTCGGCCCCGGACCAGACGGCGACCGACAAGAGCATCACGTTCATCATCGCGAACCCCGCGACGCCCAGCCGCATCAGCAGGTCGCGCCCCTGCCGGTCCATTTCGGCAGAGCGCAGGGTGCCCGCGTCCATCTCCTGCGCCTCGAAGCCCAGGCGGGCGAGGGCGGGGATCAGCGCCTCGGCGGTCAGGGCGGGGTCCGCGGTGACGGTCACGCGGCGCAGCGTCAGGTTGACCCGCGCGGCGCGCACGCCGGGGTGGCGCTTGAGGCCGTCCTCGACGGTGGCGATGCAGGCGGCGCAGTGCACGCCGGGCAGCGCCAGGATCAGCGTCGCGTCGTCGGGACGGGCGGCCGCAGCGGCGGGGGCGACGGCGGGGGCGACGGCGGGGGCGACGGCGGGGCGGGCGGCGCCCGTCGTCATCGCTCAGCCCCCGACCCAGAGGTCCAGCCGCTGGCGGAACCGGGTGCCGTCTGCCGCCACCGCTTCGACCACCAGCATCCAGCGGCCCGGGCCAAGGTCGGCCTCCGCCGCCCAGACCCGCCCGTCGAAGACCATCACCGGGCGCCGGTCGTCCGCGGCTTCGGTCGGCCGCCCGACCAGCACCTGCGGCACCGCCTGCACCGCCCGTCCGTCGGGCCCGGTCAGCGCCAGCGTCAGCCGCCCCGCCGCCCAGCCGGCCCGCGCCGTCCAGCCCAGCCGTTCCTGCGCCGCGCGATCCGCATCGAAGGTCTGGCTGGCGATGTAGCCGTTCGCGACTTCCAGTCCCGGGAAGGTGCGAAGGGCCGAGACGGCGAGCGTCACGTTGGCGCCCAGGATGACGGCAAAGGCCCCGAGCGTGATGCCAAGGACGTGGCGTCCGGTCAGCCTATTCATCGCGCGTGCCCTTTCCGGTAAAGTTCGTGTCGGTGGACTGCCGCGCATCGCCCAGCACATCCTCGACCCAGAGCCGCAGCGTCGTGCGGTGGCCTTCGGCCTCCGGGCTGCCCGACGCGGCGGAAACATACAGGCGCACGGCCCTGGTCTGGCTGGCGGGCACGGTGACGGCGGTGCCGGTCTGGCCTTCCAGCGCCAGCCGGTAGGGCCCGTCGGCGGTCAGGCGGAAGGTCGTCTCGCCGTCGGCCATGTTGCGCAGGCGCAGGTCATAGGTGTTGCGCACCGTGCCGTCCGACAGCACCACATGCGTGGGATTGCGCACGGGCGATACGTCCAGACCGATTTCCGCCCGCAGGAACAGTGCGGCCACCAGCCCCAGCCCGACCCCGCCCCAGAGCACGGTGTAAAGGATGGTGCGCGGCCGCAGCGCATGCCGCCAGGCCGCCCGCGGCGGCCTGCCCGCGCGCTCCGCCGTCTCGTCGCTCAGCGCGAGGTAGCCGACCAGGCCACGGGGCTTGCCGATCCTGTCCATGACGTCGTTGCAGGCGTCGATGCAGAGCGCGCAGGTGATGCAGGCAAGCTGCTGGCCGTCGCGGATGTCGATGCCCATCGGGCAGACGTTCACGCAGGCCATGCAGTCGATGCAGTCGCCCGCGCCTTCGGTGCCAAGCTTGCCCCGCGGCTCGCCCCGCCAGGGGCGGTAGGCGACGGTCAGCGTGTCCTCGTCCATCATCGCGCCCTGGATGCGCGGCCAGGGGCAGGCGTAGATGCAGACCTGTTCGCGGAAAAAGCCGCCGAACAGGAAGGTGGTGGCGGTCAGGATGGCGATGGTGGTGTAGGCGGCGGGATGCGCCGTGCCCGCGACAAGGTCGCGCGCCAGCGTGGGGGCGTCGGTGAAGTAGAACACCCAGGCGCCGCCGGTCGCCAGCCCGATCAGCAGCCAGACCGTCCACTTCACGATGCGCTTGCGCGCCTTGGCCAGCGACCAGGGCGCGTTCCACAGCCTGACGCGGGCGTTGCGGTCACCCTCGATCCAGCGTTCCACCAGGATCATCAGGTCGGTCCAGACCGTCTGCGGGCAGGCATAGCCGCACCAGACCCGCCCCAGCGCCGAGGTGAACAGGAACAGCCCCAGCCCCGCCATGATCAAGAGGCCCGCGACCAGGTAGAACTCGTGCGGCCAGATCTCGATCATGAAGAAGAAGAACCGCCGCCCGGCGAGGTCGACCAGCACCGCCTGGTCGGGCAGGCCGGGGCCGCGGTCCCAGCGCAGGAAGGGCGTGATGTAGTAGATGCCCAGCGTGATCCCCATGATCCACCACTTGAGCCTGCGGAAGCTGCCCTTCACGCGGCGCGGGAACACCGGCTCGCGCGCGGCGTAGAGTTTCGGGGCGGAGGTGTCAGACATGCCGGGGCCGGGCCTTTGCTTCTGTCCCCCCGCATGGCCCCTGCCGGACTGCGGCGCCTTGACGTGGATCAAGCGCCGCCGGACCTGGCGCGGGCGGCGACACAAGACCCGGGTCCGGCACCGGTGGCGATGCGGACGCGGCGCGGCGGGCAGCACCGGTCGGCGTTGATCCTTGGGGACGGCAGCGGATGGCATAGGGTGAGGGAAACCCCGCCCCGGGCTTGACCCGGGGCCACTCCCTTCCCGGAGAGCGACCTTCGCCAGGAAAGGTGGAGGCCCCGGCGCAGGGCCGGGGCGGGGTCGCGCGGGGGCCCGTCGGCACCGGGGCGTGTCACTCCTCGGGCGCAGGCGGCGGCTCGCCGCCGCCCAGGCCGTGGACATAGGCCGCCACCGCGCGCACCTCGGCCTCGCCCAGGCGCTGGCCCCAGGGGGGCATCACGCCGAAGCGGGCGTTGCGGACGGTTTCGGTCAGCGTCGCGGCATCGCCGCCATAGAGCCAGATCGCATCCGTCAGGTTGGGCGCGCCCCCGTCGCGGTTGCCCTTGCCCGCCGCGCCGTGGCAGCCCGCGCAGTTGTCGGCGAACAGCGCCGCGCCCTCTGCCGCCTTCGCCGCATCATGCTCCTGCCCCGAAATCGCCTGCACATGCGCCACCAGGGCGTCGATCTCGGCGACCGTCAGCAGGTCGGCGAAGGCGGGCATCTGCGACCAGCGCTGGTCGGGGTCCAGGTCGTTGCGGATGCCGTGGCGCACCGTGTAGGCGATCGCCTCGATGTCGCCGCCCCAGAGCCAGTCGTCGTCCAAGAGGTTGGGATAGCCCCCCGCCTGCACGCCCGCCGCCCCCGACCCGTGGCATTGCGAACATTGCGCCCGGAACACCGCGGCACCCTTCTGCACGGCAAAGGGGCCGAGTGCGGGGTCGTCGGCGACCGTGGTCAGGTCGGCGGCCAGCAGCGCCTGCACCAGCGGCGCGTTGGCGGCATCCACGCGGGCGATTTCGGCGGCCACGTCGGCGCGGGTGTTCTGGCCCAGAAGGCCCGGCGTGGCGCGGGTCAGCAGCGGCCAGGCGGGGTAGAGAAGGACGTAGACCAGGCCCCAGACGATCGTGGCGTAGAGGATCCACAGCCACCAGCGCGGCAGGGGGTTGTCCATCTCCTCGATGCCGTCCCAGCTGTGGCCGGTGGTGCCGACCTGCGGCGGGGTGTCGGTGGGCTTGCGGGGGGGCTTCATGCGTCGGTCTCCGGGGCGGCAGGGCGGTCGGCGGGGCGGTCTTCATGGCGGAAGATCGCCTCGGAAGCGGCCCGGTGCAGCGGACGCGCGGCGGGCCGGAAGGCAAAGACGATGACGCCCGCAAAGATCAGGAACAGCGCCAGCAGGGCCCAGCTGTCGGCCATCTGGCGCAGGAAGGTGTAGGTTTCCATGACCCGTCCCTCCCCGTCAGCGCGCCGGGTCCGGGACGAAGGTCGAGAAATCGACCATCGTGCCCAGCACCTGCAGATAGGCGATCAGCGCGTCCATCTCGGTCAGTTCGGCCCGCCCGTCGAAGTTGCGGATCGCCAGCGTCGCCGGAAAGGACTGCAGGACGGTGCCGTTCTCTTCCTTGAAGGTATAGCGGTCGACCAGCCCCTCGGTGTCGCCCTCGGGGTCGACCTGCGCGCGCAGGTCGGCCGCGGCATTGGCGATCATCGCCTCGGTATAGGGCACGCCCAGCATCGCGTGGGTCGCCATCGTGGCGCCGATCTGGCCTGCGTCGAGCGGCGTGTCGGCCAGCCAGGCATAGGGCGGCATGACCGATTCCGGCACCACGGCGGTCGGTGCCGTCAGGTGGTCGACATGCCAGTCGTCGGAATAGCGCCCGCCCACCCGGGCAAGGTCTGGCCCGGTGCGCTTGGACCCCCACTGGAACGGCCGGTCATACATGCTCTCGGCGGCCAGCGAGTAATGCCCGTAGCGTTCCACCTCGTCGCGCATCGGGCGGATCATCTGGCTGTGGCAGCCGTAGCAGCCCTCGCGGACGTAGATCGCCCGGCCCGCCAGTTCGAGCGGCGTGTAGGGGCGCACGCCCGACACCGGCTCGATGGTGTTTTCCAGGTAGAACAGCGGCACGATCTGCACGATGCCGCCGATGGTGACGACCAGGAAGGACAGCACCAAGAGCAGGGTGGCGTGGGTTTCGATCCGCTTGTGGCGGTCAAGGAAGCTGGCCATGGCGATCACTCCGCAGCGATGGTGGTGGCAGAGGCGGGTGCGGCGGGGCGGGTCGCGGGGACGGCGGTGACCGTCTTCCACAGGTTCCAGCACATCAGCAGCGCGCCGGTCAGGTAGAGCCCTCCGCCCAGCGCGCGCACGACATACATCGGGAACTTGGCCTCGACGGTGTCGGCAAAGCTGTTGACGAGGAAGCCGTTGGCATCGACCTCGCGCCACATCAGGCCTTCCATGATGCCCGAGACCCACATCGACGCGGCGTAGAGAACGATGCCGATGGTCGCGAGCCAGAAGTGCCAGTTGACCAGGCTGAGCGACCACAGCCTGTCCCGGTTCCACAGCCGCGGCGTCAGGAAGTACAGCGCGCCGAAGGTGATCATGCCGTTCCACCCCAGGGCGCCGGAATGGACGTGGCCGATGGTCCAGTCGGTGTAGTGCGACAGCGCGTTGATCGACTTGATCGACATCACCGGCCCCTCGAAGGTCGACATGCCGTAGAAGCCGAGGCTGACCATCATCATGCGGATGATCGGGTCGGTGCGCAGCTTGTCCCAGGCGCCCGAGAGGGTCATCAGGCCGTTGATCATGCCGCCCCAGGACGGCATCCAGAGGACGACGGAAAACACCATCCCGAGCGTGGACGCCCAGTCGGGCAGGGCGGTGTAGTGCAGGTGGTGCGGGCCCGCCCAGATGTACAGGAAGATCAGCGCCCAGAAGTGGATGATCGACAGCCGGTAGCTGAACACCGGCTTTTCGGCCTGCTTGGGCACGAAGTAGTACATCATCCCCAGGAAGCCCGCGGTCAGGAAGAAGCCCACCGCGTTGTGGCCGTACCACCACTGCACCATCGCGCCCTGCACGCCCGCGAAGACCGGCACCGAGGCCGACCCCCAGATCGACACCGGGATTTCGATGTTGTTCACCACGTGCAGCATCGCCACCGTGATGATCATCGACAGCAGGAACCAGTTGGCGACGTAGATGTGCGGCTCGCGCCGCCTCATCAGCGTGCCCAGGAACACCGCCAGGAAGGACAGCCAGACGACCGCGATCCACAGGTCGATGTACCACGAGGTCTCGGCGTATTCCTTGCCCTGGCTGCCGCCGAGGAGGTAGCTCGTCGCCGCCAGCACGATCATCAGCTGCCAGCCCCAGAACACGAACCAGGCAAGGTTGCCGCCCCACAGCCGCGCCGCGCAGGTGCGCTGGACGATGTAGAAGGACGACATGATCAGCGCGTTGCCGCCGAAGGCGAAGATCACCGCAGAGGTGTGCAGCGGCCGCAGCCGCCCGAAGTTCAGGACGCCGTCGGACCAGGCGAAGTTCAGCGCCGGGAAGGCGAGCTGGGCGGCGATCACCACGCCCACGAGAAAGCCCACGATGCCCCAGAAGCAGGTGGCGATCACGCCCGCGCGCACCACCCCGTCCATGTAGGCGCCGGGGTCGTGGGCGGGCTCGGGTTCGTCGATCCGCCGCAGCGTGCGGACCGTCAGGCCCGCGGCCACCAGCATCACGATCACCGCATTGACCTGGTAGGCCGGATCATGGGCAAAATTGGTGCCGATGGCGGCAAACAGCGTGACCAGCCCGAGGGCCACGAGGGCCAGATAGGATCTCATGCCGCATTCCTTCCTGCGCGCCGGTCCCGCCGGGCCGGGGCGGCGGGACGGGACGGGTTACGCAATCGTGATGCCGCGGCGCGGAAACGGCGGCCTTGATCCATGTCAACCGCCGGTGCCGCGCCGCTTGACCCATGTCATGGCGCGACGCGCCCGCTTGCGGCACAATGGCGCATGCTCAACGAAGGGAGGCTTCCCATGCCGTTCAAGTCCGTGATGGCGGTGGTCACCGACCCCGCGCGTGCCGCAGCGGTGCTGGCGGCGGTGCAGCCGCTGGCCTTGGGCCAGGATGCGCATCTTGACCTTCTGGCGCTGGGCCTGGACCGGACGCAGGTCGGCTATGCCAACACCATGGCCGGGATCGCCCTGCTGCAGGCCAGCCAGGCCGAGGCCGCGCGCGAGGCCGAGGCCATTGCCGCGGCGCTGCGCGGGGCGGCCGGGGCGGCGCCCGCGACGCTGCGCTGGTCGGTCGAGACGGCGGCGATCCAGAGCGCGCTCTTGACCGCGCATGTGGGCGACCGCGCGCGCTATGCCGACCTTGTGGTGGCCGAACGGCCCTATGCCGCGGGCCAGTCGCCCGAGGCGCCGGCCATCGTCGAGGCCGCGCTGTTCGACGGCCGCGCGCCCGTGCTGGTGCTGCCCCAGGGGCGCGCGGCGCCCGCGCAGGTGGCCCGCGTGGTCGTGGCCTTCAACGAAAGCCCCGAATCGCTGGTCGCCGCCCGACGCGCCCTGCCCTTCCTGCGCGGGGCCGCCGCGGTCACCGTGCTGGTCGTGGACCCGCCGGCCATGGGGCCCGCCGCCGAGGACCCCGGCGGCCCGCTGTGCCGCTGGCTGGTGCGCCACGGCGTCGCGGCCGAGGTCATGGTCAGCGCCCGCACCCGGCCCCGGGTGTCAGAGGTCATCGCCGACCGCCTGCGCGACCTGGGCGCCGACCTTCTGGTGATGGGCGCCTATGGCCATTCCCGCCTGCGCGAGGCGATCCTGGGCGGGGCCACGCGCAACCTGCTGGAAACCGCGGACCTGCCGGTGTTCCTGGCGCACTGACCGCCGCGGTCAGGGCGGGTGGAGTTGCGGCGGGGGCGGGCGCAGCCGCCCCTCGCCCACCGGCACCGCGCCGCCCGCGATGCGTACCTGCGCCAGCCGCCCGGCGGTGACGCGGGCGGTCAGGCCGATGCGGCTTGGCCGCCCCATCTCCACCCCCTGATGCAGGACCAGCGCCGTCTCGCCCCCGGGCAGGGCGCCGCCGGCCAGAAGCTGCGCCGCAAGGATGGCGCTGGCCGAGCCGGTCGCCGGATCCTCGGGAATGCCCGCAGTGGGCGAGAACATGCGGGCGCGGTAATCGCAGTCCGTGCCCGGCGTGTAGAGATAGGCGCTGTCCACCCCGCCCGCCTGCATCTGGGCCGACCAGGCCGGTTCCTGCGGCCGGGCGCGGGCCAGCGCCGCCAGGCCCGACACCGGCACATAGAGAAACCGCGGGCCCCCCTGCCACAGGCCGGGCGCGTGGCGTTCACGGCCGATGTCGTCCGGCGCAAGCCCCAGTGCCGCCGCCAGCCGCGCGGGGTCCAGCGCCGCCGCGGCGTCGGGCGCGCCGGTCACGGCATGGGGCAGCACGGGGGCCACGAACTCTGCCGTCACCGCGCCGCCCCGGCGGCGGACGCGCACCGGCACCGGGCCCGCCTCTTCCTCGAGCACCAGGTCGCGGTCGAAATCCCCCCCGCCTCCGGCCTCTTCCATGGCGCAGGCCAGGTGGATGGCGCAGCCGATGGTCGGGTGCCCGGCGAAGGGGATCTCGGCGGTGGGAAAGAAGATGCGCACGCGGGCGGTGTGCCCGGGGTCGCGCGGGCGCTGGACGAAGATCGTCTCGGACAGGTTGAACTCGCGCGCGATGGCCTGCATCTGCGCCACCGTCAGCCCGTCGGCGCCCATGACGATGGCCAGGGGATTTCCCGCATAGGCGCGGTCTGTGAAGACGTCGCAGGTGTGGAAGGTCAGCATCGGCGCGCCCTTAGGACAGCACGCCGCCGTCGCTGTCGTCCGCCGCCTCGTCCAGCAGGCGCTCGAAATCGGGCACCAGGATGCCGCGGCTGCCCTGCAACTCGACCACGCCGTCGCGTTTCAGCGCGCCGATCTGGCGGCTGACGGTCTCGATCGTCAGGCCGAGGTAATCGGCCATCTGCTCGCGCGTCAGCGGCAGCTCGAAGCGCACCGTCGAGGCGTTGCCGCTCCGCCGCAGCGCCGCGTCGCGGCGGCCGAGGATCGCCAGCAGGCTTGCGATCTTCTCGCGCGCGGTCTTGCGGCCCAGAAGCAGCATCCATTCCCGCGCGGCATCCAGTTCGTCCAGCGTCATCTCCAGCAGGCGGCCCGCAACGTGGGGCGTGTCACGGATCAAGGACTCGAAGGGCTGGCGGCGGAAACAGCACAGGACGGTGTCGCTGACTGCGGTGACCTCGTAGGCCGCGGCAGCGCGTCCCGGGCGGCCGACGAAATCCGACGGCAGCAGCAGGCCCACCATCTGCCGCCGCCCGTCCTCCATCGTCTGGCTCAGCGTCGCGGCGCCGGTCACCACGCTGGCGACAAAGCCCATCGGTTCCCCCGCCATGACGATGGTCTGCCCGGCGGCAAAGCTGCGGTAGTATTTCATCGCCTCAAGCTGCATCAGCTCGTCGGCATCGCAATGCGCGCAGACGGCGCGATAGCGGATCGGACAGTCGCCGCAATCCTGCGTGGCGGTGCGGAAGGGAGAGGCGGCAAGGCGCATCGGTTGACCTGAATCAAGGTTCCCCGCTCAGACTAGCGGCAACCTGGCGGACATGGAACACGCAGCCCTTCTGTCCCCGCCCGGCCGTGCCGAAGCCCGCGCTCCGCGCTATACGAGCTACCCGCCCGCATCGGCCTTCGGGCCCGCGGTCGGACCGGCCGAGATGGCCGCCTGGCTGGCCGCGATTCCGCCCGGATCGGCGGTGTCGGCCTATGTCCACGTGCCCTTCTGCCGCCGCCTGTGCCGGTTCTGTGCCTGCCGCACCCAGGGCACGCAAAGCGACCATCCCCTGCGCGCTTATGTCGCAACTCTGGAGCACGAAATCGCGCTCGTGGCCGCGCGGATGCCGCAGGGCGTGCGGCTGTCGCACCTGCATCTGGGCGGCGGCACGCCCACGATCCTGTCGCCCGACCTGATCGTCCGGCTGCGGGACGCGATCCTGTCCGCCTGGCCCCTGGCCGAAGGCGCCGAGGTGTCGGTCGAGATCGACCCGACCGACACCGACCCCGACCGCGTGGCGGCCTGCGCGCGGCTGGGGATGACGCGGGCCTCGGTCGGCGTGCAGGACTTTCACCCCGCGGTGCAGGACGCCATCGGGCGGCACCAGACGGTCGAGGCCACGCGCGACGCCATCGCCTGGGCGCGCGACTGCGGCGCGCGCAGCGTCAATGTCGACATGCTGTACGGCCTGCCCGGCCAGACCGAGGCGCGCATCGCCGCGACGGTGGACCGGGTGCTGTCGCTGGGCCCCGACCGGGTGGCGCTGTACGGCTATGCCCATGTGCCATGGGTCAGCCGCCGCCAGCAGATGATCGACCCCGCCGACCTGCCCGGCGCCGCCCTGCGGCTGGCGCTGTTCGACACCGCCGCCGGGCTGTTCGAGATGGACGGCTATCTGCGCGTGGGGATCGACCACTTCGCCCTGCCGCAGGACAGCCTGGCCGCCGCGGCCCGCGAGGGGCGGCTGCGGCGCAACTTCCAGGGCTACACCGACGATACCTCGGCGGTGCTGCTGGGCCTTGGTGCCTCGGCCGTGTCGCGGTTTCCGCAAGGCTATGCGCAGAACGCCGCCGCCACCTCGGCCCATGCCGCGGCGATCCGCGACGGGCGGCTGGCGACCGCCCGCGGCCATGCCTTCGCGGGCGAGGACCGCGCGCGCGCCGCGGCGATCGAGGAACTGATGTGCCATTTCCGCCTGACCGCCGACCGCGTGCTGGCCGCGGGCGGCATGGCGCCCGCAAGGCTGGAGGCGCTGGTCGCCGCGGCGCAGGCGGCGTTTCCCGACGTGGTGGACCGCGACGCGCAGGGGCTTGCCATCCGCCCCGAGGCCCGCCCGCTGACCCGTCAGGTCGCGCAGGTCTTCGACGCCTGCGAAGCGGCACCCGGGGGTCATTCGCTGGCGGTGTGACGCAGCTTCGCCCCCGGGCGGCCGCTCCGGCCATCGGGTGTTTTCGTTGTGTGCATTCACTTGGTCTGCCGGGTGGTGGCACTGGCTGCCCGATCCCACGGTCTGACGGTGCGATCCTTTCGAAGGAAAGGCGGGAAGGCGGGGGGTCGCCTGTCACGAGAGCGATCCGGTCAACTGTTCGCTGCGTGGCGAAGCTGGCGATGTCCGGCCCGATCCTCGTGTCGATACCCAATTGCTCGAAGTCCGCCCGGAACTCGTCGTCGGTCAGCGACCGGCCGGCGACCGGAATGGGCTTTGGCTGGAACCCTCGGAACGTCAATACGCCGCGGCGGACGGCGAACAGGTCGCGCGATCCCAAGTCACGTAGCCAGGTATCCGAACCACGAAATTCATCGGTTTGGCCAGGCACAGGCAGTCGGACTGTCCCGGAGCAGGGCGCGCAGGCACAGTTTCACTCACGCAGGAGCCATTCATCTCCGACGATAGGGCCATGCGCCAACTTTGCGATGAAATCGGGACAAACTCGTGTCCGGCTCGACGTACCAAAACCCGCACATGTCCGCCGTCGATCAAGACAACTGACCTCGGGAACAAAACCTCCAGAGCGTTGCAACCCTGGAGGCTTCGGATACATGCCCGCCTGCGGGCGTGGCGGATTTGTGGGAAAGGGCGCATCCTGAGCCTGAAGACCCAAGCCCAAATGAAGATCCTACCACTCTCACCCGATCACCTCGAACCGGTCCACATCCACCATCCCGTGGTCGGTGATCTTGAGATGCGGGATCACCGGCAGGCACAGGAAGGCGAGTTGCAGGAAAGGTTCTTCCAGCGTCACCCCCAGCGTGCGGGCGGCGGCGCGGAGGGCAACCAGCCCGTCGCGCACCGCCTCGAAGGGCTCGAGGCTCATCAGCCCGGCGACCGGCAGTGCCAGTTCCGCCAGCACCGCGCCGTCGCGCACGACGACGAAGCCGCCCTCGATCTCGCCCAGCCGGTTCGCCGCCAGCGCCATGTCGGCGTCGCTGGCGCCCACCACGGCGATGTTGTGGTGGTCGTGGCAGATCGTCGAGCCGATGGCGCCATGATGCAGGCCGAAGCCCTTCACGAAGCCCGTGGCGCGGTTGCCGTTCCGGCCGTGCCGCTCGATCACCGCGATCTTGACCAGGTCGCGGGCGGTGTCGGCATGCTTGGCGCCGTCGCGGGGCGGGATGTCGGCGGTCAGGTGTTCGGTGATGATCTTGCCGGGCAGGATGCCGATCACCGGCGTCTCGGCCCGGTTGCCCGCGGTGCGCAGGTCGGCGGCCGTCACCCGCGGCGCCCTGACCGACCGCCGCGCCACCGGTGCGACGGTCGCGCGGGCGGCAAAGGCCGCGGCATCGGCCACCACGCCGCCGGCCAGAACGAGCGAGGCGTGACACCCCTCGAGGCCGTCGATCACCGCGATGTCGGCGCGCTTGCCGGGTGCGATCAGGCCGCGGTCCTTCAGCCCGAAGGCCTCGGCTGCCGACAGGCTCGCGGCGCGGTAGACCGCCAGCGGCGGGGCGCCGAGGCCGATGGCGGTGCGGATCATGTGGTCGAGGTGCCCGTGCTCGGCGATGTCCAGCGGATTGCGGTCATCCGTGCAGAGGCAGAGGTAGGGCGACAGCCGTTCCGTCAGCAGCGGCGCCAGCGCTGCCAGGTCCTTGGACACCGACCCTTCGCGGATCAGCACCCGCATCCCCTTGCGCAGCTTCTCCAGCGCCTCCTCGGCCGTGGTCGCCTCGTGCTCGGTGCGGATGCCCGCGGCGAGATAGCCGTTGAGGTCCGCCCCCCGCAGCAGGGGCGCATGCCCGTCGACATGCCGCCCGCGGAAGGCCTCGAGTTTTTCCAGGCAGTCGGGGTCGCGCATCAGCACGCCGGGAAAGTTCATGAACTCGGCCAGACCGATCACGCGGGGATGGTCGGCCAGCGCCAGCAGGTCCGCCGCCGACAGCCGCGCGCCGGCGGTTTCCATGTGGGTAGAGGGCACGCAGGAGGACAGCTGCACCCGCAGGTCCATCAGCGTGCAGGCGCTGGCCCGCAGGAAATAGTCGATGCCGGTCAGCCCGCAGACGTTGGCGATCTCGTGCGGATCGCAGATCGCGGTGGTGATGCCGCGGGGGGTGACGCAGCGATCGAACTCCAGCGGCGTGACGCAGGAGGATTCGACGTGCAGATGCGTGTCGATGAAGCCCGGCACCAGTACCCGGCCCGCCACGTCGATCTCCCTTTGGCCGGTGTAGCGGCCGAAGGTGCCTACGATGGTATCGCCGCAGATGGCGATGTCGGTCTCGACCAGTTCCCCCGCGATCAGGTCGAACACCCGCCCGCCCTTCAGCACGAGGTCCGCCGGTGCCTCGCCGCGGCCCTGGGCGATTAGGTCGGCCAATGGCTTCGGCATGATTTCTCCCCGTCATCGCGCTGCCTGTCCGCGAGACTACACGACTCCGCGCCAAACACCCCAGCGGTTCCGCCCTGCCCCGGCGTCCGAAGCAAATCGCGTGCCTTCGGCACATTCCTTTCCTGTCGGTCAGCGGCCGAAGGGGCCGCTTCCCTCCGTGAAGGGGGCGTTCCGCCCCCACCGCTCCCTTCGGTCGCTCCCCCCTGAGGATATTTGGGATCGGAAGATGAACCCGCCGGTCTCATCTTCCGATCCCAAATATCCCGGGGGAGGAGCGTCAGCGACGGGGGCGGAGCC
>CAZCPY010000026.1:6987-29118 GCA_964499865.1 uncultured Rhodobacterales bacterium | reverse complement strand
GGCCCGAGAACAGGATGCCGAACATGTCGAACACCTCGCGCTCGAACCAGTTGGCGCCGGGGTGCACCGACACCAGCGACGGCACCATCTCGTCCTCGCGCACCGCGAGCTTCAGCCGGATGCGGTGGTTCCGATACATCGACAAGAGGTGGTAGACCACGTCGAAACGTTCGGCGCGTGCCGGATGGTCGATGGCGGTGATGTCGACCAGCGTGGAAAAGCGGCACGCCGCGTCGGTCTTGAGGAACTCGACCAGCGCCGGCAGATGCGACGGGGTGACCTGCACCGTCAGCTCGCCATGGGCGATGGCCGAGGCCACCACGGCATCCGGGCGGCGCAGCGTCAGGTGGGCGGCAAGCTCCTGCAGGGCTTCGGACATCAGCGCACCAGCGTTCCCGTGCGGCGGATCTTCCGCTGCATCTGCAGGATGCCGTACAGCAGCGCCTCGGCCGTCGGCGGGCAGCCGGGCACATAGAGGTCCACCGGCACGATCCGGTCGCAGCCCCGCACCACCGAATAGCTGTAGTGGTAATACCCCCCGCCATTGGCGCAGGACCCCATCGAGATCACGTAGCGCGGCTCGGGCATCTGGTCGTAGACCTTGCGCAGCGCGGGCGCCATCTTGTTGGTCAGCGTGCCCGCCACGATCATCAGGTCCGACTGCCGGGGCGAGGCGCGCGGCGCGGTGCCGAAACGTTCGAGGTCGTAGCGCGGCATCGAGGTGTGCATCATCTCGACCGCGCAGCAGGCAAGGCCGAACGTCATCCAGTGCAGGCTGCCGATGCGCGCCCAGTTGATGACGTCCTCGGTCGAGGTCAGCAGGAACCCCTTGTCCTGAAGGTCGCGGCTGAACGCGGCAACCTGGCTGTCGCGGTCGGGGCCGGCGGTCGCGCTACCCGTCATCACTCCCATTCCAGGGCCCCCTTCTTCCATTCGTAGGCAAAGCCCACCGTCAGCACGGCAAGGAACACCAGCATCGACCAGAAGGCGGTCATCGACAGGTCGGCGAAGGCCACCGCCCAGGGGAACAGGAACGCCACCTCCAGGTCGAAGATGATGAACAGGATCGACACGAGGTAGAAGCGCACGTCGAACTTCATCCGCGCGTCGTCAAAGGCGTTGAAGCCGCATTCGTAGGCCGACACCTTCTCGGGGTCGGGATTGCGCACGGCGATCACCGCGGCCGACAGCAACAGCACGAGGCCGAGGCCCGTGGCGATGCCGAGAAGGATCAGGATCGGCAGATATTCCCGCAGGAGCGTGTCCAAGGCGAGGGGCCTCCTTCTCTTCGGCAACGCGCCGCCCGCACCTCTGGCGGGTGCGGTCCGGCTGGCTTGGCCCGGGTTTACCGCGGGGTCCGGCGGCGGTCAACCAAACCGCCTCGGTCGCAGGGTCGCAGGGGGCCGACGCGTCCGAAAGATACCCCGTCCCGGGCCTGACCCGGGACCTCGCCCGCCACCTGGCGCGCGGGGGAGGGGGAGGCCCCGGCTCAAGGCCGGGGCGGGGCGGGGTTGACCCGACGGCGCGACGCGCAACTTCACCCGCACCAGCCGCCGCGCGGGCCGCCGTCATTGGCGCGCCCGTGGCCCGCCGCGATCATGCGATCGGCCAGGGCCCTGCCGTCCAGCCGCAGCGCCACCAGACGGCGGCCGTAGCGGTCCAGCCCGCGGCGCGTGACCTCCACCCGGTCCGCCTGCCACAGCATCGCGCGCAGGGCCCGGGTCGCGGCGATTCCCGCCCGCGCCTCGGCCGCGCAGGCGGGCGCGGTGACCTCGGGCGCGTCATACCCGGTCAGCCGCGCGCGCTCGACCCCCGACCCCGGGCAGGCCAGCGTCAGCGTGTCGCCGTCGATCACGCGCAGGATGCGGCAGCCCTCGACGCTGCGCGCGCCCAAGACCGCGCCCGCCCCGTCCGCCGCCAGCGGCAGCAGCACCAGCCCGCCAAGCCCCAGCCCGATCACGGCCGAAAGCCAGACCCTCGGGTCGGCCCAGGTCCCGACCCGGGACCGCAAGGGGCGGGGGCGAAAGCGGCGGCGCATCGCGCTACCCTGCCACAACCGGATGCAAGATCACTCCAGATGATGCCGGATGCGCCGCACCATCAGCCAGACGGCGCCCAGCACCAGGGGCGTCAGCCCCGCCATCACCGTGCCCTTGTCCAGTCCCCCGGCAAAGGGCGTCACCAGATAGGCGGCCAGGTTCACGGCATAGTAGCTGATCGCCACCACCGACAGCCCCTCGACCGTCCGTTGCAGGCGCAGTTGCACGTCGGCGCGGCGGTCCATGCTTTCCAGAAGCTTCTGGTTCTGCGCCGAGCGTTCCACATCCACCCGGGTGCGCAGAAGCTCCGCCGCCCGCTCCGCCCGTTCCGCCATGCTGGCCAGCCGCGCCTCGGCGGATTTCACCGTGCGCATCGCCGGGTCGTAGCGGCGGCGCATGAACTCGGCGAAGGTCTGCCGCCCTTCGGTCCTGGCCTCGCGCAGCACCGCCACGCGGTCGTTCACGATCGCCTCGTAGGCCGCGGTGGCGCCGAAGCGGAACTGGAACTGCACGGCCAGGCTTTCCAGCTCGGACGAGATCGCCAGAAGGTTGTGCAGCGCGGCCTCGGGCGAGGGTTCGGCCTGATCGAGCCCGCCGACCAGCGCCGCCAGCCGCGGGTCCAGCGCGTTCAGCCGCGTCGTCAGCTGCCGCGCGCGCACCAGCCCCAGCATCGACATCGCGCGATAGGTCTCGATCTCGCACAGCCGCTGCACGATCCGCCCCACCCGCCGCTCGCCCGTCCCGGGCGTCACGAAGACGGCAAAGCGCATGTGGCCCGCGGGATCGATGCGGAAATCGCCCGCCACCACGGCGGCGCCGTCCACCACGCGCGCGACCGCCAGGCTTTCGGGCACGAACCAGTCCTCAAGCCGCGCGGCGAGCTCCGCCTCGGAGGGCATCGGCTCGACCCGGATCAAGAGCGACACCAGCCGCTTGCCGGGGGATGCGGCGAGCCAGTCCTCGGGGAAGACCTCGGCCTCGGCCGGATCGAAGGGGCGGGCCGACAGGCCCTTGCCATGGGCGAGGTAGGTCACGAATTCGGTGTGGCTTTCCCACTTCAGCCCGTGCCGACCGATGGGGCCGGAAAAATGCGTGGCCTCGGGCTGCGGATGGGCGCCGGCATGGCGGTCGAGCAGCGCCAGGAGATGCGCCCGGTCACGCCCGCGGTCGCGGTTGGCGGCGTCGAGCGGCTCCTTGATCGCGATGTAGACCGCGTGTCCGGGCACCTCCAGCGACGGAAAGGGCCGGGCGTGCAGTTCGTTGACGGTGGCATAGCGTTGCGGGTGGTCGGCGATGGGCATGGGTGTTTCCGGGTCCGCAGGGCCTTGCGGCGCGGGGAAACCCTAGGGCGCGCAAGACGCCTGTCCAAGGGGCGCGCGCGCGAAAGCGGCCCGATGGCGCGCCCCGGCACGCCGGCGAAGGGAAAATTCGCGCAGGTCGCGTAGGAGGCAGGCAGGCCCTGCGTCGTCAGCGGCAGACGATCCCGTCACAACCCGCCTCGAACAGGAGACCGACCGATGTTCCGCACCACGCTTGCCGCCCTCAGCCTTGCCACCCTCTCTCTGACCCCCGCGATGGCCGACACCACCTGGACCGGCACCGGCCCGCGCGGCGGCACCGTCGAGGGCGCGGGCAGCTGCAGCGCCGACGCAGGCACGCTGACCTGCACCAGGACCGTCCGCCGCACCGGGCCGGAAGGCCAGACCTGGACCAATGAGGCGACCCGCGTCGCCACCCGCGACGGGGTAAGCGTCAGCGGCACGCTGACCGGCCCCGGCGGGCGGCAGGCGACCTACACCCGCAGCCGCACCCGCTGAGCCTTGCGGCCGGTGCCGGGCGCCCCCCTCCCCCATCCCCTCCCCGCGAGGGGGAGGAGAGGCGCCCGGGCGACGGGGGTTCCGCTGCGGGCCGGGGCCCCCTAGGCTGATCGCGGCAAGGGACACAGGCCCGTGGACGAAACCGAGGCGGCAGCACTGATGCGGGCGATCGCCGCCGGGCAGGAGGCGGCGCTCGGCCGCCTGATCGCCGCGCTGGGGCCGCCGGTGACGCGGCTTGCCACGCGGATGCTGGGCAGTGCGGCGGATGGCGACGAGGTGGCGCAGGACTGCTTCGTCGCCGTCTGGCGCAACGCCCCTGCCTGGGACGCGGCGCGCGGCAGCGCGCAGGGCTGGGTCTGGCGCATCGCCGCCAACCTCTGCCGCGACCGCCTGCGCCGGGCGCGGCTGCGGGCGATCCTGGGCTGGGGGCGCGGGCTCGACGACACCGGGGATGCCGCCGCCGATGCCCCGGGCACCGAGGCGACCGTGGCCGCGCGCCAGCGCCTGGCGCAGGTGCGCCAGGCGATGGATACCCTGCCGGACCGCCAGCGGCTGGCGCTGCTCTTGGCCGCCGTCGCGGGCTTGGACACGCCCGAGATTGCCGCCATCATGGGGGCAAGCCGCGGCTCGGTGGAACAGCTACTCGTCCGCGCCCGGCGGACCTTGCGCGAAACCCTGGGAGAGCGCGATGCAGGATGACGAGATCGACGCCCTGGTGGCCCGCGCCGCCGACCGCCCGGTGGACACGGCCCGCCTGCGCAGCGCCGTCGCCGCGGGGCTCGCGCAGCGCGACGACCTGTTCGGCTGGATGTCCCGGGGCAGGATGCGGCTGGTGCCCGCGGCCTTTGCGGTCCTGCTGGTGGCGACGCCGCTGACCATCGCCCGCCTGCCCGCCGACCCCGAGATGCTGGTGGCCGCCGTGGCGCTCGGCGATCCGCTGCTGCTCGGGCCCGGGGACCTGCCGTGAAGGCCGTGCTGCGCGCCGCGTTCTGGGTGGTGGTGGCGGCGTCGCTGCTGGCCAACGCGGTCGTGCTGGGCCTGTTCCTGCGGCTGGGCGCGCAGCGCGGGGTGGCCGGCGGCGGCGGCGCGGGCTTTGCCGAGCTGCCGCGCGAGACCCGCGCCGAGGTGCGCGCGGCGCTGCGGGCGAACCGCGCACAGCTGGCCGCCCCGCTGGCCGCGCTCGGCGCGGCGCGCCGCGCCATGTTCGCCGCTGCCGCCGCCCGGCCCTTTGACCTGGCAGCGCTGGAGGCCGCCATGTCCGAGGTGCGCCGCGCCACGGGTGCGTTGCAAGCCGCCGCCCATGCGGTGATGGCCGAGGCCTACGCGCGGGCCGCGGCGAAACCTTGAGCCGCAGGGACCTGTCCTTCGGCCCCCCGGGGCGCATCCCTCCCCCCGTCGCGGGGCAGGGAGAGGGTGGAGGGGGGCGCCCTCCGGCGGAGGCCCCCCCTTCCCCATCCCCTCCCCGCGAGGGGGAGGGGAGGCGCCGCCGCGGCAGGGCTGGACATCGCCCCGGCCCGCGCCTCAGGCGATCATCGGCAGGAGCGCATCCAGCGACTTCTTGGCGTCGCCGTAGAACATCCGCGTGTTCTCCTTGTAGAACAGCGGGTTCTCGATCCCCGAATAGCCCGTGCCCTGGCCGCGCTTGGACACGAAGACCTGCTTGGCCTTCCAGCACTCCAGCACCGGCATCCCGGCGATCGGGGAATTCGGGTCCTCCTGCGCCGCGGGGTTCACGATGT
This sequence comes from uncultured Rhodobacterales bacterium, assembly GCA_964499865.1. GTDB lineage: Bacteria > Pseudomonadota > Alphaproteobacteria > Rhodobacterales > Rhodobacteraceae > JANOGU01. The sequence continues at coordinate 23,523 of CAZCPY010000026.1, read as the reverse complement.
CGTTCGAGCCGATGACGATGGCGACATCCGTTTCGGGGAAGTCGGCGTTGATCTCGTCCATCTCCAGCACGATGTCGTAGGGCACCTTGGCCTCGGCCAGAAGCACGTTCATGTGCCCCGGCAGACGCCCCGCGACCGGATGGATGGCAAAGCGCACCGTCTTGCCGCGCGCCCGCAGCTTGCGGGTCAGTTCGGACACCGACTGCTGCGCCTGCGCCACCGCCATGCCGTAGCCCGGGATGATGATGACGCTGTCGGCATCGTTCAGCGCCGCCGCCACGCCCTCGGCGTCGATGGCGATCTGCTCGCCCGTCACCTCCATCTGCGGCCCCGAGGTATTGCCGAAGCCGCCCAGGATGACCGAGATGAACGACCGGTTCATCGCCTTGCACATGATGTAGCTCAGGATCGCGCCGGAGGATCCGACCAGCGCGCCGACCACGATCAAGAGGTCATTCGACAGCGAAAACCCGATCGCCGCCGCCGCCCAGCCGGAATAGCTGTTCAGCATCGACACCACGACCGGCATGTCGGCGCCGCCGATGCCCATGATCAGGTGGTAGCCGATGAAGAACGCCAGAAGCGTCATCAGGACCAGGGTCCAGGACCCCGCGCCCTGCATGTAGGCCACCAGCAGCACCAGCGACAGCAGCGCGGCACCCGCGTTCAGCAGGTGCCCGCCCGGCAATTGCTTGGCCCTGGTCTCGACCGCGATGGTGCGCCCGCCGACGGTGACCGCGCCCGCGAGCTTCAGGAAGGCGATGACCGACCCGGTGAAGGTGATCGCGCCGATGAAGACGCCGAGGTAGACCTCGACCCGCAGCACGTTGATCTCGGCCGCGGACTTCTTGGCAACGGTGGCCGCAAAGCCGGCCAGCGCCGCCAGCCCCCCGGCATCGCCCGCCGCCTGAAGCGCGGCGATCCGTGCCATCTCGATCTCGGCGTTGAAGCCGATGAAGACGGCGGCGAGGCCCACCAGCGAATGCATCGCCGCCACAAGCTGCGGCATTTCCGTCATCTGCACGCGCTTCGCCACGGCCCAGCCGATGGCGCCGCCGCCCGCGATCATGACCAGCGACACCAGCCAGTTGCCGTAGCCCGGCCCGGCCAGCGTGGCGGCAACCGCCAGCCCCATGCCGGCGATCCCGTACCAGACCGCGCGCTTGGCGCTTTCCTGCCCCGAAAGCCCGCCCAGCGACAGGATGAACAGGACGGCGGCGACGACATAAGCCGCGGTGGTGAACCCGTATTCCATCGCGGCCCCCTTACGACTTCTGGAACATGGCGAGCATCCGGCGCGTCACCATGAAACCGCCAAAGATGTTGATGCCCGCCATGAACACCGCCAGCGCCGCCAGCAGGATCACGACGAACGACCCCGAGCCGATCTGCATCAGCGCCCCGAGGATGATGATCGACGAGATCGCGTTCGTCACCGCCATCAGCGGCGTGTGCAGGGAATGGCTGACGTTCCAGATCACCTGGAACCCGATGAAGACCGCCAGCACGAAGACGACGAGGTTGCCCATGAAGGCCGCGGGCGCGAACAGGCCCGCAAGCAGGATCAGCGCGCCGCCGCCCGCGATCAGGCCGACCTGCTGGCGCGTCTGCGCGCGGAACGCCGCGACCTCGCTGGCGCGGATCTCGGCGGGCGTCAGGTCGCGCGCCTTCTCCTTCGGCCTCGCCGCGGCAATCGCGGCGACCCTGGGCGGCGGCGGCGGCCAGGTGATCTCGCCCTGATGCGCGACCGTGGCGCCCCGGATCACGTCATCGCCCATGTTGTGGTCGATCACGCCGTCCTTCCGAGGCGTAAGATCGGTCAGCATGTGCCGGATGTTGTTGGCATAAAGGCTCGACGCCTGGGTCGCCATCCGGCTCGGGAAGTCGCTGTAGCCGAGGATGGTGACGCCGCCCTCGGTCACGATCTTCTGGTCCGGCACCGTCAGGTCGCAGTTGCCGCCGCGCTCGGCCGCCAGATCCACGATCACCGACCCGCGCTTCATCGCGCGCACCATGTCCTCGGTCCAGAGCTTCGGCGCCGGTCGGCCGGGGATCAGGGCGGTGGTGATGACGATGTCGACCTCGGGCGCCAGCTCGCGGAACTTCTTCAGCTGCGCCTCGCGGAACTCGGGGGACGAAGGTGCGGCATAGCCCCCCGTCGCGGCGCCGTCCTGCGCCGTTTCGGCAAAGTCGAGGTAGACGAACTCGGCGCCCATCGAGGTGATCTGCTCGGCCACCTCGGGGCGCACGTCGAAGGCGTAGGTGATCGCGCCGAGCGACACCGAGGCGCCGATGGCCGCCAGCCCCGCCACGCCCGCGCCGACCACCAGCACCTTGGCCGGCGGCACCTTGCCTGCGGCCGTCACCTGGCCGGTGAAGAACCGCGGGAAGCTGTTCGCCGCCTCGATCACCGCGCGGTAGCCCGCAAGGTTCGCCATCGACGACAGCGCGTCCATCTTCTGCGCCCGGCTGATGCGCGGCACCATGTCCATCGCGACCACCGTCGCGCCCTGCGCGCGGGCGGTTTCCAGCAGGTCCGGGTTCTGCGCGGGCCAGAAGAAGCTGATCAGCGTCTGCCCCTTGCGCAGGCGCTCCGCCTCGGCCTTCTCGGGCCCCCGCACGCGCACCACCACCTCGGCGGCAGCCAGCACCGCGGCGGCATCGGGCAGCACCGTGACCCCGGCCGCGGCATAGGCGGCATCGGTGAAGCCTGCCTTCAGCCCGGCCCCGGCCTCGACCAGGCACTCATGCCCCAGCTTCTGGATGGCAAGCGCCGAATCGGGCGTCATCGCCACCCGGTTCTCGCCTGCAAAGGTCTCTGCCAGCGCGCCGATCTTCATGGCCTGCCCCCCGCGTGAAGCCCGGTTTGCCCCTTAGCCTGCGCAATTTCCTTGCGCAAGCGCGACCTGCCCGCCCCCTACACCCAGCGGCGGACGCGGGCGGCGTAGGCGTCCCAGGCGGCGCCGAAGGCGGCCCGGCACAGGTCCTCCTCGCCACGGATGAACCGCGCGCCGATCAGCGCGACGAAGACCGCGACCAGGGGCAACGCGGCGAGGTCCAGGCGCAGGATCAGCCCCGCCAGGATCAGCGCATCGGCCAGATAGATCGGGTTGCGGCTGAACGCGTAGGGCCCGGTCGTCAGCAGCGCCCGCGGGGTTTCCCGCGGGACGATCGAGGTACGGTGGCGGCGGAAGGCCAGCGCGGCGGCAACGAACAGGGCAAGCCCCGCGGCAATGGCCACAAGCCCCGCCGCGCCAAGCCAGCCCGGCGCGGGCCAGACCGGCCACAGCCGCGCCTGCGCCCAGGCCAGGGCGATGCCCCAGGCCAGCCAGACCGGCGGCGTGTCGATCAGGGCGCGCGGGCTGCGGCTGTCCATCGCCCGACCCTGCCGCGACGGCCGCCGCCCGGTCAAGCGCCGCAGCACTGGATTTGCCGCGGCCTTCCGGCTATCCCCAAGGTCGGGGAAGGGGGGGCCAGATGACCGACTTTGCCGCCACGCGGGCGCTTTTCCACATCCCCGAGGGGATCACCTACCTCGACGGCAATTCGCTCGGGCCGCTCCCCAAGTCCGCCGCCGGCCGCATCGCGCGCACGGTAAGCGCCGAGTGGGGCGACATGCTGATCACCGGCTGGAACCGCGCCGGATGGATGGACCAGCCGGCGCGGCTGGGCGACCGCATCGGGCGGCTGATCGGCGCCGCCCCGGGCACCGTGGTGCTGGGCGACACGCTGTCGATCAAGGTCTACCAGGCGCTGGCCTCGGCGCTGGAGCTGCGCCCCGACCGGCGCAAAATCCTCAGCGATACCGGCAACTTCCCCTCCGATCTTTACATGGCCGAAGGGCTCTGCCGCACGCTGGGCCGGGGCTACGAGCTGGTCACCGTGCCGCCCGCGGACCTGCTCGCCGCGATCGACGACACCGTCGCCGCCACCCTGGTGACCGAGGTGGACTACCGCACCGGCCGGCGCCACGACATGGCCGCGCTGACCGCCCGGGCGCATGCCTGCGGGGCGCTGGCGATCTGGGACCTCGCGCATTCCGCAGGCGCCCTGCCGGTTCAGGTGGCGGCGCAGGGCGCCGATTTCGCCGTCGGCTGCACCTACAAGTACATCAACGCGGGCCCCGGCGCCCCCGCCTTCATCTACGTCGCCCCCGAACATGCCGAGACCGCCCGCCCCGCCCTGTCGGGCTGGCTGGGGCACGAGAGCCCCTTCGCCTTCGACCCCGGCTACCGCCCCGGCCGCGGCATCGAGCGGATGCGCGTCGGCACCCCTCCGGTGCTCCAGATGGCGGCGCTCGAGGCCGCGCTCGACATCTGGGACGGCGTGGACCTCGGGGCCCTGCGCCGCGCCTCGCTGGCCCTGACCGACCGCTTCATCGCCGGCGTCGAGGCCGCCTGCCCCACGCTGGCGCTCGCCACCCCCCGCGACCACGACCGCCGCGGCAGCCAGGTGTCGTTCCGCCATCCCGAAGGCTACGCCATCATGCAGGCGCTGATCGCCCGCGGCGTGATCGGCGACTTCCGCGCCCCCGACATCCTGCGCTTCGGCTTCACGCCGCTGTTCATCGGCGCCGCGGACGTGGACCGCGCGGTTGAGACGCTGTCAGAAGTCATGGCGACAGGCACCTGGAAACACGAACAATTCTACCGCAAGGGACGCGTCACATGATCCGCCTTTGGAACCCTGACACCCTGCCAGGGCCGGCCAGCCGCTATACCCATTGCGCGCTGGCCGAACACACCACCCGCAGGCTGGAAATCTCCGGCCAGGTCGGCCTGCGCCCCGACGGCACCCTGCCCGAAGGGCTTGCCGCGCAGCTTGACCAGGCGCTGGCGAATGTCGATGCCGCACTGGAATCCGCCGGGATGGGGCGTGAGGACCTGATGAAGATCACCGTCTACCTCACGCAGAACACTCCCGAGGCGGTGCAGACCTACCGCGCCCGCCGCGACGCCTGGGTGGGTTTGGCGCCCCCCCCGGCGGCCACGCTGCTGATCGTCGCGGGCCTCGCCGCTCCGGCGCTTCTGTGCGAGGTCGATGCCATCGCCGCCGCCTGAACCCGGAAAGGCCCGCCCCCGGAGAGGTATCCCATGACCCTGCCCGTCCTCGGCGCCGCGCTGACGCTCGACATGCTGTCGCATAACCGCGACTTCATCCTTGACGCCCCGCGCGACGTGGAACTGCAAAGCTTCTGCCTCGCCCAGGTGCTGGACGGCGACATGGGCCCGGCGCTTGACCGCGCCCGCCGGCTGCTCGACGGCCATACCGGGCGGCTGGGGCTGCATGGCCCCTTCGTCGGCTTCCAGATCGACTGCGCCGATCCCGGCATCGCCGCGGTGATCCAGTCGCGCATGCTGAGGTGCCTGGCCGCCTGCGAGGCGCTGGGGGCCGACCAGATGGTGATCCACTCCCCGACCACCGCCTGGGACCACACCAACCACCAGGCCGAGCCGGTGCAGGCCTTCCTGCAGGTCGAGAAGACCCGCTTCGTGATGGGTCCGGTCGTCAAGCGCGCCGAGGACCTTGGCGTGACGCTGGTGATCGAGAACTGCGAGGACATCGACCCCGCGGCCCGCGTCCGCCTTGCCGAGGCGCTGAACAGCCCGAACGTGCAGGTCTCGCTCGACACCGGCCACGCGCATTACGCCCATTGCCTGACCGGCGCGCCGCCGGTCGACATCTTCATCCAGACGGCGGGGAAACGGCTGCACCACGTCCACCTGCAGGACACCGACGGCTTTGCCGACCGCCACTGGCACCCGGGCGAAGGCGTGCTGCCCTGGCGTGCGATCTTCGCGGCGCTGGGGCGGCTGCCGAAGATGCCGCGCCTGATCCTCGAGGTGAACGACGAAAGGAACGTGCGCCGCGGGGCGGCGCATCTGGCCGCGCTTGGCCTCGCGCAATAGCCGCTTGCCACTCCATCTTCCGATCCCAAGTATCCCACGGGGGGTGCGGGGGGTGTGAAACCCCCCGCTGCAACGGCAGAGCCCGGAGGACCTCATGGACCACCTGACCATCCTGTCCCGCCTGATCGCCTTCGACACGGTCAGCCACAGGACCAACCTGCCGCTTCTGGACTATGTCCGCAGCCTGCTCGAGCCCCTGGGCATCGCCTGCGAGATGATCCCCGACGCCACCGGACAGAAGGCGAACCTGCTGGCGGTGATCGGCCCGCGCGACGTCTCCGGCGTGGTCGTCTCGGGCCATGTCGACGTGGTGCCGGTGGAAGGCCAGGCCTGGACGCGCGATCCCTTCCGGCTGACCGAAGACGGCACGCGGCTTTTCGGCCGCGGCACGACCGACATGAAGGGCTTCGTCGCCTGCGCTATCGAGGCGGCGATCGGCGCCGCCGGGCGGCCGCTCCGGCGGCCGATGCTGCTCGCGCTCAGCCATGACGAAGAGGTGGGCTGCCGCGGCGTGGGGTCGCTCATCGACCATATCGCCGCGACCCTGCCGCGCCCGGACTGGTGCCTGGTGGGCGAGCCCACCTCGATGCGCGCGGTCACCGGCCACAAGGGCAAGGTCGCGCTGCGCACCGTGGCGCGGGGCCGCGCGCTGCATTCGGCCTGCGCGCCGCTGACGCTGAACGCCATCCACCTCGCGGTCGAGATGGTGGGCGCGATCCGCACCGAGCAGGCCCGCGCCCTGGCCGAGGGGCCTTTCGATGCCGACTACGAGGTCGCCTGCTCGACCCTGCACGCGGGCCGCATCAGCGGGGGCGTGCAGGTCAACGTGGTGGCCGACACTTGCACGATCGACTGGGAAATCCGGTCGCTGGCGGGCGACCCGCCCGAGGCGCGGCTGGCGCGGCTGGCGGCCGCGGCGCAGGCGATCCTCGCGCCCCACCGAGCGGCCTTCCCCGAGGCGGCACTGGTGACCGAGCGGCTGTGGGACTACCCGGGCCTGTCCACCGCCCCCGACGCCCCGGTCGTCGCCCGCCTGCGCGCGCTGACCGGCGACAACGCGCCCCCCGGCAAGGTGCCCTTCGGCACCGAAGGCGGCCTCTTCGCCACCCGCCTCGGCCTGCCCACCGTCGTCTGCGGCCCCGGAAGCATGGCGCAGGGCCACACGCCCGACGAATTCATCGACCGCAGCGAACTTGCCCGCGCCCGCGCCATGCTGGCCGCCCTGGTCGACAGCCTGACCGCCTGAGGCAGATTGCACCCCTGCGGCACATGAACCGCGCCGGGCTTGCCGGAGGCGCCGACCCCTGCGCGGGAGGCAACGTCGCGAGCGGGACGACGGGCAGGTTTTCCCTGCCGGTTGCGCGAACGGGCCGCGCAGCCGGTGCCGGACAATGAGGCGGCCCGCGCCACGCCACGGGTTCAGGCGGGATGCCGAACGGCCAGCCTGGACCGCGCGGGCGGGCGGTGGCGGCGATCCCGTGGAAGACCGGATGCGCGCCGCAGACCCCGAGCGACCGGGTCGGCAAGCGGCCGGCGCCTCCCGAGCGCCGGCCGCCGCCGCCCCGGGATCATCAGGTCCGTGCAGGCTGGCATCAGTGCCGTTCGGAAACCATGGGCGCGGCAGGCCGCCGGTGTTCTCGTTCGTTCCGCGCCGCCATGGGCCGCGCGGATCGCGGAGGTGGACCGGCAGAACGGCGGCGATGGTCTGGTCGGCATGACGGGCCATCCCTGCCGCCTGATCCGGACGCAGGGCCGGATGAAGATGGCGTGGCCGATGACATCGCCAGACCTGTCCTCGATCCGGCACCCCGGACACCAGCCGGCGACGGGACGACCGGCACCCGGGAACCGGCGCGGCCCCTGGCGACCGGCCGCGACCCCGCCGGCCGTTTCGGGCCGACCGCCCGACGCGCGGCGCGACATCGGCGCCTGCACCGCCCGGACCCTTTCCTGCCGACGCCGCCCGCATAGGCTGCCCGGGCCCTACCGCTGTGCCTGCAGCACCTTGATCAGGGACTGGCCGGCCCCCAGGATATGGGTCCGCGTCAGGTCGGCGGCCCGGTCGGCGTCGCGCCGGATTGCCGCCCCGAGGATCGCCCGGTGTTCGACCCGCGCGCGGTCGCGGCCATGCGTCAGAACCAGTTGCGCCCGCAGATAGCGCGAGATCTGGTCCAGCGCCTTGGACACGATGCCGAGGTAGTAGGGCCGTCCGCAGTCGCGGTAGAGCGAATAGTGGAACAGCCGGTTCAGCCGGCCCCATTGCGCGCTGTCGGGTTCGTCCTCGAAGGCGCGGCAGCAGGCTTCGGCCTCGGCCAGCGTGGCGTCGGAAATCCGCTGCACCGACAGCCGGATCGCCTCGCCTTCCACCAGCGCGCGGAACTCGAACATCTCGGCGATTTCGGTCAGCGACAGCGACGAGACCACCGCCCCCTTGTGCCGCCGGGTGGAGACGAGCCCCTGCTCCTCCAGCCGCGCCAGCGCCTCGCGCACCGGGATGCGGCTGACGTTGAACATGCCGGCGATCTGGTCCTGCCGCAGCGTATCGCCGTCCTTGAGCCGCCCCTCGACGATGGCCTCGCGCAGCGCCTCGAAGATGAGGTCGGCGGGCGAAGGCATGGTGGCCACGTTCACGGCCTTGAGGTTCAGCGTCATCGGGGCGGGTCCGGGATCGGGTGCGGCAGACTGGCGGCAAGGGCGGGCCGGGGCAAGGGGTGCCTGTGTTGTAAATTGTATCCAATATCCACTAGACTGCAATCAGGCGCGATTCCCGGCCACCCGCAGCGCTGCAACAGAGAGGTTCCCCATGAACAAGATCACCCTGACCGCCCTGGCGCTTGCCGCCGCGCTGCCTGCGGGCCTGGCCCGGGCCGACAAGCTTGACGACATCATCGCCTCGGGCGTGCTGCGCTGCGCCGTGGTGCTGGACTTCCCGCCGATGGGGTCGCGCGATGCCAACAACGAGCCGATCGGCTTCGATGTCGACTACTGCAAGGACCTCGCCGCGGCGCTGGGTGTCACCGCCGAGATCGTCGAGACCCCGTTCCCCGACCGCATTCCCGCGCTGGTCTCCGGTCGCGCCGACGTGGGCGTCGCCTCCACCTCGGACACGCTGGAACGCGCCAAGACGATCGGCTTCTCGATCCCCTACTTCGCCTTCCAGATGGTCGTGCTGACCCGCGAGGATACCGGCATCGAGAACTTCGAGGGCCAGGCGGGCAAGGTCGTGGGGTCCGTCGCGGGCACCTACGAGGGGCTGCAACTGGAGGAGAACGTCAAGAACTGGGGCTCGGGCGAATTCCGCCCCTACCAGACGCAGGCCGACGTGTTCCTGGCGCTGTCGCAGGGGCAGATCGACGCGACGGTCGTCACCTCGACCGTGGCCACCTCGATCATCGCCACGGGGCAGTATCCGGGCTTCGTCATCAAGGGCGACGCGCCCTATGACATCGACTATGTGGCGCTGATCTCGCTGCGCGAGGAACAGGGGCTGATCAACTACCTCAACCTGTTCGTCAACCAGCAGGTCCGCACCGGCCGCTACGAGGAGTTGTTCAACCAGTGGATCGGCGGCGGCGCCGCGGCGCCGGGGCTGACCATCGACGGCGTCTATCGCTGAACCAGGGAAAGGCGCAGGCTCGACGGCCTGCGCCACCCCAGATCACCGGCAGACCTGATGTTCGGCTACACCCTTCACTGGTACCAGGCGTTCCGCGCACTGCCCGAGTTGCTGCAAGGGGCCCTGGTCACGCTGGAAGTCGCGGTCCTGTCGATGCTGATGGGCATCGCCTTCGCGGTGCTGCTGGCGGTCGCGCGGATCTCGGGGAACCGGGTGCTGGCCGGGGTCGCCGTCGTCTGGGTGGAGGTCGCGCGCAACACGCCCGCGCTGTTCCAGATCTACATGGCGCATTTCGGCCTCGGCGCCTTCGGCATCTACCTGTCGCCCTACACCGCGCTGCTGGCAGGGATCACCTTCAACAATGCGGGGTATCTGTGCGAGACGTTCCGCGGCGCGCTGACGGCGATCCCGCCCACCCAGACGCGGGCTGCCCGGTCGCTCGGCCTCGGTCCGGTCGCAGCCTTCCGGTATGTCGTGGTGCCGCAGATGTTCCGCATCTCGTTTCCGCCGATGACCAACCAGATGGTCTGGGCGATCCTGATGACCTCGCTCGGGATCACCGTCGGCATGGCGACCGACCTCGCCGGAGTGACCCAGAGCCTGAACGTCAAGACCTTCCGCACCTTCGAGTTCTTCGCGCTGGCGGCGGTGCTGTACTACCTGATCGCCAAGACCGTCATGCTGACCGCCCGGCTGATGGCCTGGCGGCTGTTCCGGTATTGAGGGATGTTCGACACCGCCCTCACGCTGAAGGACCTCGGCTTCCTGATGCAGGGCGCCGCGGTGACACTGGCGGTGACGCTGATCTCGGTCGCCTTCGGCACGCTTCTTGGCCTGGTCTTCGGCATCCTCAAGGCGCAGTTCCACTGGCTGGTGATGGCGCCGCTGACCTTCGTCCTCGACGTGCTGCGCTCGGTGCCGCTGCTCATCCAGCTGATCCTGGTGAATGCCTTCCAGTCGATCCTGATGCTGGGCCTGTCGCCCTTCCTCGTCGCCTGCGTGGTCCTGTCGCTCTATACCGCGGCCTATTGCACCGAGATCGTAAGGGGCGGCATCGACGCGGTGCCCGCCGTGACCCGGCGCGCGGCGCGGTCGCTGGGGATGACCTGGCGGCAGGACATGGCCAACATCACGCTGCCGATGGCCGCCCGCGTGGCGCTGCCCGGCTGGATCGGGCTGGCGCTGGGGGTGATGAAGGATTCGGCCCTGATCCTGTGGCTGGGGATCATCGAGCTTCTGCGCGCCTCGCAGATCCTGGTGACGCGGTTGCAGGAGCCCCTGTTCTTCCTGATGGTTGCGGGGGCGATCTACTTCCTGCTGTCCTTCCCCATCGCCCGCCTGGGCGGCCGGCTGGAACAGAGGTGGCGCGCGCATGATTGAGGTCGAGGGCGTCCACAAGGCCTTTGGCGCGCTTCAGGTGCTGAAGGGCGTCTCGCTGACCGTGCAGAAGGGCGAGGTGGTGTCGATCATCGGCGGGTCCGGCTCGGGCAAGTCGACGCTGCTGACCTGCATCAACGGGCTGGAGCCGATCCAGAAGGGCCGCATCCTGGTGGACGGGACCGAGGTGCACGGCCCCGGCACCGACCTGAACCGCCTGCGCCGCCGGATCGGCATCGTGTTCCAGCAGTTCAACGCCTTCCCGCACCTGACGGTGCTGGAAAACGTCACCCTCGCGCCCCGCAAGGTGCTGGGGATGGCGGCGGCGGACGCCGAGGCGATTGCGGTCAGGCAGCTTTCGCATGTGGGCCTTGCCGACAAGCTCAAGGTCTACCCCTCGCGCCTGTCGGGCGGGCAGCAGCAGCGCATGGCAATCGCGCGCGCGCTCGCCATGTCGCCGGACTACATGCTGTTCGACGAGGTGACCTCGGCCTTGGACCCGCAGCTGGTGGGCGAGGTGCTGGATACGCTGCGCCTGCTCGCCTCGGACGGGATGACGATGATCTGCGTCACCCACGAGATGCGCTTTGCCCGCGAGGTTTCCGACCGCGTGGCCTTCTTCCGCGATGGGCTGATCCACGAGATCGGCGCCCCCGGCCAGATTTTCGATGCCCCGCAAAAGCCCGAGACCGCGGCCTTCCTGAACACCGCGCAGGGCGCCAGATCGTAAGGAGTAGACCCATGTGGAAGGGTGTGATGCCCGCCGTGACGACGAAGTTCACGCCGGACGGCGGGCTCGACCATGCCGAGATGGAGCGCTGCTTTGCCCTGCAGATGCAGGCGGGCTGCGACGGGCTGATCGTGGCGGGGTCGCTCGGCGAAGGGCCGATGCTGCGGCAGGAGGAGCGGCTGGCGGTCATGAAGACCGCGCAAGGCGTGGCGGGGGGGCGGCCGGTGCTGATGACCGTCTGCGAAGGCGCCACCTGGGCCGCCTGCGAGATGGCGCAGAAGGCGGCGAGGGCGGGCGCGTCGGGGCTGATGATCGTGCCCTCGCCGATCTACCACACCAACCCGGAGGAGACCGAGGCGAACCTGCGCGCCATCGCCGCCGCGGGCGACCTGCCGGTGATGATCTATTCCAACCGTGTCGCCTACCGCGTCGACGTGACGGTCGAGATCATGGAACGGCTGGCCGACGATCCCCGCTTTGTCGCCGTCAAGGAAAGCAGCGACGACATCCGCCGGTCGACCGAGATCATCAACCGGCTTGGCGGCCGCTATGACCTGTTCACCGGCGTCGACAACCTGGCCTTCGAGGCGCTGGCCGTGGGTGCGGTGGGCTGGGTCGCCGGGCTGGTGGTCGCCTTCCCGGCCGAGACGGTGGCGATCTGGCGCCTGATGCAGGCGGGGCGGACGGCCGAGGCGCTGGCGATCTACCGCTGGTTCCGGCCGCTTCTGGACCTCGATGTCTCCACCTACCTCGTCCAGAACATCAAGCTGGCCGAGGTCCATGCCATCGGCTCCAACGACCGCGTCCGCACCCCCCGCCAGCCCCTGACCGGCGCCCGCCGGGCCGAGGTGGAGCGGGTGATCCGCGCCGCACTCGCCACCCGCCCGGCGTTGCCCGACCTGCCGCTCGCCGCCTGAGACCGGCCCGCCGACCTCGCGCCTCCCTCCCCCCTCGTGGGGGAGGGATGGGGTGGGGGGGGCCCCGCCATCAACCCGACACCGACCCGGAGACGCGCATGAAGATCACCGCCATCAAGGCCTGGCAGGTCGACCTGCCGCTCAAGGAAGGCCGCTATTCCTGGTCGAACGGGAACTACGTCGATGTCTTCGACGCCACCGTCGTCGGCGTGGAAACCGACGCAGGCATCACCGGCTGGGGCGAATGCTGCCCGCTGGGGTCGGCCTACCTGCCGGCCTATGCGCTGGGGGTCAGGTCGGGCCTGGCGGAAATCGCGCCCAAGGTCATCGGGCTGGACCCCCGCGACCTGATCGTCCTGAACCGCCACATGGACGCCGTCCTGCGCGGCCACCCCTACGTCAAGGCGGCGATCGACGTCGCCTGCTGGGACATCCTCGGGAAAGCCACGGGCCTGCCGTGCTATCAGCTCCTCGGCGGCCGCGCGCAGGAAGACATCGTCCTCTACCGCGCCATTTCGCAGATCGAGCCCGGGGCGATGGCGGCGAACGTCGCGCGCTACCGGGCGGAAGGGTATACGAAATTCCAGCTCAAGGTCGGCGCCGATGCCGACAGCGACATCGCCCGCATCCGCATGGCCCGCGCGGCCCTGCAGCCCGGCGACGTGCTGGTCGCCGATGCCAATACCGGCTGGACGATGCACGAGGCGGCGCGCGTGGTGAACGCGGTGCGCGACGTGGACGTCTACATCGAACAGCCCTCGCCCACCTACGAGGAATGCCTTGCCACCCGCCGCCGCACGTCGCTGCCCTTCGTGCTGGACGAGGTGATCGGGTCCGTGGGCGACCTGACGCGGGGGATCGCGGAAGGCGCGATGGATGTCATCAACCTGAAGATCTCCAAGGTCGGCGGCCTGACCAGGGCCAAACAGATGCGCGACCTCTGCGTCAGCGCAGGCATCCCGATGACCATCGAGGACACCTGGGGCGGCGACATCGTCACCGCCACCATCGCCCATCTGGCGCAGTCCACGCCGCAGGAATTCACCTTCTCCGCCACCGACTTCAATTCCTACGGCACGAGGGACATCGCCACCGGCGCGCCGCGGCGGGTGAACGGCCGGATGCGCGCCTCGGACGCGCCGGGGCTGGGGGTGGAGCCGATCATGACGGCGCTGGGGGCGCCGGTGCTGGCCGTTTGACGCCATCGGGGCCGCAAGGACGCGCAGTGACGGACGCGACGACGGCCGGCCGGCCGGACCGGGCCGGGCGGATGCGCGGCAACCCCCGCGCCCGGGACGGCGCAGGCGGCGGCGCAGGAAAAGATCGACATCACCGTCGCCGCGAAGGGAATGGCCGACCTCGCCGAGGCGCGGCGCACCGGCCCGCCGTTCCTCGCCGCCCGGACCGCCCGCGACCGGGTGCAGGCCGAACGGCCCGAGGCGTCCTCGGGGCCGGAATACCCGTCCGCCACCGGATCGCCGCCCGCGGGCGAGACGATCTCGACCTCGCCGCCGGCCGCGGTGAAGGTCCGCCAGGGGTGCGTCAGTTCCCCCCGCGACAAGCCCGCGGGCCGGCCGGTGGAGGGCGAAACCCCGGGACTGGCGGCGATCATCGGCACGCGCCGTTTCCTGTGCACGTCGACAGCGGCAGACATCGGCCGATCCTTTCAGAGCGTCGCGCTTTCGGGGTGGATGAAGCCCGCGATCCGCGGGGTCGGACGGGGCATGATGACACAGGTCACCAGCGCGACCCGGATGCGGACGGTGACCGGCACCCGCAGCGGCAGCGGCCAGCCCGCCATCGGGGGCCGCGGCGTCAGGTTCGGCGCCGGCTCCAGCACGAAGACCACCGCCACCACCGCCAGCGCCATGCGGTGCGGGCTGCGGCACGCGGGTTCCGGGCGCGGGTCGAACCAGAACTCGGGGCCGGTCAGCCGATCCCGGGCGGCATCGGCGGCAAACGCCGATGCGGCTTCGGCCAGCATCGCGGCGCGAAAGTCCGACCGCTCGAAGGCGTCGAGATGGTCGAGGCCGTCGAAACGGAAGACGCTGCGGCAACCGCCGCCGGTCGCGCCGGGGTGGTGGACCTCGGCGCCGAGGTAGCCCGGAAACCGCCCCTGCACACCCGTCGTCAGGCGGTGCAGCCGGGCCTCGCAGGCCGCCTTCTGGCGGCCTTCACTGCCCGCCCGCGTGGCCCGCGCGCCGGCCCCGGGCTTCGGCCCGGTCACCGCCGCCCCGCCGGTCGGGGTGAGGCCCTTCCCGGCCTCGGCCTTCTGGCACCGCCGCAACGACGCCGCCCCCCGCGCGGCCCGGGTGCGCCGGCAGCCGCGCGGGCTCTAGGCCCCCGGCGCCGCGAAGGCGCCCCCGCCGCGGTCGAGGATCGCATCCGCCAGCCGCCGGGCGCCCGGGGTCAGCTGCGCGCCGATCCGCGTGACCAGGCTGAAGGGCGTCACGCTCAGGCCCAGGTCGACGGGCAGGGCGGCGAAGGGCATCGCCGGGTTGCCGGAAAAGCTGTCGACCACGGGCCTTGCCAGCGGCGCGATGGCGTCGCTCTGGGTCAGCAGCGCCAGCGTGAACAGGAAGGACGAGGTTGATATCCGCCGCCGCGGGGCGGGCAGGCGCAACTCGGCCAGCCGCGCCATCACCGTCTGGGTCAGCAGCGTGTCGTCCGGCCCCAGCACCCAGTCGCAGGCCATCAGGTCATCGAGCGCAAGGTCCCCGCGCGCCAGCAGCGGGTGGCCACGGCGCACGGCCATCGACAGGGGCTCGTCCCCGATCAGCCGCGCCTCGAGCATGGTGTCGGCCGCCCCCGGTCGGGCGAGGGCGAAATCGAGTCCACCCTCGCGCAGCGCATCGCACAGCACGACCGAGGTTGCGACCGTCACCTCCACATGCAGATCCGGCGCGGCCTCCTGCAAATCTAGGATCGCGGGCATGACGAGGCTGAGCGCGGGGCCGGTCACCGCGCCCACGCGGATCGTGCCGGCGCTGCCGGTCGCCGCCTCGGCCACCTCGCGCGCGGCGTCGGTCAGCTCGATCTGGATGCGCGCCGCGCGCCGCGCCAGCGCCGCCCCCGCCTCGGTCAGCCGCAGGCGGCGGCCCTCGCGTCCGTGCAGGCGCAGGCCGAGCGCGGCCTCCAGTTCGGCGAGCAGGCGCGAGGCGGCGGGTTGCGAGATGCCGAGGCGGTCGGCCGACCGGCCGAGCCCGTCGTCGTCGCGCAGGGCGGCCATCAGGCGCAGTTGCGTGGGCTTGAGCTGGCGCAGCGCGGCGGCGATGGCCTGGGCGGAGTGGATCATGCCTGGACGCATATGTTTTCACCGATTCCCGGTATTTGACAGGTATGTGACTTCCCGTCAAACATCGCCCCATCCGCGGGCACCGGCACGGGAAACCTGCCCAAGACGGATGCACAAGATGAACGGGAGGATACGAGATGAACTTGACCCGCCGCGGCCTGATGGCCCTTGCCGGTTCGACGGCCGCGCTGACCGCGCTGCCGCTGTTTGCCCAGGAAAAGGGCTCGGTCGGCATCGCGATGCCCACCAAATCCTCGTCGCGCTGGATTTCCGACGGCGAGTCGATGGTGAAGGCCTTCACCGAGGCCGGCTATGTCGCCGACCTGCAATATGCCGAGGATGACATCCCGACCCAGCTGGCCCAGATCGAGAACATGATCACGAGCGGCGTCAAGGCGCTGGTGATCGCGGCCATCGACGGCACCACGCTGTCGAACGCGCTGGACAACGCCGCCGCGCAGGGCATCAAGGTCATCGCCTATGACCGGCTGATCCGCGATTCCGGGTCGGTCGACTATTACGCCACCTTCGACAACTTCAAGGTCGGCGTGCAGCAGGCCGAAAGCCTGGTTGCGGGCCTCAAGGAACGCTTCCCCGACGTGAAGCCGTGGAATGTCGAGCTGTTCGGCGGCAGCCCGGACGACAACAACGCCTTCTTCTTCTACAACGGCGCGATGTCGGTCCTGCAACCG
>CAZCPY010000026.1:0-6887 GCA_964499865.1 uncultured Rhodobacterales bacterium | reverse complement strand
GATGCCGATCGTCACCGGCCAGGACGCCGAGATCCCCTCGGTCAAGTCGATGATCGCGGGCGAGCAGTATTCGACGATCTTCAAGGACACCCGCGAACTGGCCAAGGTCACCGTCAAGATGGTGGACGCGGTCCTCGGCGGCGGCGAGCCCGAGATCAACGACACCAAGACCTACGACAACGGCGTCAAGGTCGTGCCGTCCTACCTGCTGGAGCCGGTTTCGGTGAACCTGTCGAACTACGAGGCGGTTCTGGTCGGTTCGGGCTACTACACCGCGGACCAGCTGCAGTAAGCTGATCCTTGGAGGTCCGCCGGCACCGGTGCCGGCGGACCTGCCCTGCGGGAGGAGCCGTGCCGACACTTCTGGAAATGCGGGGGATCACCAAGGTTTTCCCGGGCGTGAAGGCGCTTGACCGCGTGAGCCTTGCGGTCGAGACCGGGGAGATTCACGCCATCTGCGGCGAGAACGGCGCGGGCAAGTCCACCCTGATGAAGGTGCTGTCGGGCGTCTATCCGCACGGCAGTTTCGACGGCGAAATCGCCTACGACGGCCGCCCGCTGCGCAACCGCACGATCCGCGACAGCGAACACCAGGGCATCATCATCATCCACCAGGAACTTGCGCTGATCCCGCTGCTGTCGATCGCCGAGAACCTGTTCATGGGCAACGAGGTGGCGTCCAGGGGCGTGATCTCCTGGCCGCTCGCCTTCCAGAAGACAGAGGCGCTTCTGCGCCGCGTCGGCCTGAACGAGCCCCCCGGCGCCATCGTGGGCAAGCTGGGCGTCGGCAAGCAGCAGCTGATCGAGATCGCCAAGGCGCTGTCCAAGAACGTGCGCCTGCTGATCCTGGACGAACCCACCGCGGCGTTGCAGGAGGCCGACGCCGACCGCCTGCTGGACCTGATGCTGGAACTCAAGGCGCAGGGCGTCACGCAGATCATCATCAGCCACAAGCTGAACGAGATCGCCCGCGTGGCCGACCGCATCACCGTGATCCGCGACGGCACCTCGGTGTCCACGCTCACCAAGGCCGAGATCAGCGAAGACCGCATCATCCGCGACATGGTCGGCCGCGACATGGCGCACCGCTACCCCGAACGGACCCCCGACCCGGGCGAGATGCTGTTCGAGGTGCAGGACTGGTGCTGCTGGCACCCCGAACAGGCCGGGCGGCAGATGATCAGGGGCGTCTCGCTCAACGTGCGCAAGGGCGAGATCGTCGGCATTGCGGGCCTGATGGGCACCGGGCGCACGGAACTGGCCATGTCGGTCTTCGGCCGCAGCTACGGCAAGGGCCACACGGGGCAGGTCCGCATGGGTGGCCGCCCGGTCGATGTCTCGACCGTGCCGAAGGCGATCGCGGCGGGCATCTCCTATGTCACCGAGGACCG
Source organism: uncultured Rhodobacterales bacterium (assembly GCA_964499865.1). Lineage (GTDB taxonomy): Bacteria > Pseudomonadota > Alphaproteobacteria > Rhodobacterales > Rhodobacteraceae > JANOGU01. The sequence continues at coordinate 5,496 of CAZCPY010000026.1, read as the reverse complement.
CAAGGCGCTGGGGCTGATCCTGGACGAGCCGATCCTGAAGAACATCAGCCTCGCGAACCTGGCGGGCATCGCGCGGCGCCACATCCTCGACAAGCGGCGCGAGGCGCAGGTGGCCGAGGGCTACCGCAGCCAGCTTGCGATCCGCACCCCCGGCGTGCAGCAGAAGGTGGTGAACCTTTCGGGCGGCAACCAGCAGAAGGTGGTGCTGTCGAAGTGGCTGTTCACCGACCCCCAGCTTCTGATCCTGGACGAACCCACCCGCGGCATCGACGTGGGCGCGAAGTTCGAGATCTACACGATCATGAAGGATCTCGCCCAGCAGGGGCGCGGGGTGCTGATGATCAGCTCGGAAATGCCCGAGCTTCTGGGCATGTGCGACCGCATCTACGTGATGAACGAGGGCCGCATCGTGGGTGAACTGGCCCGCGGCGAGGCCAGCCAGGAAAGGATCATGGCGATGATCGTGCGCGACGTGGGGAGGGCGGCGTAGATGGCGGACCAACGGCAAGGCGCGCTGGCGGGCCACCTGCGGGAAAACGGCATGCTCTTGGCGCTGGTCGCCATCGTGGTGCTGTTCTCGATCCTGGTCTCGGCCCAGGGCAAGCCGATGTTCCTGCAGGCGCCGAACATCACCAACATCTTCCTGCAGAACGGCCATGTCATCATCCTGGCGCTGGGGATGCTGCTGATCATCGTGGCGGGCCACATCGACCTGTCGGTGGGGTCCGTCGCGGCCTTTACCGGGGCGGTGGCGGCCTTCCTGACGGTGGACCTCGACCTGCCGGTCTGGGCGGTGATCCCCTTGACGCTGGTGGTGGGCGGGCTGATCGGGGCGGCGCAGGGCTACTGGGTCGCCTACTGGCGCATCCCGAGCTTCATCGTCACGCTGGCCGGCATGCTGGTGTTCCGCGGCGCCACCCTGTGGCTGCTGGGCGGGCAGAACATCGGGCCCTTCCCCAAGGCGTTCCAGGCGATGTCCTCGGGCTTCATCCCCGACCTGACGGGCCTGGGCAAGCCGCACGGGCTGACGCTGATCATCGCCGCCATCGCCATCGGCGTGGTGATCTGGATCGGCCTGCGCGCAAGGGCAAGGGACATGGAATTCGGCATCACCCCCGAACCCGCGGGCCTGTTCTGGGCAAGGTCGCTGATCATCGCCGCCGCCATGGCCTTCGTGGGCTGGCAGCTGGCCAGTTTCCGCGGCCTGCCGAACGTGCTGGTGGTGCTGGCGGTGCTGATCGTGCTGTACGCCTTCTTCACCGAGAACACCGTGCAGGGCCGCCGCATCTATGCCGTGGGCGGCAACGAGAAGGCGGCCAAGCTGTCGGGCATCGGGACCGAACGGCTGGTGTTCTTCTGCTTTGTCAACATGGGCGTGCTGGCGGCGCTGGCGGGCATGATGGTGACCGCGCGGCTGAACAGCGCCACGCCCAAGGCGGGCACCGGGTTCGAGCTTGACGCCATCGCCGCCGTCTTCATCGGCGGGGCCTCGATGGCGGGCGGGTCGGGGCGGATCATCGGCGTGGTGATCGGCGCGCTGATCATGGGCGTGATGAACATGGGCATGTCGATCCTGGGCGTGGGCATCGACTACCAGCAGATGATCAAGGGCATGGTCCTGCTCGTGGCCGTGGTCTTCGACGTCTACAACAAGACGAAGTGAGGCCGCCGATGCATCTTTCCACCGTCAGGGGCGCGGGCGTCGTCGCGCGCGAGGGTGCCGAGGCGCGCCTCGTGCGCGGCACGGCCTCGGTCTACGAACTTGCCTCGACCGCCATTGCCGGGGGCCGCGGGCTGGCGGCCGAGGTGGACCGCCGGGGCCTGGGCGAGACGGTGGACCTGTCGCGCGCCGTCTTCGACCTGCCCGTCCGCCACCCCGACCCCGCGCACCTGCACCTGACGGGCACCGGGCTGACGCATCTGGGCAGCGCCTCGGCGCGCGACGCGATGCACGCGAAACTCGCGGGCGCCGAGACGCTGACCGACAGCATGAAGATGTTCCGCATGGGGCTGGAGGGCGGCCGTCCTGCCCCGGGCGCGGTGGGGGCGCAGCCCGAATGGTTCTACAAGGGCAACGGCCACGCCGCCGTGGCACCGGGCGAGGTGCTGGAGGCCCCGGGCTTTGCCGCGGACGGGGGAGAGGAGCCCGAGGTCACCGGCCTTTACCTCATCGGCCCCGACGGCACGCCGCACCGCATCGGCTGGGCGCTTGGCAACGAGTTCTCGGACCATGTGACGGAACGGGTCAACTACCTGTGGCTGGCCCATTCCAAGCTGCGCGTGGCATCCTTCGGCCCGGAGATCCTGGTGGGCGACCTGCCCCCTGATGTCCGCGGCACCTCTGCCATCCTGCGGGACGGGCAACGGGTCTGGGAAAGGCCGTTCCTGTCGGGCGAGGCGAACATGTCCCACACGCTCGCCAACCTGGAACACCACCACTTCAAGTATGCGATCTTCCGCCAGCCCGGCGACCTGCATGTCCACTACTTCGGCACCGCCACCCTGTCCTTCGCCGACGGCATCACGCCGCAGGCGGGCGATGTCTTCGAGATCACCGCCCCCGACTTCGGCCAGCCCCTGCGCAACGCCTTGCGCTTCGCGCCCAAGGCTGCGGGTGCCACCACCGTCAATCCCCTGTGAGGAAAGCCCCGATGGCCAAGTTCACCCCCGCCCCCTGGCCGCGCAAGCTGCGCTCGCAGGAATGGTTCGGCGGCATGTCGAAGGACGCGATCTATCACCGCGGCTGGATGAAGAACCAGGGCCTGCCCGCCGACCTGTTCGACGGCCGCCCGGTGATCGGCATCCTGAACACCTTCAGCGAGCTGAACCCCTGCAACGCGCATCTCAACGACCTGGCCGAGCGGGTGAAGCATGGCGTCTACGAGGCGGGCGGATTCCCCGTGATCGTGCCGGTGTTCTCGGTGTCCGAGTCCGGCTTCCGCCCCACCGCGATGATGTTCCGCAACCTGGCCGCCATGGCGGTGGAGGAGACGATCCGCGGCCAGCAGATGGACGGCGTGGTCTGCCTGGTGGGCTGCGACAAGACCACGCCATCCTTGCTGATGGGCGCCGCGAGCGTGGACCTGCCCACCATCATGGTCAGCGGCGGGCCGATGCTGAACGGCTATTTCCGCGGCGAACGCGTGGGCTCCGGCACCCACCTGTGGAAATTCTCCGAGGCGGTGAAGGCGGGCGAGATGACGGCGGAGGAGTTCGTCGAGGCCGAGGCCTCGATGTCCCGCAGCCCCGGGTCCTGCAACACCATGGGCACCGCCAGCACCATGGCCAGCATGGTCGAGGCACTGGGCATGACCCTGTCCGGCAACGCCGCGATCCCCGCGGTAGACTCCCGCCGCCGCGCGATGGCGCAGCTGACCGGCAGGCGCATCGTGCAGATGGTCAAGGACGACCTCAAGCCATCCGACATCCTGACGCGCGAGGCCTTCCGCAACGCCATCCGCACCAATGCCGCCATCGGAGGGTCCACCAATGCGGTGATCCACCTGCTGGCCATCGCCGGGCGCTGCGGCATCGACCTGACGCTGGACGACTGGGACGACTGGGGTCGCGACGTGCCGACGGTCGTGAACCTGATGCCCTCGGGCAAATACCTGATGGAGGAGTTCTTCTACGCCGGCGGCCTGCCTGCGGTCATCAGGCGGCTGGGCGAGGCGGGGCTTCTGCACAAGGACGCGCTGACCGTCAGCGGCGGCGCGATCTGGGACGAGGTCAGGGACGCCCGCATCGACAATGACGACGTGATCCTGCCCGCGGAAAAGGCGCTGACCCAGTCGGGCGGGATCGTGGTGGTCAGGGGCAACCTCGCGCCCGACGGGGCGGTGCTCAAGCCCTCTGCCGCCTCGCCCGCGCTCATGCAGCACCGCGGGCGCGCGGTCGTGTTCGAGGACATCGACGACTACAAGGCCCGCATCAACGACGAGGCGCTCGACATCGACGAGACCTGCGTGATGGTGCTGAAGATGTGCGGCCCCCGCGGCTATCCCGGCATGGCCGAGGTCGGCAACATGGGGCTTCCGCCCAAGGTGCTGCGCAAGGGCATCACCGACATGGTCCGCATCTCGGACGCCCGCATGTCGGGCACGGCCTATGGCACGGTCGTCCTGCACACCTCCCCCGAGGCCGCCCGCGGCGGGCCGCTGGCCGTGGTGCGGTCGGGCGACATGATCGAACTGGACGTCGCAGGCCGCCGCCTGCACCTCGACATCCCCGAGGCCGAGCTTCAGGCCCGCCTGGCCGCCTGGACCCCCGCGGCCGAGCCGCCTGCGGGGGGCTATGCGAAGCTGTACCACGACCATGTGCAGGGCGCCGACAGGGGCGCCGACATGGACTTCCTCGTCGGCTGCCGCGGCAACGCCGTCGCGCGGGAAAGCCACTGATGGAACCGCTGAAGGTCGCCCTCGTCGGCATCGGCAAGATCGCTGTCGACCAGCACGTCCCCGCCATCGCCGCCAGCCCCGACTGGCGGCTGGCCGCCACCGTCAGCCGCAAGGGCTCGGTCGCGGGGGTTCCGGCCTTCACGACGCTTGAGGCGATGCTGGAGGCGCGGCCCGACATCGGGGTCGTCTCGCTCTGCCTGCCCCCCGTGCCGCGCTTTGCCCATGCCGAGGCGGCCTTGAAGGCCGGGCGGCACGTCATGCTGGAAAAGCCCCCCGGCGCCACCCTGGCCGAGGTGCATGCGCTGGAACGGCTGGCCCGCGCGCAGGGCCTCACGCTCTATGCCACCTGGCACAGCCGGATGGCCGAGGCGGTGGCCCCCGCCAAGGCCTGGCTGGCGGGCGGGACGGTGACGCGGGCGCATGTCACCTGGCGCGAGGACGTGCGCAAATGGCACCCCGGGCAGGACTGGGTGTTCGAGCCCGGCGGCATGGGTGTCTTCGATCCGGGCATCAACGCGCTGTCGATCCTGACGGAAATCCTGCCGATGCCGGTCCACCTGACCTCCGCGGTGCTCACCTACCCCGCCAACCGCCAGACCCCCATCGCCGCCACGCTTGTGTTTGCCCAAGGGGTGACCGCCGATTTCGACTGGCGCCAGGAGGGCCCGCAGACCTGGGACATCGAGGTCGAAACGCCCGACGGGACGCTTGCCCTGCGCATGGGCGGCAACCGGCTGGAGATCGACGGGCAGCCGGTGGCAAGCGAGGACAGCATCATGGGCGAATACCCCGCCCTCTACGCCCGCATGGCGGGGCTGGTGCGGGCGGGGGGGTCGGAGGTGGACCTCAGCCCGATGGTCCACGTCGCCGACGCGCTGACGCTGGGGCGGCGGGAGGTGACGGAGGGGTTTGCGTTCTGAGGGTAGAGGACGCGTTGAGGTAGAATTTTTCCCGCCTTTTCTACCTGATATTGAAGTAGTTCCAAAGCCCTGGATGAATGGCAACGCCGAGAGAACGTTGAAAGAACTCCTTACCGCGATGGGCCGGTAATCCCCCCACTCTTAACGGGGTGCATCCGTAGAACTTACGCGGCCATTTT
>CAZCPY010000025.1:0-29151 GCA_964499865.1 uncultured Rhodobacterales bacterium | reverse complement strand
ATTGCAGCCTAACCCCGTTCCGGATGAACAACCTCCTGAGAGTTCACATCTAGCCGTCAGGGGGCGGGCGTCCAGCGCACGTCCTCGATCCGCGGCGCGCCGGTGGCCAGCATCACCAGCCGGTCGAACCCCAGCGCGATGCCCGCGGCGGGCGGCATCTGCGCCAGCGCGGCGAGAAAGTCCTCGTCGATGGGGTAGGTTTCGCCGTAGATGGCCAGCTTGAGCGCCATCTCCTGCTGGAACCGGAGACGCTGTTCGGCGGCGTCGGTCAGTTCGCCGAAGCCGTTGGCCAGTTCCACCCCGCAGGCATAGAGCTCGAAGCGTTCGGACAGGCGGGGGTCGTCGGGGCAGCGGCGCGCCAGCGCCGCCTCGCAGGCGGGGTAGCGGTCGAGGATCGTGGCGCGGCCGAGGCCGAGGGCGGGTTCCACGCGTTCGGCCAGCAGGCGGAAGAACAGGTCGGACCCGCTGTCGCCCGGGCCATGGGCCACGCCCGCGGCGTCCAGCGCCGCGGCCAGCTGGCCTGCGCGCCAGTCGCCGGCATCGGTCAGGCAGGCGTCGAGGTCGGCGCCTGCGTGGCGCATCAGCGCCTCGGCCACCGACAGGCGTTCGGGCTCTGCCGCCGGGTCGCAGGCGAGGTCGCCGCGGGTAAGGCGTGCGGACCCTGCCTGCGCGGCGGCCAGCCGCAGGAGGGCCGCCGCGTCAGACATCGCCTGCGTGTAATCCTCGCCCGCGCGGTACCATTCCAGCATGGTGAATTCCGCCGCATGCCGCGCCCCCCCCTCGCGGTTGCGCCAGACCGGGCCGAGCGCGAAGATCCGGCTCTCGCCCGCCGCGAGCAGCTTCTTCATCGCGAACTCGGGCGAGGTGTGCAGGTAGAGCCGCCGCGATGTGCCATCTGGGCCGACGGCCTCGGTGGCGAAGGCATGCAGATGCGCCTCGTTCCCCGGGCTGGCGGCCAGCGCGGTGGGCTCGACCTCGGTGAAGCCCTGCGCGCCGAACCAGGCGCGGACGGCGGCGGCGATGCGGCTGCGCGCCGCCAGAAGCGGGCGGCGGTCGGCGTGGCGGGCGGGGTGCCACCAGGGCGTCGCGGGGTCGGTCATGGCGTTCTCGCTGCTGCGGCTCTTCTCTGGCGCGCGGGCGCGACATGCGCTAGGGGGCTGCCAGCGCGGGCCTCTAGGCCCGCTTGCCCCCTTCTGCAAGGACCGCATCCGTGAGAGTCATCGCCTCCTCCCTCCGCAAGGGCAACGTCGTCGACATGGACGGCCGCCTCTATGTCGTGCTTACCGCCGAGAACTTCCATCCCGGCAAGGGCACGCCGACCACTTCGGTCAGCATGCGCCGGATCTCGGACGGGGTGAAGGTTTCGGAACGCTGGAAGACCACCGACCAGGTGGAGAAGGCGACCGTGGACGAGCGCGAGTACGACTACCTCTACGAGGACGGCGAGGGCTTCCACTTCATGGAGCCGGTGTCCTACGACCAGGTTGTGGTCAGCACCGACATGGTGGGCGACGGCAAGGCCTATCTGCAGGAAGGCATGCGGGTCTACCTCAAGATCCACGAGGGCGTGGCGATCGGCATCGAGTATCCGCAGAAGATCACCGTGGAGATCACCGAGACCGAGCCGGTGGTGAAGGGACAGACGGCCTCGTCGTCCTACAAGCCCGCGATGACCGACAACGGGTTGCGCGTGATGGTGCCGCCGCACATCGGGGCGGGAACGCGGATCGTGATCAACACCGACGACAATTCCTACGTCGAGCGTGCCAAGGACTGACGCGGCAGGTCTTCGGGGCAAATTCCTTGAAGAAAGGAATTTGCAAAATCCTTCGGAAGGATTTTGCCGCGCCCTTGGGTCGGCGGTGGTTCTGGCGGAGGGCGCCGGGGCGCTGCCCCGGACCCCGGGGTATTTCGGCCAAGATGAAGCAGGCGGGCGGTCAGCCTTGCAGGCGCTCCAGCAGCGCGGGCAGGTCGGCGACCGTGTCGATGACGTGGTGGGCGCCTGCGGCGGTCAGGCGGTCGGTCGCAAGCGCGCGCAGGCGGGCGACCTCGGTTGCCGGTGCGGCGGCGAGGTCCTCGGCGGTGAGGCCGGCAATGTTGCCGGAAAGGGCCACGCCCACGGTCAGGCAGCCCCCCGCCACGCCTTCGGCGATGCCGGGTTCGGTGTCGTCGACCTTGACCACCGCCGCGGGCGGGTAGACGCGCAGGTCGATGAAGGTCTGGTACATCTGCAGGGGCCCGGGGCGGCCTTCGGGCAGGTCGTCGGCGCAGACGCAGTTGTCGGGCGTGTAGCCCTGCGCCGCGGCGACGGGCAGGACACGGGCCATGATCGAGCGGGTGTAGCCGGTGGTGGAGCCGATCTTCATCCCGCGCGCGCGCAGCCAGCGGACGGTGTCGAGCGCGCCGGGGACGAGGGTGGCGTAGCGGGCCACGACCTCTTCGTTCATCGGCACGAAGACGTTGTAGACCGCATCGACGTCGTTGGTGGAGGGGGGCTGGCTGCGGGCGGCGCGCCAGGCGGCCTCCACGCCGGGATCGTCGAGCATGGCCTTTACGTGGTCCCACTTGGGCCTGCCCATCGGCGCGCGGGCCTGGTCGACGGTCACCGTCACGCCGAAGCGGGCGAAGGCCTCGACAAAGGCGCCCATCGGCGCGAAGGAGCCGAAGTCGATCATCGTGCCGGCCCAGTCGAACACGGCGGCCTTGAAGGTCATGTGTCAAGCTCCTGCTGAGCATTGCGTTTTTCGGCGATTGCCGCCGCCGGAGGGGCGCCGGTGGCGACGCCCATGGCCCGTAGCGTGGCGGCGACCGCGGCCAGGACCCGGTCGATCACGCCGGTGTCGAGCCGGCCGATGGTGCCGACGCGGAAGCTGTCCACCCGGGTGAGTTTGCCGGGATAGAGGATGAAGCCCGCGGACTTCATCCGGTCGTAAAAATCGGGGAAGCGGAAGGCCGGGTCTGCGGGGCAGAAAAACGTTGTTATGATGGGGGATAGCCAGGGTTCTTCAAGCAATGTCTCAAAGCCCTGCGCACGCATCCCGGCGACCAGCCGGTCGCGGTTCGCGGCGTATCGGGCGCCGCGGGCGGCGATGCCGCCTTCGGCTTCGTGTTCCCTCAGCGCCTGAAGGAAGGCCGCGACGACGTGCGTGGGCGGCGTATAACGCCATTGGCCGGAGCGTTCCATCTCGGCCCATTGCGCCTGCAGGTCGAGCGCGAGGGAGTGGGAATTGCCCTGCGCCGCGGCCATCAGGTCCTTGCGGGCGAGGACGAAGCCGAAGCCCGGCACGCCCTCGATGCACTTGTTGGCGGAGGAGACGAGGGCGTCGAAGGCGATCCCGGCGGCCGGGACGGGAACGGCGCCGAAGGCGGACATGCTGTCGACCAGCAGGCGGCGTCCCGCGGCGGCGGTGGCGGCGGCGATTTCGGCAAGCGGGTTCAGGATGCCGGAGGAGGTTTCGCAGTGGATCGCGACCACATGGGTGATCGCGGGGTCGGCGGCCAGTTGGCGGGCGACCTCGGGTCCGCGCGGCGGGAGGTAGTCGCCCTTGTCGAGCACGGTCACCGCGCGGCCCATCTGTGCCAGCGCCTTGCCCGCCCGCTGGCCATAGGCGCCGTTGGCCAGCACCAGCGCATGGCCGGCCCGCGGCAGGAAGGTGCCCAGCATCGCCTCGACGCAGAACGAGCCCGAGCCCTGGATCGGCACGCAGGCATAGGCGTCGGAACCGTCGCCCAGCAGCGCCAGGAGGCGGGCGCGGACTTCTGCCGTGATGCCGCGGAAGTCGGCGTCCCAGGAGCCCCGGTCCACGGCCATCGCGGCCTTGACGGCGGCCGAGGTGGTCAGCGGGCCGGGGGTCAGAAGCCAGGGCTCGCCGCCGCGGGGCGGCTCGATGGTCACGGGCATGGCGTGCGGCCCCTCATGCCCGGCACCCTGAACGGGCCGGATGACAGGCGCATGACGCTGCGGCCATCACTCGGCCGCGATGGTGATTACCGGCTCCATCTCGGCCAGGACATCGGCGGTCAGGTGGCACTTGATCTGGTGGCCGTCGGCCAGCATCTGCACCGGCGGCACCTCCTTTTCGCAGAGGCCCCCGGCGACGCGGGACTTCCAGCGGCAGCGGGTCTGGAACGGGCAGCCGGGCGGCGGGTTCATCGCGGAGGGGATGTCGCCTTCCAGGATGATGCGCTTTTTCTTCACCCTGGTGTCGGCGATCGGGACGGCGGACAAGAGCGCCTCGGTGTAGGGGTGGTAGGGCGGCGCGAAGACCTGGTCGGTCGAGCCCAGCTCCACCACATGGCCGAGATACATCACCATCACCCGGTCCGACAGATACCGGACGATGCTGAGGTCGTGGCTGATGAACAGCAGCGTCGTGCGGTTCTCGCGCTGGATGTCCATCAGCAGGTCGGTCACGGCGGCCTGCACCGAGACATCGAGCGCAGAGACGGGTTCGTCGGCGATCACCACCTTGGCGCCGCCGGCAAAGGCGCGCGCGATGCCGACACGCTGCTTCTGCCCGCCCGACAACTGCCGCGGCATGCGTTCGGCGAACTGCCGGGGCAGTTTCACCAGGTCCAGAAGCTCCAGCATCCGCGCCGCGCGTTCGGCATCCGTCTTGCCCCAGCCGAAGACCTCGAGCGCCCGGACGATCTGGCGCCCGACCGTCATCGAGGGGTTCAGCGTGTCGAAGGGGTTCTGGAACACCATCTGCAAGGACGAGATCGTGTCGGCGTGGCGCATCTGGATCGGCGTCGACTGCACGTTTTCGTCAAACAGCATGATCTTGCCGTCGGTCGCGGTTTCCAGCCCCATCAGCACCTTGGCGAAGGTGGACTTGCCGCAGCCGCTTTCGCCGACGATGGCAAGCGTCTCGCCCTCGCGCGCCTCGAAGGACAGGGTCTCGTTCGCCTTGACCACCTTCCTGACGCCGCCGCCGAAGGCGCCCTTGCTGACGGAATAGTATTTGCGCAGGTCGTCCATGCGCAGCACGACCTTGCCGGGCGGGACCTTTTCCTTGACCTCGCGCGCCCTGGGCAGGGCGTCCCAGTCGATTTCCTGCCATTTCAGGCAGCGGCTTTCGTGGCGGTCGTTGCCCGGCACCTGCGCCATCGCGATGTCGTGGGCGTCGCACCGGTCTTTCTGGAAATAGTCGCAGCGGGGGCCGAAGTTGCAGCCGCTCGGCCGTTCGTGGGGCAGGGGGAAGTTGCCGGGGATCGAGATCAGCGGCTTGGAGTTCTTGTCGGCCCCCGGCAGCGGGATCGAGCGGAACAGCGCCTGGGTATAAGGGTGGCGCATCGTCTCGAACACCTCGGCCACCGCGCCGGTCTCCACCGCCTCGCCGGAATACATCACGCAGAGCCGGTCGCAGGTTTCCAGGATCAGCCCGAGGTTGTGGCTGATGAACAGCATCGAGGTGCCGTATTTCTCGCCCAGGTCCTTGACCAGATCGACGATCCCCGCCTCGACCGTCACGTCGAGCGCGGTGGTGGGCTCGTCGAGGATCAGCAGCGCGGGCTTGGACATCAGCGCCATGGCGATGACGATGCGCTGCTGCTGGCCGCCCGAAAGCTGGTGCGGATAGGCGTTGATGATGCGGTCGGGGTCGGGCAGGCGCACGTCGGCGACGATCTGGCGGGCAAGTTGCCAGGCCGCGTCGCGGCCCATGCCCTGGTGGATCATCGGCACCTCGGCCAGCTGCGCGCCGATCTTCATCGCCGGGTTCAGCGAGGCCATGGGTTCCTGGTAGATCATCGCGATTTCGCTGCCGCGGATCTTCTGCAGCTCGTGCTGGCCCATGTTGGTCAGGTCGCGGCCCTTGAACCTGATCGACCCGCCGACGATGCGGCCGTTCTTGCCAAGCTCGCGCATCACCGCCAGCGCCACGGTGGACTTGCCGCAACCGGATTCGCCCACGAGCCCCATCGCCTCGCCGGCCATTACGGTGCAGGAGAAGTCCATTACCGCGGGAATTTCGCGCAGCCGGGTGAAGAAGCTGATCGACAGGTTCTCGATTTCCAGGATCGGCCGGGACGGGTCCCATGCCGGCGCCTCGACCTTCGGCGCGGCGGCGGAAGGCCGCGGCGGCGCCGGCCGCGTGTTGCGCGGCGCGGGCGTCGAGGACTTGGTGCGGCGGTGGCCGCCGTGGCCGGTGTCGGGCTGACGCAGGGAGCCGCGGTGCATGACGTCAATCCTTCAGGCTTTCTTCGCGCAGGCCATCTGCGAGAAGGTTGAGGCCGAGAACCAGGCTCATCAGCGACAGCGCGGGCACGACGGCCGGGTGCGGGAACAGGTTCAAGAGCTTGCGCCCGTCGTCGATGGTGGATCCCCAGTCGGGGCTGTCGGGCGCGACGCCCAGGCCGAAGAAGCCGAGCGTGCCGAGCAGGATCGTGGTGTAGCCGATGCGCAGGCAGAAATCGACGATCAGGGGCCCGCGCGCGTTGGGCAGGATCTCCCACAGCATGATGTACCAGGGCCCTTCGCCCCGGGTCTGCGCCGCCGACACGTAGTCGCGCGCCTTGATGTCCATGACGAGGCCGCGGACGATGCGGAACACGCCCGGCGAGTTCACGAAGACCACCGAGACGAAGACGTTCAGCATGTTCGGCTGCATCGACCAGACGCCGAGGGGGTCGAGGTTGAACGCGAGCCCCGAATAGGCCCAGAGGCCGATCACCAGCGTGATCCCGACATAGAGGTTGCGCCGGGGCGGGTCGGTGAAGAAGCGCGAGTTCCACAGCACGCAGAGGAAGATGATCGGGAAGATGAACAGCAGCGCCGCCAGCACGATCGGGATGCCGGTGTCGCGAATCTCAGGGGTGACCAGCAGGTAGAACAGCAGGATCACCGGGAAGGCGAGCACGAGGTTGGCGAAGAACGAGATCACCGTGTCCAGCCGCCCGCCGAAATAGCCCGCGGGCAGGCCCAGCGTGATGCCCACCATGAAGGCGAACAGCGTGGCGGCGGGGGCGATCTTGAGCACCTCGCGCGCGCCCATGACCATGCGCGAGAAGACGTCGCGCGCCAGCAGGTCGCCGCCGAGAAGATACCATCCGTAGGCGGCGTCGGGCGCGGGCGTTCCGGGCGGCTTGTTCTTCAGGCCGGTCAGCTGCGCGAACGGGTCGGCGGTGATGATCATGTCCGCGAACACCGACGTGTAGACCCAGAACATCACGATGGCAAAGCCGATCATGCCGACATTGGAATCGAACAGCTTGCCGTAGAGCCCGAGCCTGCGCCTGTAGCGGAAGGACAGCACGAAGGTCGCGGCCAGCGCCAGCCACACCGGCCAGAAACGCTGGGCGGCGGCGCCGAAGATGCCCGCCTCGACCGGCGAGGGCATCACCGCGCCCGCCGCCGCCATCGCCACCAGCGCGGCCAGCGCGGCGAGAAAGGCGTAGCGGATCGCGAGGCTCGCGAAATCCCCCGGCGACCGGCCGGTGGTCGTGCCGTCAGGCCCCGGCAGGGACGGGCCGCCGACACCGGCGAGCGTCAGCAGGAATTTCGCCGCCAGCGCCAGCACCAGCACCGCCAGCGCCACCTGCATCAGCGGCACGAGGAAGACGCCCGCGGTTCCGGTCCAGGTCAGGGGTTCCATGGGGTATCCTCCCTCACGCCAGCCGGATGCGCGGATTGAGATAGACGTAGCCGACATCGGAGATCAGCTGCGTGACCAGCACGACGAACACCGCCACGACCGAACAGCCAAGCAGGAGCTGGATGTCGTTGTTCGACGCCGCCTGCACCAGCGTCCAGCCGAAGCCCTTGTAGTTGAACAGCGATTCCACGATCACCACGCCGTTCAGAAGCCAGGGGAACTGCAGCATGATGACGGTGAAGGGCGCGATCAGGGCGTTCCTCAGCGCGTGCTTCAGCACCACCGACCCGAACGACACGCCCTTCAGCCGCGCCGTGCGGATGTATTGCTGCGTCATCACCTCGGTCATCGAGGCCCGCGTCATCCGCGCGATATAGCCGATGCCGTAGAGCGCGATGGTCATCACCGGCAGGCCGAAGTTCCAGAAGGTGATGTCGTCCATGGCCGAGGTGGCCGAGGCAAGGAACAGCGTCTTCTTCGGCTCGATCAGCCCGTAGTCGGCCAGGATCGGCGACAGGCCGGTCGCCGCGGTGGCCAGGAGCGCCACCAGGATCACGCCCGAGACATACTCCGGCGTGGCGGTCGAGGCGATCGAGAAGGTGGACAGCGTGCGGTCGGTCGCCGACCCCTCGCGCATTCCCGACAGCACGCCCAGGATCAGCGAACTGGGCACCATGACGATCATCACCCACAGCATCAGCCAGCCCGTGGCGGCGAGCTTTTCGCCCAGGGCTTCGGATACCGGCTGCTTGAAGACGGTGGAAAAGCCCCAGTCGCCCTGCAGGATGCCGCAGAAGGCGGGCGCCGCGGCGGCGTCGCCGCCGATCTGGAAGCAGCGGCCGCGGGTCTGGCCCTTTTCGTCCGTGTAGGTCCAGCCCGGCACCACGCCCAGCCACTGGCCGTAGCGGGCAAGGACCGAACCGCCGTGCCCGTTCTGCTCGATCCAGGCTGCCACCGCCTCGTCGGACATCCGCACCGAGCCTTCGGTGCGGGCCAGTTTTTCGAGGTTGGGCGGCAGGTTGGTCAGGTAGAAGACCACGAACGTCAAGGCCAGGGCGGTCAGCGCCATGACCCCCAGCCGCCGCAGCACGAACATTCCCATGCCGGTCCCCTCCGCACGCGTGATGGGTGGGGAGGCGCGGTCGCCGCGCCTCCCGGCCTTGTGCCGTCAGACCTGCGCCGGCCTCAGGCCAGCGACCACTTGTAGTGGTGGTGCTCGTTCGACGGGTGGCGCAGGAAGCCCACGACGCCCGCCTTGTGGTGCTGGTAGAGCGAGCGCGAGTAGGGATTGATGAGGTAGCCCTCGTCCTGCAGGATCGCGCCCATCTTGCCGGCGACTTCCCGACGCTTGTCGGCATCGGCCAGCGACAGGGCCTGCACCATCAGCGTGTCGAACTCGGGGTTGGCCATGCCGGTCTCGTTCCACGACCCCGTCGAGGTGTAGGCCAGCGACATGTTCTGCACCGCGAGCGGGCGGTGGTTCCAGGTCGTGGAGGAGAAGGGGTACTTCTGCCAGTCGTTCCAGAACGTCGAGCCCGGCATCACCGTGTGCTTGATGTTCATGCCGGCGTCCTTGAGCTGCGCCTGCACCGCCGCGGTGGTCGCCGCTTCCCAGCCGCCATCGAGCGAGATCACCTCGAATTCGGTGTCCTTCAGCCCCGCCGCCTCCAGCGCCGGGACCAGGCCCGCGGCGTTGATCACCTGCTTGGGCAGGGCGGCGTATTCGGGGTGGATCGGGAACATGTGGTGGTTTTCGCCGGTCTTGCCCAGGTTGTTGTAGCCCAGTTCCAGTACCACCGCGGGATCGACGGCCAGCTGCACCGCCTGGCGCACCGCCTTGTCCTTGTAGAGGTCGGACCCCGAGTTCATCCGCACGACGATCGTTGCGGCGGTGACGACCTCGACCTTGGTCAGGCCCATGGCGTCGAGGATGTCGATGAATTCGCCCACGGTCTCGTAGTTCGCATCCACCTCGTCGGAGGAGAACAGCGCCACCATCGCCGCCGGGTCGGTGCCGAAGTCGATGTACTGGATCTCGTCCAAGGGCGCCGTGCCGCCCCACCAGGTGTGGTTCGGCGCGCGCACCAGCACGGCCTTCTGGCCGACCGCCACTTCCTGCGGGACGTAGGGACCGGTGCCGATCGGGCTGGACGAGGGGTCCATGCCGTCCTGGAAGGACGCATGCACGACCGCCGCCGGATAGTCGGCCAGGTTCGGCACCACCGCGATGTCGGGCGCCGACAGCATCAGCTTGACGGTCATGTCGTCGACCTTGACGACCGACCCGTCGCGCAGCGTCTTGGTGTCGGGGTTGACCAGGCCGGGGAAGCGCGAGGCCATCGCGTTGCCCTCGACGTTGCCGTCGGTCCAGCGGGCGAAGTTGCGCACCACGTCATCGGCGGTGAAGGCGTCGCCGTTGTTCCAGGTGACGCCCGGGCGCACCTTCAGCGTCCATTCGGTGGCGTCCGCGTTGGCTTCCCAGCTTTCCAGCAGGCGGCCCTCGAAGCTGCCGTCCTCGTTGTACTGGATCAGGTATTCCAGCCAGCCGCGGTAGACGTTGGCGATGTGCGGCCAGTCGGCCAGGCGCGGGTCCTTGGTGCCCTTCACCTCCATCGCGACGCGCAGGATGCCGCCGACCTTGGCGTCCTGCGCCCGCGCCGGGGCGGACAGCCCCAGAAGGCCATAGGCGGCCGGGATGGAAACGCCCAGTGCGGTGGCGCGTGTGAGGAATTCGCGGCGGTCGAGCTTGCCGGACTTGACCTCGTCAGCGTGCATCAGCGCGCCGGGATGCAGCCCGTCGGTCGGGGTGGTGTGGATCATCCGTCTTCTCCCTGTGGTCATCCCACGTTAACTTTCGGGCCCGTTGGTCCGGACCGCCCTGCGCCAAGAGCCCGGCAGGCCCGGGGTCACCCGGCGGCCTGCCGGGGTCACTCCCGACATCGCGGCATTCGGCACCAAGTTTCCCGTTGCGTCAACGGTTCCATTCGACGCGAGACGTCGCAATTACGACATCATTCGTGCAGGAAAGCGCGATTCGCGACGTTTGGGACCGGTTTCAACGCTGCTGACGGACAAGCGGCGGCGTGTCGGTCAGGGCGACCTGCGGAACTGGGTCGGCGACCGGCCGGTGCGGGCGTGGAAGGCGCGGGTGAAATAGGCGGGCGAGGCGAACCCCAGCGACTCACCGATCCGCCCCACGGCCAAGTCGGTTTCCGACAGCAGCCGCCGCGCCTCGAAGATCACGCGGTCCTGCAGCAGGTCCTTGGCAGGCTTGCCGCAGGCCACCTTGCAGCAGCGCGTCAGGTGCGTGGGTGTCACGCCAAGCGCGCCCGCAAAGTCGCCCACCCCCATCCCCGACCGGAAGTCGCGCTCCAGCAGCGCGGCATAGCGCGCGACCAGACGCCGCGCCGCATCCGGGGCGGCGGCCTGCGGCTCGGCCGCGGCCTTTTCGGCCTGCCGCTCGATCCAGACGCCCAGCAGGCCCAGGTGCGCCATCACCGCCCGCGCCGCCCCCGGCGCGCCGGAAGCCGCCTCGCGCTGGATCGCGTCCAGGGTCTGGTTCAGTTCCTGCGCCGCATGCGTCTCGCGGATGCGCAGATGCAGGGCCTGGCGTGGCAGGCCGACGCCGTGGTTGCGCCCGAAGAAGACGGCGGTGCCGAAGACCTGCGGCCCGACCTCGAAGCCGTGCATCACCCCGGGCGGGATGAACACGGCGTTGTTCGAGGTGTAGCCGCGCGTCGACCCCGCCACCGTGATCCGTCCCTGGCCCTTGGTGAACCACAGGAACAGCGGCTCGGAAATCGAGCGCATCGCCTCGACCCGCCAGCGCCCGCCGACCGCCAGCCGGGGAATCGGCATGACGCGCAGGGTAGGCGGCGAAAGCTCCGGCATGGCGGTCCACCTTTGGGGGGAGAGTCGGTCCGCCGGCCAGATAAGCAGCCCCGCCCGCACAACCCAAGCGAAAAGTTGGAAACGGTCAAGTCCGCGGCGGGGCCTTGCCGGCGCCGCCGGCTATCCGGGGCCCACCGCCCGCCAGGCGCGCATGCGCGCCCGGAACCACGTGCGCTGCCGCTTGGCATACTGCCGGGTCGCCGCCTGCGCCCGGGCGGTGGCCTCGGCAAGCGTGACTTCGCCGCGCAGATGCGCCACCAGATCGCGCGCGCCGATCGCCTGCGCCCAGGGCGCGCGCGGCGCCCAGTGCGGCAGGACCGCCGCCACCTCCTCCAGCGCGCCGGCCTGCAGCATCGCGGCAAAGCGGGCGTCGATGCGCGCCGCCAGCGCCTCGCGGTCGGGCGCCAGCAGGATCGTCTCGGCCCCGGCCGGCGGCAGCAGGGGCGGCGCGCCCGCGTCCTGCCAGGACGCGAGCCCCCGCCCGGTGGCGCGCCGCACCTCCCAGGCGCGCTGCACGCGGGCGGGGTTCGCGCGGTCGATGCGCGCGGCGGTTTCGGCGTCCACGTCCGCCAGCAGGGCGGGCAAGCCGCCCGCGGCGCAAAGCGCATCCGCTTCCGCCCGCACCTCGGGCGGCACGGGCGGCACCTCGGCCAGGCCTTGCGTCAGCGCGGCGAAGTAGAGCCCCGTGCCCCCCACGACCACCGGCGCCCCGGCCAGCAGCGGCGCCACCGCCCGCAGCCAGTGGCCGACCGACCACTCCGCCCCCGGCGCGAGGTGGCCGTACAGGTGGTGCGCCGCCCGCGCCGCGTCCGCTGCCGGTGGACGCGCCGACAGCACCCGCCAGCAGCCCCAGACCTGCAGCGCATCGGCGTTCACCACCGCCCGGCCCTGCGCCGCCGCGATCTCCAGCGCCAGCGCCGACTTGCCCGACGCCGTCGGCCCGGCGACCAGCACCGGCCTGTCGCGCGACAGGCCGCGGATCAGGCTCTGCACCTCGGGCCGCTTCATCTTGGCGCAAATACCCCGGGGGTGCGGGGGCCGGCCCCCGCTCCTGCCCGTTGAACCCGGACAGCGTTTCGGACATAGAACCCCCCGGCAGCCGGCAGCAACGGAGAACGCGATGACCGCCACCACGATGGGCCGCGTGATGCTGAAAATCTCCGGCGAGGCGCTGATGGGCGACCAGGGCTATGGCCTGCACCCGCCGACCGTCGCCCGCATCGCGGCCGAAGTGAAGTCGGTCCACGACCTCGGCGTCGAGATCTGCATGGTGATCGGCGGCGGCAACATCTTCCGCGGCCTGCAGGGCTCGGCGCAGGGGATGGAGCGGACGACGGCCGACTACATGGGGATGCTGGCCACGGTGATGAACGCCCTGGCCATGCAGTCGGCGCTGGAGGCGCTGGGCATCCACACGCGGGTGATCTCGGCGATCCCGATGGACCAGGTCTGCGAGCCCTACATCCGCCGCCGCGCCGTCCGCCACCTGGAAAAGAAGCGCGTCTGCATCTTTGCCGCAGGCACCGGCAATCCCTACTTCACCACCGATACCGCGGCCACGCTGCGCGCCTCGGAAATGGCCTGCGAGGCGGTGCTGAAGGGCACCAAGGTGAACGGCGTCTACGACAAGGACCCCAAGAAGCACGCCGACGCCCGCCGCTACGACTGCGTGACCTATGACGAGGTGCTGGAACGCAACCTCGGCGTGATGGACGCCACCGCGATCGCGCTCGCCCGCGACAACCGCCTGCCGATCATCGTCTTCTCGCTCGACGAACCCGGCGGCTTCCGCGGCATCCTGGCGGGGCAGGGCACCCATACCCGCGTGGTCGAGGCCTGCTGATCCGGCGGGCCAGGGGCAGGCAGGTTTCTTGGAAGAAACGTGCAAATTCCTTCGAAGGCATTTGCCTTGCCCGAAGGCGCCGCGGCGGCCCGAGTTGCCCGGCCCCCGTGGGCCTGTTACACACCTGCCGCACAGCACGGGAACCGGACGGATGGCCAAGGACGAGACCGAGATCGACCTCGATGCGCTGCAGCGCCGCATGGATGGCGCGATGGCGTCCTTGCGCACCGAATTCGCCAGCCTGCGGACGGGGCGCGCCTCGGCCTCGATGCTGGAGCCGATCCAGGTCGAGGCCTACGGCCAGATGACGCCGATCAACCAGCTTGGCACGATCAACGTCCCCGAACCCCGCATGGTGGTCATCAACGTCTGGGACAAGGGGATGATCCAGAAGGTGGAAAAGGCGATCCGCGACAGCGGGCTGGGGATCAATCCGCAGACCGACGGGCCGCTGATCCGCCTGCCGATCCCGGAACTGAACGAACAGCGGCGGCGCGAGCTGACCAAGGTCGCGGGCGGCTATGCCGAAAGCGCCAAGGTCTCGATCCGCAACGTCCGCCGCGACGGGATGGACCAGATCAAGCGCGCCAAGGCCGCGGGCCTGTCCGAGGACGACGCCGGGATGTATTCCGAGGAAGTGCAGGACCTGACCGACAAGGCCATCGCCGCGGTCGACAAGGCGCTCGAGGCCAAGTCGGCCGAGATCATGCAGGTCTGATCCCGGTGCCCGGCACGTCCCCTGCGCCACGCCGCGTCGATCATGTGGCGATCATCATGGACGGCAACGGCCGCTGGGCCACGATGCGCGGCTGGCCGCGGCTGGTGGGCCACCGCCGCGGCGCCGAACGGGTGCGCGAGATCGTCGAGGCCTCGCCCGACCTCGGCATCCGCTATCTCACGATCTATGCCTTCTCGACCGAGAACTGGAAGCGGTCGACCGAGGAGGTGCTGGGCCTGATGTCGATCTTTTCCCGCTACATCCAGCGCGAGGCCGACCGGCTGGCGGCGGAAGGCGTGCGGATGCGCTTCATCGGCGACCGCGGGCGGCTCGACCCCAAACTGCAGCGCCTGATGGCCGGGATCGAGGCGCGCACGGCGGGCAACGGGCGTCTCAACCTGACCGTCGCCATCAACTACGGCGGGCGCGACGAGATCGCGCGCGCCGTCCGCCGCCTTGCCACCGAGGTGGCCGAGGGTCGGCTGGAGCCGTCCGACATCACCGAGGGCGCGGTCGGGGCGGCGCTCGACACCCACGACCTGCCCGACCCGGACCTGGTGATCCGCACCAGCGGAGAGGTGCGGGTGTCGAACTTCCTGCCCTGGCAGGCGGCCTATGCCGAGTTCGAGTTCACCGGCACGCTGTGGCCCGATTTCGGGCGGGACGAGCTGGCCGCGATCCTGGCCCGCTTCGGCAACCGCGACCGCCGCTTCGGCGCCGCGAGGCCGGCGTGACGCCCGGGTCACCGGGCGCGCCGCAGGGCCGTTTCCACGACCTGCGCAGGCGGCTGATCTCGGCCGCCGCGATGGTCGCGGTCGGTGCGGCCGAGGTCTGGCTGGGCGGCTGGTCCTTTGCCGCGCTGGTGGTGCTGCTGACTGCCGTGATGATCTGGGAACTGGCGCGGATGACGGCGCCGGCGCGGCACGGCACGCCCGTGGGCATGTCGGCCACCGCCGCGGCCTGCCTGGCGGGCGCGATCTTCCTGCCGGGCGAGGCCGCGCCCGCGCTGCTCTTGGTGCCCGCGATCCTGCTGGCGCTGACGCCGCGGCGCGACCGGCGGCTGACGGCGGCGCTCGGGGCGGCGATGATGGTGGCGGGCTACGGCCTCGTCGACCTGCGCGATGAGCAGGGGTCCTGGGCGATCCTGTGGCTGATCCTGGTCGTCATCGCCTCGGATGTCGCGGGCTACTTCGCCGGCCGGACGCTGGGGGGCCCCAAGTTCTGGCCCGCGATCAGCCCCCGGAAGACCTGGTCGGGCACCGTGGCGGGCTGGCTGGGGGCGCTGCTGGTCGGCGCGGGCTTTGTCGTGGCGGGCAAGGCGGGCCCGGTCCTGCTGGTGCTGTCGCCGCTGGTGGCGCTGGCCGGGCAGATGGGCGACATCGCGGAAAGCTGGATCAAGCGGCGGGCCGGGGTCAAGGACGCCTCGACCCTGATCCCCGGCCACGGCGGGGTGATGGACCGTTTCGACGCGCTGACCGGCGCTGTCGTGGCGGTGATGCTGCTTGACCTGCTGCTGCCCCTGCCGCTGCCCCTGCCGCTGCCGGGCGGGCCATGAGGCGGGTCTCTGTCTTCGGCGCCACCGGGTCGATCGGGGCGCAGACCTTCGACCTTCTGATGCGGGCGGGCGGGCCTGCGGCCTTCCGCACCGTGGCGCTGACCGGGGGGCGCAACATCGCGCTGCTGGCCGGGATGGCGCGCGCGCTGCGCGCCGGGGTGGCGGTGACCTCCGAGCCCGGGCTGCTCGGGGACCTGAGGGCCGCGCTGGCGGGGTCGGGCGTGGAGACCGCCGCCGGGCCCGCCGCGATCGCGGAAGCCGCCGCGCGCCCCGCCGACTGGGTGATGAGCGCGATTGTCGGGGCCGCGGGCCTCGCGCCGGGGATGGCCGCGCTGGCGCAGGGGGCGACGCTGGCGCTGGCCAACAAGGAGAGCCTCGTCACCGCGGGCGCGCTGCTGCTGTCCACCGCGCGGGCGCACGGCGCCACGATCCTGCCCGTGGACAGCGAGCATTCCGCCGTCTTCCAGGCGCTGACGGGCGAAGACCCCGCGGCGGTGGAACGCGTCATCATCACCGCCTCGGGCGGCCCGTTCCGCGACTGGCCGCTGGAGCGGCTGGCCGGGGCGACCCTGCGCGAGGCGATGGCGCATCCGACCTGGGCCATGGGCCAGCGGATTTCCATCGACAGCGCAAGCCTGTTCAACAAGGCGCTGGAGCTGATCGAGACGCGGGAGTTTTTCGGCTTCTCCCCCGACCGGATCGAGGTCATCGTCCACCCGCAGAGCATCGTGCACGCGCTGGTCGGCTTCCGCGACGGCGCGCTGATGGCGCATCTGGGGCCGAAGGACATGCGCCATGCCATCGGCTATGCGCTGAACCACCCCCACCGCGCGGCCCTGCCGGTGGAGCGCCTCGACCTTGCCGCGCTGGCGCGGCTGACCTTCGAGGCGCCCGACCCCGTGCGCTTTCCCGCGCTGCGGCTGGCGCGCGAGGTGATGCAGGTGCGCGGCCGCTCCGGCGCCGTCTTCAACGCGGCCAAGGAGGTGGCGCTCGATCACTTCATCGTGGGCCGGCTGGGGTTTCTGGCCATGGCTGCGGTGGTGGAGGACACATTGACCGCGGTTTCGGCGGAAACCCGCCTTGAAATCGCCCCCGCCTCCCTTGAGGAGGTGATGGCGGTGGACCATCTCGCACGTCAGCGGGCGGCCGAGGCCGCGCGCCGTCACGAAAGGTAAGCGCTTGGACCCGATCAGCCTGATCCCGACCTTCGGCTCTCTGGCCTGGACGATTGCGGCCTTCGTCCTGGCGCTGTCGATCATCGTGGCGGTGCACGAATACGGCCATTACATCGTCGGCCGCTGGACCGGCATCCAGGCCGAGGTCTTCTCGCTCGGCTTCGGCCCGGTGCTGTTCAGCCGGGTGGACCGCCGCGGCACGCGCTGGCAGTTCGCGGCGCTGCCCTTCGGCGGCTTCGTCAAGTTCCTCGGCGACGCGGATGCGGCATCCGGCAAGGATGCGGGCGTGCTGTCCGCGATGTCGGCGGGCGACCGGCGGCGCACCATGCACGGCGCGCCGCTCTGGGCGCGCGCGCTGACCGTGGCGGCAGGCCCCGCCTTCAACTTCGCGCTGTCGATCCTGGTCTTTGCGGGCTACTTCGCCGTCGTCGGGATCGCCGAGGACGAGCCCCGGGTGGGCAGCCTCAAGCCCACGCCCTTCGCCGCCGAAAGCCTGCTGCCCGGCGACCGGATCACCGCGCTGGCCGGCACGCCGACGCCGGATTTCGAGACCTTCGTGACCGTGGCCCGCGCCCTGCCGCCGGCGCCCGCGGTCGACTATACGGTCGACCGGCAGGGCAGCACGCGCACTCTGCCGGGCCCCTATCCGTTCCCCCCCATCGCCGACGGCGTGCAGCCGCAGTCGGCGGCGCAGGCGGTGGGGCTGGCCGAGGGCGACGTGATCACAGCGGTGGACGGCCGCCCGATCCGGTCCTTCACCGAACTGCGCGATCTCGTCGGCGCGTCCGGGGGCCGGGCGCTGCTGCTGACCGTCTGGCGCGGGGGCGAGACCTTCGAGGCGGCACTTGTCCCCCGCCGCCAGGACCTGCCCCGGCCCGAGGGCGGGTTCGAGACGCGCTGGCTGCTGGGCCTGTCGGGGGGCCTTGTCTTCGTGCCCGAGGCGCGGGCGGCGGGGCCGTGGGAACTGCTCACGATGTCGGTCGGCCAGACCTGGGACATCGCGGCCACTTCGCTGTCGGGACTGGCGAACATCGTGTCGGGGGCGATTTCCTCCTGCAACCTGCAGGGGCCCATCGGGATCGCCGAAACCTCGGGCGCGATGGCGAGCCAGGGGTTCGACCGGTTCGTGCTGTTCATCGCCATGCTGTCGACGGCGGTGGGGCTGATGAACCTGTTTCCGGTGCCGGTGCTGGACGGCGGCCACCTCGTGTTCCACGCCTGGGAGGCGGTGACGGGCCGCCCGCCGGGGGAACGCGCGCTCAGGGTGCTGATGTCGGCGGGGCTGGCGATGCTGCTGGGCCTGATGGCTTTCGCGATCTTTAACGATCTCTTCTGCCCCTGAGGCGTTTCAGGCCTGCGGATGCCCAATTTCTGCCGGAATCGGGCAGCATAGCGCGTCGTCATACAGCCAAGGACTGGCGAGGGCAGACCGATGACGACGATGGTGCGGGACGGCTACCGGGGCTTGAAGCTTCTGGTCAACCTGAACTGGGACGCGATCTTTTCGGTCGGCACGATCCTGGTCGGCCTGCTGGCCGGCGCCTTCCTGGGCTCGGTGCTGGTGCAGGTCTGACACCGCCCGCGCACGCCCGCTTTTGACAAGGCCGGACGATCCCGCTAGCTAGGCGGGGCAGGCACTTGACGGGGGCGCGGACCAATGGATGTGGCGGTGACAGGGCGCGGGTCCCGCAAGATGTTGGGTCCGAAAAGGACAAAAGCGGCCTCGGTGGCCATTTTCCTCGCGCTGTCAACGGCTTCGCCTGCCGTCTTCAGCCCGGCCTTCGCGCAGTCCTATTCGTTTTCCAGCGTCATCGTCGAAGGCAACGAACGCGTCGACGTGGCGACCATCCTGGGCTTCCTCGGAATCGCCCGCGGGCAGTCGGTCACGGCGGCCCAGCTGAACGACGGCTACCAGCGCGTCGTGAACTCCGGCCTGTTCGAACTGGTCGACGTGGCGCCGCAGGGCGGAACGCTGGTGATCCGCGTCAAGGAATACCCCACGATCAACATCGTGAACTTCGAGGGCAACCGGCGTCTCAAGGACGAGAAGCTGGCCGAGATCACCGTGTCGAAGTCGCGCCGGGTCTATTCGCCGTCGCTGGCCGAACAGGACGCGCAGGTGATCGCCGACGCCTACCAGCAGGCCGGCCGCTTCGCCGCGACCGTCGAGCCGCGCATCATCCGCCGCGACGGCAACCGCGTGGACCTGGTGTTCGAGATCACCGAGGGCCGCGTCTCCGAGGTCGAGCGCATCGCCTTCGTCGGCAACCGCGCCTTTTCCGACCGCCGCCTGCGGCAGGTGCTGGACACCAAGCAGGCGGGCATCTTCCGCCAGGTGATCCAGCGCGACACCTTCGTCGCCGAACGGATCGAACTGGACAAGCAGCTGCTGCGCGACTTCTACCTGTCGCGCGGCTTCATCGACGTGCAGGTGCTGGACGGCGGCGGCGAGATGACGCGCGAGCGCGACGGCTTCTTCGTCACCTTCACCGTGCAGGAAGGCCAGCAATGGTCGATCGGCAATGTCACCGCCTCGTCCGAGGTGGAGGGCGTGGACGCCGCGGAATTCCAGTCGGCGCTGCGCCTGCGGACGGGCGTGACCTATTCGCCCACGGTGATCGAGACCAACATCGCCCGGCTGGAGAACCTGGCCCTGCAGAAGGGCCTGACCTTCGTCCGCGTCGATCCGGTGATCACCCGCAACGAACGCACGCGCACGCTGGACATTGACTTTGCGGTGGTGCGGGGCGAGAAGATCTTCGTCGAACGCATCGACATCGAGGGCAACACCACGACGCTGGACGAGGTGGTCCGCCGCGAGTTCCGCACCGTCGAGGGCGACCCCTTCAACCCGCGCGAGGTGCGCCGCGCCGCCGAACGCATCCGCGCGCTTGGCTACTTCGCCGACGCGCAGGTCGAGGCGCAGCAGGGGTCGGGCCCGGACCAGGTGGTCGTCAACGTCAATCTGGAAGAACAGCCCACGGGGTCGCTGGGGTTCGGCGTCAGCTACGGCGTCAGCGCGGGCCTGGGCTTCAACATCAACTTCGCCGAGACCAACTTCCTGGGCCGCGGTCAGACCCTGGCGCTGGACCTGTCGACGGCCGCCTCCAGCCGCAACTTCAGCTTCACCTTCATCGAGCCGCAGTTCCTGGACCGCGACCTGCGCTTCGGGATCAACGCCTTCTTCACCGAAACCAACCAGGACAACGCGCGCTACAACACGCGCAACATCGGCTTGCGGCCGTCGATCGGCTTTCCGGTCAGCGAGTTCGGCCGGCTTGATCTGCGCTACAGCCTCTCGGAGGACCGGATCAGCGACCTGCAGGACGGCTCCTCGGCGATCCTCGCGGCGGAAGAGGCGCAGGGCGCGCTGCTGACATCCAGCATCGGCTACAGCTACAGCTTCGACAACCGCACGAGCGGGATCAACCCGACCGGCGGCGTCCTGCTGCGGTTCGGGCAGGACTTTGCGGGCCTCGGCGGGGACACGAGCTTTGTCCAGACCAGCGCGCTGGCCGTGGCGGAGCGGCGCGTCCTGAACGAGGAGGTCACGCTGCGCGCGATCTTCGAGGCCGGCGCGATCTCGATGATCAAGGGCGACAGCCGGGTGACCGAGCGCTTCTTCGGCAACGGCAAGGTGCGCGGCTTCGAGGCCAACGGCTTCGGGCCGCGGGACCTTGCCTCCGACAACGAGGATGCGCTGGGCGGCAACTACTTCGCCTCGATCCGGTTCGAGGCCGAATTCCCCCTCGGCCTGCCCGAGGAATACGGCATCCGCGGCGGCCTGTTCCTGGACGTGGGGTCGGTCTGGGGGCTGGACAACACCTTCGGCGGCAATGTGGGCGGGCCGGTCGTCCGCGTCGACGACAGCCTGCGCGTGCGGTCTTCGGTCGGCGTGTCGCTGTTCTGGGACACGCCGCTCGGGCCGTTGCGCTTCAACCTGTCGCGCCCGATCGAGAAGCTGCCCTACGACAAGCCCCAGGACTTCGACCTGACCGTCTCGACCAAGTTCTGATGCGCGGGCTGGCGCTGGCGCTGATGCTGGCGGCGCCCGCCGCCGCCGCGCAGGAGGCGGCGCCTGCGCCCGGTCCGGCGACGGTGCAGTCGCCTGTCCTGGTGATCAAGCAGGATGCCTTCTTCGAGGGATCGGCACTTGGCAAGGCCGCGCGGGCGCAACTTGACACCGCGACGCAGGCGCTTCTGGCCGAGAACCGGCGGATCGAGGCGGGGCTGGAGGCGGAAGAGCGCGCGCTGACCGAACGGCGGCCGACGCTGGCGGCGGACGAGTTCCGCGCCCTGGCCGATGCCTTCGACCGCAAGGTCGAAGGCATCCGCACCGCGCAGGACGCCAAGTCGCGGGCGATCACGGCCGACTTCGACGCGGCGCGGCAGGGCTTCCTGCGCGCGGCGTTGCCGGTGCTGGCGGCGATCATGCGCGAACGCGGGGCGGCGGTGATCCTGGACCAGCAGGTGGTGGTGGTGCGGCTGGACGCGGTGGACATCACCGCCGAGGCGATTGCCCGCATGGATGCCACCGCGGCCGCGCCACCCGCGCCCGCGCCCGACCCTGCGCCGCCACCCGCGCCGACGCCCGCACCCGACCCGGCACCCGTGCCCCGGCCCGCGCCTGCGCCCTGACCCGCATCCTGACCCGCATCCTGACCCGCGCCCCGGCCGCTTGTCTGCCCCGGGGCGAGTTGCTAGTCAGGTCTGGCCCGGCCTCAGCGCCCAAAGGGGGGAGCCTGCGATGACCGATACCGCGCCCGACCGGGCGGACCTCGACCTGATCCAGCGCATCATCCCGCACCGCTATCCGTTCCTGCTGATCGACAAGGTGCGCGACGTGGCGCTCAACCGGGGCTGCGTGGGGATCAAGAACGTGACCTTCAACGAGCCCCAGTTCACCGGCCATTTCCCGGGCATGCCGATCCTGCCCGGGGTGATGATCATCGAGGCGATGGCGCAGACCGCGGGCGTGCTGGTCGGCCTGTCGATGGACCTGGTGGACAAGGGCGCCAAGGTCTTCTTCATGGGCGTCGAGGGCGCCAAGTTCCGCCGCAAGGTGGTGCCGGGCGATGTGCTGGAGCTGCACGTCAAGGCGCTGCGCGGCGGCGGGCGGGTGTGGAAGTTCGAGGGCCGCGCGGTGGTGGAGGGCGACCTTGCCGCCGAGGCCACCTTCACCGCCATGTTCGACCTGCCGAAGGGCTGAGGGATGATCGACCCCTCTGCCCGGGTCCACCCCTCGGCGGTGGTGGAGGACGGCGCCGAAATCGGCCCGGACTGCCGCATCGGCCCCTTCTGCCATGTCGGCCCAGAGGTCCGCCTGGCCCGCGGCGTCACGCTGAAGTCGCATGCCGTGGTCACCGGCTGGACCGAGATCGGCGAGGGGTCCACGGTCTGGCCCTTCGCCACCGTGGGCGAGGTGCCGCAGGACCTCAAGTATGCGGGCGAGCGCACGCGGCTGGTCGTCGGCGCCCGCTGCCGCATCCGCGAGGGGGCGACGCTGAACACCGGCACCGCCGGGGGCGGCGGGGTCACGCGGCTGGGCTGCGACGTGCTGGTGATGACAGGGGCCCATGTGGGGCACGACGCGCAGATCGGCGACCGCGTGATCCTGGTGAACAACGTGGCCATCGCAGGCCATGTCATGCTTGGCGACGACGTGATCGTGGGCGGGCTGTCGGGCATCCACCAGTTCGTGCGCGTGGGCCGCGGCGCGATCATCGGGGCGGTGACGATGGTGACGAACGACGTCATCCCCTTCGGCCTGGTGCAGGCGCCCCGGGGCGAGCTGGAAGGGCTGAACCTCGTGGGGTTGAAGCGCCGCGGCATGGACCGCGCCGACATCACCGCGCTGCGCGAGGCCTACCAGGAGCTGAAGGACGGCGAGGGCGCCTTCCTCGACCGTGCCCGGCGACTGGCCGAGACCACCGCCAGCGCCCCGGTGCGCGAGGTGGCGGAGTTCATCCTGGGCGCGTCCGACCGCAGCTTCCTGACGCCCAGATGACCCGCATCGCGGTGATCGCCGGGGCGGGGTCTTTGGCGGCGGCCGTGGTGGCCGCGCTGCGGGGCGATGCTTGCGGATCGGCGACGGGCGCCTCCCCTCCCCCATCCCTCACCCAAGGGGGGGGAGGGAGGCGCCTTCCGCCTGCCGGTCCGCTGGTGGCGGCGATCGAGGGCTTCGCGCCCGCGGGCCTGACCCCCGACCTGACCTTCCGGCTGGAGCGCCTGGCCCCGGCCCTGCGCGCCTTGCAGGACGCGGGCGTGACCGAGGTGGTCTTTGCAGGCGCGGTGCACCGTCCCGCGGCGCTTGACCCCGCGCTGATCGACCCCGCGACGGCCGACCTGCTGCCGCGGCTGATGGCGGCGATGGGGCAGGGCGACGATGCCACCCTGCGCGAGGTCGTGGCGCTGTTCGAGGAGCAGGGGTTGACGGTCCGCGGCGTGGACGAGGTGGCGCCGTCGCTGGTGCCGGGCGAGGGCCTGCTGTGCGGGCAGGTGACCGCCGCGGACGAAAGGGACGCAGCGCGGGCGGCGGGGATCGTCGCGGCGCTGGGGGCGGCGGACGTGGGGCAGGGGGCGGTGGTGCAGGGCGGCCTGTGCCTGGCCGTCGAGGCGCTGCCGGGCACGGACGCGATGCTGGCCGGTCTCATGGCGATCCCGCCGGGCCTTCGCCCGTCGCCCTGTGGCGGGCTGCTCTACAAGGCGCCCAAGCCCGGGCAGGACCGCCGTGTGGACCTGCCCGCGCTTGGCCCCGCGACGGTGGTCGCCGCCGCGTCGGCGGGCCTTTCTGGCATCGCCTGGCAGGCGGGGGGCGTCCTGCTGCTCGACCGCGAAAGGGCGGTCGCAGCGGCGCGGGCGGCGGGCCTGTTCCTCTGGGCGCGGGCATGAAGCTGTTCCTGGTGGCGGGCGAGCCTTCGGGCGACCGGCTGGGAGCGGCGCTGATGGCGGGGCTGAAGGCCCTGGCGCCGGGCGTCACCTTCGCGGGCGTCGGCGGGCCTGCGATGCAGGCCGAAGGTCTGGCAAGCCTGTTCCCGATGGACGAGATCGCGGTCATGGGCATCGCCGAGGTGCTGCCGAAGTATTTCGCGCTCAAGGCCCGCATCCGGCAGACGGCCCGGGCCGCGATCGAGGCCGCGCCCGATGCGCTGGTCACCATCGACAGCCCCGACTTCTGCCTGCGGGTGGCGAAACTCGCCCGCGCCGCCAGCCCGGGGCTGAGGACGATCCACTACGTGGCACCTTCGGTCTGGGCCTGGCGGCCGGGGCGGGCGGCGAAGATGGCGCGGGTGATCGACCACGTGCTGGCGCTTCTGCCCTTCGAGCCGCCCTACATGACCGTCGCGGGCATGACCTGCGATTTCGTCGGCCACCCGGTGGTGGCCGAGCCGCGCGCCACGCCGCAGGAGGCCAATGCCTTTGCCGGAAGCGGCCCCCTGGTGCTGGCCCTGCCGGGGTCGCGGCGGGGCGAGGTGGCGCGGCTGGCGCCGGTGATCGGCACCACGCTGGCGCTGCTGCGCCCCCGCTTCGCCAACCTGCGGGTGGCGCTGCCCACGGTGCCGGGCGTGCTGCCCATGGTGCGCGAGGCGGTGCGCGACTGGCCGATCCGGCCCGAGATCGTGACCGACCCCGCCCGCAAGCGCGCGGCCTTCGCCGCGGCGGATGTGGCGCTGGCGGCTTCCGGCACCGTGTCGCTGGAGCTTGCCGCCAACGCCTGCCCGATGGTCATCGCCTATGACATGCACCCGCTGACGC
Organism: uncultured Rhodobacterales bacterium; assembly: GCA_964499865.1. Classification (GTDB taxonomy): domain Bacteria; phylum Pseudomonadota; class Alphaproteobacteria; order Rhodobacterales; family Rhodobacteraceae; genus JANOGU01. The sequence continues at coordinate 4,619 of CAZCPY010000025.1, read as the reverse complement.
TGTGGCTGATGCGGCGGATGGCGCGGGTGGAGACGGTGACGCTGGTCAACCTGGTGTCCGAGACGCGCGCGGTGCCCGAGTTCATCGGCCGCGACTGCCGCCCCGCCCGCATCGCGCCGGCGCTCGCGCGCCTGATGACCGACCCCGAAGAGCGCCGCGCGCAGGATGCCGCGATGCGGCTGACGATGGAACGCCTGGGCCAGGGCGGCGAGCCGCCGGGGCTGCGGGCCGCCCGGTCGGTGCTGGCGCGGCTGGCGGCTGGGTAGGGCGGGGCAGGGTAGGGCGGGGCAGGGTAGGGCAGGGTAGGGTAGGGTAGGGCGGCGCTTCCCAACGGAGCGCTTGCGGCGGGGGGCCTGCCCTCCCCCTTGCGGGGAGGGGCTCCCCGCATCCCGGCCGGGCGCCCCCCCCCCACCCCATCCCTTCCCCACGAGGGGGGAGGGAGGCACCCGGGGCCGACAGGTTCCGCCCGTCGTCGTCGCTTGCGGGCCGCGTTCAGGCGCGGTCGTCCTTGGGGCTGTCCATCACCACATAGGTGGTGATCGCGACGACGCCCGGCGTGGTGCCCAGCACCTCGGCATGGAACCGCTTGTAGGCCGCAAGGTCGGCGCAGTCGACGCGCAGCAGGTATTCCACCGTGCCGGTGACGTTGTGGCATTCCGTCACCTCGTCGGCCCGTGCGACGGCGCGCTCGAAGCCCTCCTGGCTGGACTTGGTATGCGCGTTCAGCCCGACCGCGACGAAGGCCGTGAAGCCGATCCCCCGGGCGGCGGGGTCGATCACGGCGCGGTAGCCGCGGATCAGGCCGCGGCGCTCCATCTCCTGCACCCGGCGCAGGCAGGCCGAGGGCGACAGGCCCACCCGCACGGCCAGGTCCTGGTTGGCGATTCGCCCGTCGCGCCGCAGTTCGCGCAAGATGCGTGTGCCGATGGCGTCAAGGTCGGTCATGGATTGCAAGGAATGACCCCGGCGGACAAGATTCGCAATCCCCTGCGGGCCAGGGCGGGGCAGGATCGCGCCCATGACCTCCGATGCGATGATCGCCCTTGCGGCCTTTGCCTTCGCCACCTCGGCCACGCCGGGGCCGAACAACATGATGCTGCTGGCCTCCGGCGCGAACTTCGGCCTGCGCCGCACGGTGCCGCACATGCTGGGGATCAGCGGCGGCCATGCGCTGATGGTGTTCCTGGTGGGGATCGGCCTTGGCGCCCTGGCGGCAGAGCCGCGGGTGGCGCTGGCGCTGAAGCTGGCGGCAGTGGGCTACATGGTCTGGCTGGCCTGGCGCATCGCCACCGCCGCACCGCCCGAGCCCGGGCGGCCGGGCGGGCGGCCCTTCACGGCGGCGCAGGCGGCGGCCTTCCAGTGGGTCAACCCCAAGGCCTGGGCGATGGCGCTGAGCGCGACCACGGTCTATGCGCCCGGGCCGGGCGCGGCCGACATGGCGGCGGTGGCGGCGGTCTTCGCCGCGGTGAACCTGCCCTCGGTGGCGATCTGGGCGGCGCTCGGGCAGGGCCTGCGGGGCTGGCTGGCGGTGCCGGGGCGGCTGCGCGGCTTCAACCTGGGGATGGCGGGGCTGCTGCTCGCCTCGCTCTGGCCGATGCTGGGGACCTGACCGCTTGCCCCCCAGGCACTTGCCCTCGGGCCCCGCCCGCCGTAAGCCCGGCCTCGAACCGTCATCACGGGGGCGCGCGCCATGCGGCAGGCCGAAATCACCCGCCAGACGACCGAGACGCGCATTGCGGCGCGCGTGGCGCTGGACGGCACGGGGGTGGCGCAGATCGCCACCGGCGTGGGGTTCTTCGACCACATGCTGGACCAGCTTGCCCGCCATTCCCGCATCGACATCGCGCTGCGGGCCGAGGGCGACCGCCACATCGACGACCACCACACGGTCGAGGATTGCGGCATCGCGTTGGGCCAGGCGCTGGCGCGCGCGCTTGGCGACAAGGCGGGCATCCGGCGCTACGGCGACTGTCGGCTGGCGATGGACGACACCCAGGTCGCCTGCGCGCTGGACCTGTCGGGGCGGCCCTATCTGGTGTGGAACGTGCCTTTCCCGGCGGCCCGGATCGGCAGCTTCGACACCGAACTGGTGCGCGAGTTCTTCCAGGCGCTGTCGGTCCACGGCGGGATCACCCTGCACCTCGACCTGATCCACGGCCTGAACGCCCACCACATCGCCGAGGCGACCTTCAAGGCCGTCGCCCGCGCCCTGCGCCAGGCGGCAGAGCCCGACCCGCGCGCGACCGGCATCCCCTCCACCAAGGGCGCGCTGTGACGCTGACGGCGCTGGTCGACTACGACAGCGGCAACCTGCATTCCGCCGCCAAGGCGTTCCGGCGCATGGCGGCGGAAACCGGGGCGGGCGAGGTCGCGGTGACGCGGGACCCCGAGGTGGTGGCGCGTGCCGACCGTATCGTGCTGCCCGGCGACGGCGCCTTTCCGGCCTGCCGGGCGGCGCTGCTGGCGCAGGACGGGCTGGCCGAGGCGATTGCGGGCCGCGTCCGGGCGGGGGTGCCGTTCCTCGGCATCTGCGTCGGCATGCAGATGCTGGCGACGCGCGGGCTGGAGTTCACGCAGACGCCCGGCTTCGGCTGGATCGCGGGCGAGGTCGCGCGGATCGCCGCGCCGGGGCTGAAGGTTCCGCACATGGGCTGGAACGACCTGGTGATCGACCGCCGCCACCCGGTGCTGGAGGGCATCGCCAGCGGCGACCACGCCTATTTCGTGCATTCCTACGCGATGCGGCCGGAAGACCCCGGCGACCTGCTGGCCCATGCCGACTACGGCGGCCCGGTGACCGCCGTCGTCGCCCGCGGCAATGTGATCGGCACCCAGTTCCACCCCGAGAAAAGCCAGGCGACCGGCCTGCGGCTGATCGCCAACTTCCTGCGCTGGCGGGCCTGAGGCCGCGAGTGTCCATCGCGGAACCGCCGCTGCGCCGGCGCCTTTCCTTCCCCCTTGTGGAGAGGGGACGGGGGAGGGGGGCGCGACCGACCGGCCGGGTGCCCCCCCACCCTCTCCCTCCCCCACGGGGGGGGAGGGAAGCGCCCGCAATGGAGAGGCTCCGTCAGGGTCCGGTGCCTGCCTAGCGGTCCAGCCGTCCGGTGCGTCCGCCGCGGCGCCTGGCGAGCCTTGGCGCGCGGGCGGGCAGGTCGGCCATGACCGCGCGGCGTTCGCGCGGGGTCAGGCGCGACCAGGTGGAGATCTCTTCCATCGTGCGGAAGCATCCCACGCAGATGCGTTCCTCGGGGTGGATGACGCAGAGCTTGACGCAGGGGCTGTCGATCTCGTTGCGGCGCCAGAGTTCGGTTTCGGCGTCGGGGTCTTCGGGCGGGTCGCTCAGGTCGTTCATGCGCCTCCCGCCCGGGCCAGATGCGCCAGCCGGTCCAGCGCCCCCTGCAGGATATAGCCCGCGGCCACGGCGTCGATCACCTCGGACCGACGTTTCCGCGACATATCCGCCGCAAGGAGCGCCCGTTCTGCCGCGACCGTGCTGAGCCTTTCGTCCCAGAACAGGATCGGCAGGGGGGCGAGCGGGCCGAGGTTGCGGGCAAAGGCGCGGGTCGATTGCGCCCGCGGGCCTTCGCTTCCGTCCATGTTGAGCGGCAGGCCCAGCACCAGCCCCACCGCGCCGCGGGCCGTGGCGAGGCCGAGAAGCGCCGCCGCATCCGCGGCGAACTTGGTGCGCGCGATCACCTGCGCGGGCGTCGCCACCTGCCGGCGCAGGTCGGACAGCGCCACCCCGATGGTCCTGGTGCCAAGGTCGAGGCCGATCAGCGCACCCTGCGCGGGCAGGGCGGCGGCAAAGTCGGCGGGCGTCATTCGGCGAGGCCCGCCACCCGCGCGGCCTCTTCCAGAAGCGCCATGTCGCCCGCACGTCCGGCAAAGGTGGTGCGCGCCTCTTCCAGCACCGCCCGGGCGCGATCGGTCTGGCCCAGCACCGCCAGCGCACCGACGAGCCGCGCCCAGTCCGCCGCCGTGCCGCCTTCGGTCGCCAGCCGTCCGGCCAGGCGTTCCACCATGCCCGCGGCCATCGCGCGGCGCTCGTCCTCGGTCATGTCGGCGGCGGCGGCGACATCCGCCTCGGTCGGCCCGCCGCGGGGCACCTGCGGCGCCTGCCAGTCCTCGCCCGCCGCGGCCGCCAGCACCTCCATCTGGGACAGCACCTCGGGCCGCCAGGGGTCGTCCACGGGCGCGACCTCCAGATACCGGCGCCAGAGGCGGAAGCCCAGGTCGGGCCGCCCGATCTGCATCTGCGCGATGCCCGCCAGGAACAGCGCGTCGGGCTGGCCGTCGTCTGCGGTCAGCGCGCGCGCCAGCACCGCTTCGGCCTCCGGCGTCACCGTACCGCCCGCGGCGCCGATCATCAGGCGGGCGAGCGTGGCGAGATCCGCCGCCGTGACCGCCTCGCCCAGGATCGCCACCACCCGCTCCTGCGCCGCCCGCGCGGCGGGAAGGTTTCCGAGGCGCGCCTCGTTCTCGGCCAGCAGGCGGTGGCCCTCCACATCGTCGGGCCGCGTCGCCAGCGTGCCGCGCAGCCGGTCCATCAGCGCGAGGAACTCCGCATCCGCCCGGGGCGCGGGCGCGGCGGGCCGCGCCGCCTCGGCCGCGGCCTGCGC
>CAZCPY010000024.1:20599-29258 GCA_964499865.1 uncultured Rhodobacterales bacterium | reverse complement strand
GCCTCGTCGATCACGTCGATGGCCTTGTCGGGCAGCTTGCGGTCGTGGATGTAGCGCGCCGAAAGCTCCACTGCGGCGCGGATCGCGTCCGCCGTGTAGCGCAGGTCGTGGTGTTCCTCGAAATAGGGCTTGAGCCCGGTGAGGATCTTCACCGAATCCTCGACCGAGGGTTCGTTCACGTCGATCTTCTGGAACCGGCGCGACAGCGCGCGGTCCTTCTCGAAATGCTGGCGGAATTCCTTGTAGGTGGTCGATCCCATGCAGCGCAGCTTGCCGCCCTGCAGCGCGGGCTTCAGCAGGTTGCTGGCATCCATCGCCCCGCCCGAGGTGGCGCCCGCACCGATCACGGTGTGGATCTCGTCGATGAACAGGATCGCGTCGGGGTGATCCTCCATCTCCTTGACCACGGCCTTCAGCCGTTCCTCGAAGTCGCCGCGATAGCGGGTGCCCGCCAAGAGCGCGCCCATGTCGAGCGAGAAGATGGTGGCGCCGCCCAGAACCTCGGGCACGTCGCCGCGCACGATCTTCCAGGCCAGGCCCTCCGCAATCGCGGTCTTGCCGACGCCGGGGTCGCCCACCAGCAGCGGGTTGTTCTTGCGGCGGCGGCACAGGACCTGGATCGCGCGCTCGACCTCGAGGTCGCGGCCGATCAGCGGGTCGACGTCGCCCTTGCGCGCCTTGACGTTGAGGTCGACGCAATACTTCGACAGCGCCGACTCCTTGGCCTCGCCGGCCTCGGCCTTGGGGGTTTCCTGCGGCTCGTCGGCGCCCTGCACGGGCCGCGTCTCGCCGTAGGACGGGTCCTTGGCCACGCCGTGCGCGATGAAGTTCACCGCGTCGTAGCGCGTCATGTCCTGTTCCTGCAGGAAATAGGCGGCGTTCGATTCACGCTCGGCAAAGATCGCGACCAGCACGTTGGCGCCTGTCACCTCGGTCCGGCCCGACGACTGGACATGGATCGCCGCGCGCTGGATGACGCGCTGGAAGGCGGCGGTCGGCACCGCCTCCGACCCCTCCACGTCCGTGACCAGCGTGGACAGGTCGTCGTCGATGAAGTCGTTCAGCGTCTTGCGCAGGTCGTCGAGGTTGACGCTGCACGCCTTCATCACGCGGGCGGCGTCGGGTTCGTCGATCAGCGCCAGAAGCAGGTGCTCCAGCGTGGCGAGTTCGTGCCGCCGGGCGTTGGCAAGCGCCAGCGCGCCGTGGATGGCTTGCTCGAGGGTCTGCGAGAATGAAGGCACGTTCGTGCTCCTGTCCTGCGGGCGGGAGGGGGGCAACATGGCCCCGGTCGCACCCTGGCCTCATGGACGTTAAACTTCGGTGGATTTCCGCCCGCTTCAAGTCCTTTCGGCACGGATTGTAGGCAAGCCCCTGTCAGGCGCCGAAATTGTGATCGTTGTGCCCCGGTCGGGCGGATCAGAACCGGTCCTTCATCGCCCGGAGCGCGGCAAAGACCTCGACCGCGGGCACCCTGGGCAGGCCCGTGGCGGTGCGCAGGTCGGGGTGGTCGGCGCGCAGGAAGGGGTTGGTCGCGCGTTCGTCCTCCATCGTCCAGGGCATCCGCGGCGCGCCCGCGGCATGCATCGCCCGAACCCGCGCCAGCCGTTCCGGGATCGCGGGGTTCTGCGGATCGACACGGGCGGCGAAGGCGAGGTTGCCTGCGAGGTAGTCGTGCCCGGAATAGACCAGCGTCTCGGGCGGGTAGGCGCCGAAGGCGGTCAGCGTTTCCCACATCTCGGACGGCGTGCCTTCGAACAGGCGCCCGCAGCCCGCGGCCATCAGGCTGTCGGCGCAGAACAGAAGCCGTTCGCCGGGGAAGTGCAGCGCGACATGGCCGCGGGTGTGGCCGGTGGCATCGCGCACCACGCCCTTGGCGCTGCCGACCCAGAACAGGTCGCCGCGCTCGACCGTCACCTGCAAGGGCGGCAGGCGATGCGCATCCGCCGCGGCGCCCACGGTCTGCGCGCCGGTCGCGGCGACCAGGTCGGCGGTGCCCTGGATGTGGTCGGCGTGGTGGTGGGTCAGGAACACGTAATGCAGATCGCCCCCCATCGCATCCAGCGCCGCCACGATCGGGGCGGCATCGGGCACGTCGACGCAGACGGTCAGCCCGGTCTGCGGGCAGCGCAGGATGTAGGCGTAGTTGTCGGCCAGGCAGGGCACGATGGCGACGTCGAGCGGCATGGCGTTTCCCCCTTGCGCCTCTATGATGCCGAGTGTCCCCGGGAAACCCGCCGCAGGCAATGCATCTCGACGTGCTGGATCTGAAGTCGTTCTACTACCGCACCCAGCTTGGCCGGGTGGCGCAGCGCGCGATCCGCGATCAGGTGACGGCGCTCTGGCCTTCGGCCGAGGGGCAGACGGTCGTGGGCTTCGGCTTTGCCGTGCCGCTGTTGCGCCCCTTCCTCGACACCGCGCGCCGGGTGGTGGCGCTGATGCCCGCGCCGCAGGGGGTGATGCCCTGGCCCGCGGGGATCGAGAACGTCTCGGCCCTGTGCGACGAAGGCGCCTGGCCGCTGGCCACGGGGTCGGTGGAGCGGTTGGTGCTGCTGCACGGGCTGGAGACGTCGGAACGCCCGCGCGCGGTGCTGGAAGAGGCCGCGCGCGTGCTGGCGCCGGGGGGGCGGGTGCTGTTCATCGTGCCCGCACGGTCGGGCCTCTGGGCGCGGCGGGACGGCACGCCCTTCGGCTTCGGCCGGCCCTATTCGGCGGCGCAGCTCGAGGCGCAGCTGAAAAGCCACGGCTTCACGCCCGAACGCACGCTGTCGGCGCTCTATGCCCCGCCTTCGGCCAGCCGGTTCTGGCTGCGCACGGCCGACACCTGGGAAGCGGTCGGCCGCCGGTTCGGCCGCTGGGTGCGGGGCGGCGTGGTGATGACCGAGGCGACCAAGCAGGTCTGGGCCCCCACCCGCGGCGGCACGCCCGCGCGGGTGCGCCGCGCGCTGCCGATCCTGTCGCCCGCGCCTGCGCCGGTGCCCGCGGGCCGGGCACCGGGAACCTAACGCCGGCCGCCCGCGCTGCGGCGAACTGTTGCGCTGCGGTCAACAATCCGGACCGGGCGCCGGCCGGATGCCCTCCGTCAAACCGCTTTGGCCGCCTCGTGGCTGCATTGCGGCGAAACCGCCTTCTGCGGCGTCCTATGCGGTTGCGGGGCTGAAACCGCTCTGCTACACGCGGGCCGAATTCGCGGCGCCGGGAATCTGCCGGAACGCCATGGAATGGCCTTGTGTCCGGAAGTCCGGGGACCAGGCCCAGCATCGGGGGGTAGCTTGTCCGAACCTGTCTCGATCTCGACCGGGATCGCCCAGCGCTATGCCGCGGCGCTGTTCGACCTGGCGCGCGAGGCCGGGGCCCTGGCCGCGCTGGACGCCGATGCCGGGGCGCTGGGCCAGGCGCTGGCCGCCAGCGCCGACCTGCGCGACCTGATCGCCTCGCCCGTCTACAGCCGCGAGGACCAGGCCGCCGCCACCGCGGCGGTGGCCGCGAAGATGGGCCTGCACGCGCTGACCGCCAACACGCTGGCGCTGATGGCCGCCAAGCGCCGCCTCTTCGTGCTGCCGCAACTGGTGGTGCAGGTGCAGGCGCTGATCGCCGCCGAACGCGGCGAGGTGACGGCCGAGGTCGCGACGCCCGTCGCCCTGTCGGAGGCGCAGGCCAGGGCGCTGGCCGCCGCGCTTGCGGCATCGGTCGGCAAGAACGTCATGCTGAACGTCACCGTCGACGAAAGCCTTATCGGGGGGCTCGTGGTGCGGGTGGGGTCGAAGATGATCGACACCTCCGTCAAGGCACGGCTCGCCCAGCTTCAGAACGCCATGAAAGAGGTCGGATAACATGGGAATCCAGGCTGCCGAGATCTCGGCGATCCTCAAGGACCAGATCAGGAACTTCGGCAAGGACGCCGACGTGTCCGAGGTCGGCCGGGTGCTGTCGGTGGGTGACGGGATCGCCCGCGTGCACGGCCTCGACAACGTCCAGGCCGGCGAGATGGTGGAATTCCCCGGCGGCATCCGCGGCATGGCGCTGAACCTCGAGGTCGACAACGTCGGCATCGTGATCTTCGGCGACGACCGGTCGATCAAGGAAGGCGACATCGTCAAGCGCACCAAGTCCATCGTGGACGTGCCCGCGGGCGACGCGCTGCTGGGCCGCGTGGTCGACGCGCTGGGCAACCCGATCGACGGCAAGGGCCCGATCGTGGCGGCGGAGCGGCGGGTGGCCGACGTGAAGGCGCCGGGGATCATCCCGCGCAAGTCGGTGCACGAGCCCATGGCGACCGGCCTGAAGGCCATCGACGCGATGATCCCGATCGGCCGCGGCCAGCGCGAGCTGATCATCGGCGACCGCCAGACCGGCAAGACCGCCGTGGCGCTGGACACGATCCTGAACCAGAAGGTCTACAACGACGCCGCCGGTTCGGACGAGAGCAAGAAGCTGTACTGCGTCTATGTCGCCATCGGGCAGAAGCGGTCGACCGTCGCCCAGCTGGTCAAGAAGCTCGAGGAAACCGGCGCGATGGCCTATACCATCGTCGTCGCCGCCACCGCGTCGGACCCCGCGCCGATGCAGTTCCTGGCGCCCTATTCGGCCACCGCCATCGCCGAATTCTTCCGCGACAACGGCCGCCATGCGCTGATCATCTACGACGACCTGTCCAAGCAGGCCGTGGCCTACCGGCAGATGTCGCTCCTGCTGCGCCGCCCGCCGGGGCGCGAGGCCTATCCGGGCGACGTGTTCTACCTGCATTCCCGCCTGCTGGAACGGTCGGCCAAGATGAGCAAGGACTACGGGTCCGGTTCGCTGACCGCGCTGCCGATCATCGAGACGCAGGCCGGCGACATCTCGGCCTATATCCCGACGAACGTGATCTCGATCACCGACGGGCAGATCTTCCTGGAAAGCGAACTGTTCTACCAGGGCATCCGCCCGGCGGTGAACACGGGTCTGTCGGTGTCGCGCGTGGGCTCTGCCGCGCAGACCTCGGCGATGAAGTCGGTCGCGGGCAAGATCAAGCTGGAACTGGCGCAGTATCGCGAGATGGCGGCCTTCGCGCAGTTCGGGTCCGACCTCGACGCCGCGACCCAGCAGCTACTGAACCGCGGCGCGCGCCTGACGGAACTGATGAAACAGCCGCAATACGCGCCGCTGACCAACGCCGAACAGGTCGTGGTGATCTGCGCGGGCACCTTGGGCTATCTCGACAAGGTGGCGGTGCGCGACGTGGGCCGGTTCGAGACCGGGCTGCTCAAGCACCTGCGCGGCAATTGCAGGGACCTGCTGGCGGACATCACCACCAATGACCGCAAGGTCGCGGGCGACCTCGAAAAGGCCATCCGCGCGGCCATCGAGGCCTTCGCCAAAGACTTCGCGTAAGCCGGGGAACAGGGGTCATGCCCAGCCTCAAGGCACTCAAGAACCGGATCACTTCCGTCAAGAACACGCGGAAGATCACCAAGGCGATGCAGATGGTCGCCGCCGCCAAGCTGCGCCGCGCACAGGAGGCGGCCGAGGCCGCGCGCCCCTATGCCGAACGCATGACCGCCGTGATCGGCGGGCTTGCGGCGTCGGTCGGGGGGTCGGACAGCGCGCCGCGGCTGCTGGCGGGCACCGGCAAGGACCAGGTCCACCTCTTGGTGGTGATGACCTCTGAGCGCGGGCTCTGCGGCGGCTTCAACTCCACCATCTCGCGCCTGGCCAAGGCGCGGGCGGCGGAACTGACGGCGGCGGGCAAGACGGTCAGGATCCTGACCGTCGGCAAGAAGGGCCGCGAGCAGCTGAAACGCGACTGGTCGGCGAACTTCGTGGGCCATGTCGACCTGAGCGATGTCAAGCGCGTGGGCTACGCCGAGGCCGCGAAGATCGGCAAGGAGATCCTCGCCCGCTTTGCCGCCGGCGAATTCGACGTGGCCACCCTGTTCTTCAACCGCTTCCGGTCGGTCATCAGCCAGATCCCGACGGCGCAGCAGGTGATCCCGGCGGCCTACGAGACGTCTTCGGTGGCAGCCCTTTACGACTACGAGCCGGGCGAGGAGGCGATCCTCGCCGACCTTCTGCCGCGGGGCGTGACGACGCAGGTCTTCACCGCGCTGCTGGAAAACGGCGCCTCCGAACAGGGCGCGCGGATGTCGGCGATGGACAACGCGACCCGCAACGCGGGCCAGATGATCAACCGCCTGACGATCCAGTACAACCGGTCGCGGCAGGCCGCGATCACCAAGGAACTGATCGAGATCATTTCCGGGGCGGAGGCGCTCTGACTTTGGCCGAGGACGTGGCATCCCTGACTTACGAACTCCTGAAGCGGATGAATGGGCAGTTGTCCCGGCTGTCCGACGATATGGAGGACGTGAAGGGGCGGCTGTCGTCCGTCGAAACCGGCCTCGCCCTTGTACGTCAGGAAACTGCTCTGCTGTCAGTGCAGGTTGCGCAGTTGAACCATCGGATGGACCGCTTTGACGAGCGGTTGTCCCGCATTGAACGCCGCCTCGACCTGATCGAGGCGTAATCGAACGACCGGGGCCCCGACCCCGAGCAACGGAGTGAAGCAGATGGCTAAGGCAACAGGCAAGGTCACGCAGGTCATCGGCGCCGTGGTGGACGTGCAGTTCGACGGTGAACTGCCGCCGATCCTCAACGCGCTGGAGACCCAGAACCAGGGCAGGCGGCTGGTTCTCGAGGTGGCGCAGCACCTGGGCGAAAGCACGGTGCGCACCATCGCCATGGACGCCACCGAAGGCCTCGTGCGCGGCGCGCCGGTGGCCGACATGGGCGGCCCGATTTCGGTGCCGGTGGGCGACAAGACGCTGGGCCGCATCATCAACGTGGTGGGCGACGCGATCGACATGAAGGGCGACATCACCGGCGCGCCGCTGCGCGCCATCCACCAGCCCGCCCCGGACTTCGCCTCGCAATCGACCGAAGCCCAGATCCTGGTGACCGGCATCAAGGTCATCGACCTGCTGGCGCCCTATTCCAAGGGCGGCAAGATCGGCCTGTTCGGCGGCGCCGGGGTGGGCAAGACGGTGCTGATCCAGGAACTGATCAACAACATCGCCAAGGTGCACTCGGGCTATTCGGTCTTCGCGGGCGTCGGCGAGCGGACGCGTGAAGGCAACGACCTGTACCACGAGTTCATCGAATCGGGCGTCATCAACATCGACGACCTGGAAAAGTCCAAGGTGGCGCTGGTCTACGGCCAGATGAACGAGCCGCCGGGCGCCCGCGCCCGCGTGGCGCTGACCGGCCTGACGCTGGCCGAACAGTTCCGCGACCAGTCCGGCACGGACGTGCTGTTCTTCGTGGACAACATCTTCCGCTTCACCCAGGCGGGGTCCGAGGTGTCGGCACTTCTGGGCCGCATCCCCTCGGCCGTGGGCTACCAGCCGACGCTGGCCACCGACATGGGCCAGCTGCAGGAGCGCATCACCTCGACCAAGGCGGGCTCGATCACCTCGGTGCAGGCGATCTACGTGCCTGCCGACGACCTGACCGACCCCGCGCCCGCCACGTCCTTTGCACACCTCGACGCCACCACCACGCTGTCGCGCGCGATCTCGGAACTGGGCATCTACCCGGCGGTGGACCCGCTCGACTCGACCTCGCGCCTGATGGACCCGCAGGTCCTGGGCGAGGAGCATTACAAGGTGGCGCGCGACGTGCAGGGGATCCTGCAGCGCTACAAGTCGCTGCAGGACATCATCGCCATCCTGGGGATGGACGAACTGAGCGAAGAGGACAAGCTGACCGTGGCGCGGGCGCGCAAGATCCAGCGCTTCCTGTCGCAGCCCTTCGACGTGGCGCAGGTGTTCACGGGCTCGCCCGGCGTGCAGGTGCCGCTGGAAAAGACCATCGCCTCGTTCAAGGCGGTGGTGGCCGGCGAATACGACCACCTGCCCGAGGCCGCCTTCTACATGGTCGGCGACATCGAGGAAGCCAAGGCCAAGGCCGCGAAACTCGCCGCGGCAGCGGCGTAAGGGGGCGATGATGGCGGTCCAGTTCGATCTGGTCAGCCCCGAGCGGCGTCTGGCATCCGCCAGGGCCACCGAGGTGCAGATTCCGGGCGCCGACGGCGACCTGACGGCGATGGAGGGGCACGCCCCCACGATCACCACCCTGCGCCCCGGCGTGCTGCGCGTGGTTGCGGCCGAGGGGACGAAGGCCTTCGTGGTGACCGGCGGCTTTGCCGAGATCACCGCGGCGTCGGTGTCGGTCCTGGCGGAGCGCGCGGTGCCGGTGGACCAGGCCGCGGGCCTGATCGACGGATTCGTGGCCGAGGCGCGCGAGGCCGCGGGCACGGCCGAGGATCGCGACGCGGGCGAAAAGCTTGTCAACGACATGCTGGCGCTCAAGGCCGCGCTGTCCGGCGCGCACTGACCGCGGCGGGCCCCGGCGCGGGCCCGCACCAGTTTCCGCTGCATGAATTCCTTGGATTTGTCCGCATTTCCTGCAACCTGCCTGCGTTCCCTTTCGTTACGGTCGCATGAAACGCCTGAACGCCTCGAAGATCGGCATCCAGCAGGGCAGCCGCGTGCTGTTTTCCGACTTTGCCGACGGCGGCCCGATGTGGACGGGCAACGGCCCGCGGGAAAGCCGGTTCATGGTGTCCTTCAAGGAACCCTCGCCGAGGCGCCGGTGGTGCAGGTGGGCCTCAGCCTGTGGGATT
>CAZCPY010000024.1:0-20589 GCA_964499865.1 uncultured Rhodobacterales bacterium | reverse complement strand
GTACGGGCCGAACTTTCGGCCGAAAAGGTCACCGCCAAGGGTTTCCACATCGTCTTCAAGACCTGGAGCGACACCCGCGTGGCCCGCGTGCGCGCCGACTGGCTGGCCATCGGCGCCGTCAGGGACGACGACGACTGGGATGTCGTGTGACCCCCCCGAACGGACGCGCACCGGTTGCGCTGGCGCCGGTTTCAAGGGCTTACTCGGCCCGGGGCAGGACCGGGGCGGCAGGATGGGATCGGCGGGGAAAGGCCGGGTCACGCTGAGGGACGTGGCGGCGCGCGCGGGCGTGTCGCGTTCGGCGGTGTCGCGCGCCTTCACCGACGGCGCATCCGTCGCGCCCGGGACAAGGGCCCGCGTGATGGCCGCGGCCAAGGCGCTGGACTACCGCCCCAGCCTTCTGGCCAGCAGCCTGACCACAGGTCGCACCAAGCTGATCGGGCTGGTCGCCGACAACTTCACCAACCCCGTCTTCCTCGTGATCTTCGACCACTTCACCCGCCTGTTGCAGGACCGCGGTTTCTGCCCGCTGCTCGTGAACCTGTCGGGCGAGACGGACCCCGCGGCCTCGGTCGCGCTGTTGCGCCAGTATTCGGTGGATGGGGTGATCGTCGCCTCCTCGACCCTGCCCGCCAGCTTTGCCGCCGCCTTCCGCGATGCGGGCCTGCCGGTCGTTCACAGTTTCGGCCGGTCCGAGGGCGGCACGGCCCATGTGGTCGGCGTGGACAACGTGGCCTGCGGGGCGCTGGCGGCGCAGACCTTGCGGGTGGCGGGCTACGGGCGCATCGGCTATCTGGGCGGCCCTGCGGGTGCCACCTCGGCACAGGACCGCTGGCGCGGCTTTGCCTCGGTGGCGGGCCTCGATGCCCCCTGCACCTTTGCCAGCGCCTACAGCCATGACGCGGGGCGCGCGGCGATGGCGCGGCTGATCGCCGAGGGCGATCAGGCCGAGGCCTGGTTTTGCGGCGACGACCTTCTGTCCCTGGGCGCGATCGATGCGCTGGAGGCCGCGGGCCACAAGGTGCCGCATGATGTGGGGATCATCGGCATGAACGACATGGACATGGCGCGCTGGGGACGGATCGGGCTGACCACCATCCGCCAGCCGGTGCCGCAGATCATCGCGGCCTCCGTCGACATGATCGTGGCCCTGATCGCGAACCCGGCGACGGCATCCGAAGCGCGCATCCTGCCCTGCGAGGTGGTGATGCGCGGGACGCTCAGGGCTCCCTGAACATCGGCGGGCGGGCGTCGACCCAGGCACCGCCCTGCCGTGCGGACAAGGCGGCGGCATGGATCGCGGCGACCGACCGCAGGCCGTCCTCGGCCATCGGCAGGGGCGTGACCGGCGCCTGCCCGGCGCGCCGCCCGCGGATCAGGGTCGCGAGATCGACATAGAGGTTGGCGAAGGCGATCGGCATCCCCTCGGCGTGGCCCACGGTGACGCGCGAGGCGGCGTCCGCCTCGGGCGACAGGCCGCGGGCGCCGCGTTCGATGATCTCGGTGCGGCCGCCAAGCTGGGTCCAGTAAAGCTGGTTCGGCTGTTCCTGCGACCAGCGCATCCCGCCCCTTTCGCCGAAGACCTGCAAGGCCAGCCCGTGCTGCCGCCCCAGCGCCACGGCCGAGGACCACAGCCGGCAGACCGCCCCGCCCGACAGGCGCAGGTTGACCATCGCGTCGTCTTCCAGCTGGCGGCCGGCCAGGCAGGCGGCAAAGTCGGCCGACAGCCGCTCCGGCTCCTGCCCCGCGACGAAGGCCGCCATGTGCAGCGCGTGGATGCCGCAATCGGCGAACACCGCCGACACGCCCGCCTGCGCCGGGTCATAGCGCCAGCGCACCCGCGGGTTGTCGGCGTCCGCCGCATCGGCATGGTGGCCATGGGCAAATTCGGCCACCACCAGCCGCACCCGGCCAAGGTCGCCGCGCGCGACCATCGCCCGCATGTGGCGCACCAGCGCATAGCCGCTGTAGCCGTAGTTCACCGCGCAGACCGCGCCGGTCTGCCGCGACAGGCGCACCAGCGCCTCGCCTTCCTCGACCGTCACGGTCATCGGCTTTTCGCACAGGACGTGGATCCCGGCGGCCAGGAAGCCCTGCGCGATCTCGAAATGCGTGGCGTTCGGCGTGGCGACGGTGACCAGGTCCACCCGGTCCTCGCGTGCCGTCTCGCCCGCCAGCATCTGCCGCCAGTCGCCATAGGCGCGGTCGGGCGCGATCCCGAGGGTTTCCCCGAACCGCCGCCCTGCGGCGGGGTCGGCGTCCAGCGCGCCCGCGACCAGGGTGAAATGCCCGTCGATGCGCGCGGCGATGCGGTGCGCGGGGCCGATCTGGCTGCCCTCGCCCCCGCCGATCAGTCCCCAGTTCAGTGGCGGCATGGCAGGCTCCCTCAGGCAAAACCGATGTGGGCCAGGTAGGCGCGGTTGACGCGGGCGTCGTCCGCGGGCCGGGTCGGGCCTGCCGGGTCGCAGTCCTGTTCGACCGTGCACCAGCCCTGATAACCGATCTCGTCCAGAAGCGCGCGGACAGCGGGGAAATCGACCTCGCCCTTGTCCAGGTGGCAGAAGATGCCCTGCGCGCAGGCCTCGTAGAACCCCGTCCGTGCCGCGATGGCGCGGGCCTTCACGGCGGCGTCGGTGGACTTGAAATGCACATAGGTCAGCCGCGCGGCGTGCCGCCGCATCATCGCCACGGGATCGAAGCCCGCATAGGTACTGTGCCCGGTATCCAGGCACAGGCCCATCACGGCGGGGTCGATCTCGGCCAGGATGCGCTCCACCTCGGGCTCGAAGTCGAGAAAGCCCGCGGCATGGGGGTGCAGGCTGGGGGTCAGGCCATAGTCCTCGGCCGCCAGCCGCGCGACCGTCTCGATCCGGCCTGCGAAGCCCCGCCATTCGGCGGCGTCCATCTGTTCGGCCTCGGCGCCCCGGCCCGCGGTGGCGGCACGGCGCGGAGAGATCGAATCGATGATCACCAGATGCCGCGCGCCATGCGCCCGCAGCACGGCGCAGGTACGGTGCGCGGCGTCCTGCACCTCGTCCCATTTCGCAGGGTCGTGGAACGGGCGGAACACCACGCCGCCGATCAGCGTCAGGCCCGTTTCGGCCAAGGCTTCGGACAGGACGGCGGGGTCCTCGGGCATGTAGCCCACGGGACCAAGCTCGATCCCTCTGTAACCCGCCGCGGCGCATTCCTGCAGCACCGTGCGCCAGCCGGGGTTGCGGGGGTCGTCGGCAAACTCCACGCCCCAGGAGCAGGGTGCATTCCCGATCCGTATGGCCATCGTGCGGCTTTTCCTTCGAAGGGGGTGCAGAGCGTTGTTGCAACCGGTTGCATCGACCTGATAGCCTTGCCCCGCAAGGGCGTCAATCGGATTTCGGGCAGGGGGGCGGGATGCACATTCCACCGCACGACAACCACAACCGGGCCATCGTCGACGTGGACGACCCCCGCGTGCCCTTCGTCTATTTCAACATCCTTCGGCTGCGGCGCGGCGAGCGTCACCTGGGCCGCGTGCCGGGGTATGAAACCTGCATCGTGCCTGCCACGGGGTCGGTGCGCGTGACCGTGGGCGACCGCGACCTCGGCGCCGTGGGCAACCGCGGCGCCGATGTCTGGGACGGCGAGCCCGAAGGCGCCTATGTGCCCGGCGGCGCGGCGGTCGAGGTCGAATGCCTGTCCGATCGCGCCGAGGTCTTCGTCGCCGGCGCCCGCTGCGATCAGGTCTTCCAGCCCTTCACCGTCAGCGCCGCCGAGATCGACGTGGTGCAATACGGGTCCGACGACACCAAGACGCACCGCAAGATCAAGCACATCCTGGGGCAGAAGCAGGCCGGCCGCGTGGGTCGCCTGCTGGTGTCCGAGCTTTACACCGTCGGCGCGGGCGGCTGGTCGGGCTTCCCCTCGCACAAGCACGACACCGACCGCCTGCCGGTCGAGACGCGGCATGACGAATGCTACAACTTCCGCTTCCGCCCCAATCGCGGGTCGGGGATGCAGATGCTGCAACGCGACGAAACCGGCCCGGGCGAGGCGTTCCACGTCGTCGACGGCTCGACCTTCGTGATCGACCGGGGCTATCATCCCTGCTGCGTGCTGCCGGGATACGAGATGTACTACTTCACCATCCTCGGCGGCGCGTCGCAGCGCCCGCTGGTGCAGTACTTCCAACCCGCCCACGCCGATCAGGTCGACACGATCCCCGGCATCAAGGACATGGTGGCCAGGTTCCGATGATCGCCACGCTGGCAGAGGTGCTGCGCCCGACCCTGGACCGGGGCGGCACCGTGCCGGGCTTCGTCGTGCTGGGATGGGAGGACGCGCTGGCCTTCGTGCAGGCCGGCGAGGCCGAGCGGCTGCCGGTGATCCTGCAGGCGGGCCCCGCCTGCCGCCGCCACACGCCGATCCCCGTGCTGGGCGCGATGCTGCGCCATCTGGCGGAACAGGCCGCGGTGCCGGTGGTGGTGCACCTCGACCATGCGACCACGGTGCAGGAGTGTCAGGCCGCCATCGCGGCGGGCTTCACCTCGGTGATGATCGACGGCTCGCGCCTGCCGCTCGAGGACAACATCCGCCTGACCGCGGCGGTCGTGCGCCTGGCCCATGCGGCGGGCGTGTCGGTCGAGGGTGAACTGGGCTTCGTCGGCTATGCGGGCGGCGAGGGGTCGGCGCGCACCGACCCCGCGGAGGCGCGGCGCTTCGCGGCGGAGACGGGGCTGGATGCGCTGGCGGTGTCGGTCGGCAACCTGCACCTGCAGGAAACGCCCTCGGACGGGATCGACCTTGCCGCCCTTGCCGCCATCGAGGCCGTGACCGCCGTGCCGCTCGTGCTGCACGGCGCCTCGGGCGTGCCGCCCGCGATGCGGCGGCGGCTGGCACGCGGCAGCCGGATTGCCAAGATGAACATCGGCACCGAACTGCGCCAGGTCTTCGGGCAGGCCCTGCGCGAGGCCCTCGCCCGCCACCCCGACCGTTACGACCGGATCGCCATCCTGTCCGAGGTGGTCGCGCCGATGGCAGAGGCCGCGCGCGCCATCCTGCGCGACCTCGGCCCGCGCTGACGCCTTCAGGCGCGGGCGGCCAGGAACGCCTCGAGCGTCGCGCGGTCGGGCATGGCGGGGGCGCAGCCGATGCCGGCCACCACGATCGCCGCCGCCGCCGACCCGCGCCGCACCGCCGCCGGAAGCGTATCGCCGCCGGCCAGCCCGTCCAGAAGCCCCGCCATGAAGGCATCCCCCGCCCCCATCGGCTTGCGTGCCGTGACGCGGAAGATGCCCGTGCGGAACGACCCCGCGGGGGTGAAGGTCTCCGACCCCTCGGCGCCCATCTTGTAGACCGCGATGTGCCCCCCCGCCGCCAGCGCGGCCGCCGTGCCGCGGCCCTGCGGGCCGCCGGCCAGCATGTCGAACTCCAGATCGTTGCCCACCACCATGTCGCTCAGCCCCGCCGCCGCCATGCAGATGTCCCGCACCTCGTCGCCCGAGGCCCAGGAATAGGCGCGGTAGTCGATGTCCAGCACCACCGGCCGCCCCGCCGCACGGGCCATCGCCATCGCCGCCAAGGTTGCCGCGCGGGACGGCTGACGCGCCAGCGCCGTGCCGGTGACGACCAGCGCGCCCTGCGCGGCCATGGCGATGCGGGCGACCTGCGCCTCGGTCAGCGCGAAGTCGGCGGCCTCGTTGCGGTAGATCACCGTCTGCGCCTGCTCCCGCGTTTCGGTCACCGCCAGCGAGGTGCGCGCGGCCCCGCCCGCGACGGCGACATGGTCCGCACCGATGCCGTAGTGGCGCAGCTGCCCCAGCACGAAGCGCCCGACCGCATCGTCCGACACCGCCGACACCAGGCCCACCGCCCGCCCCAGCCGCGCCAGCCCCGCCGCGATGTTCCCCGCCGATCCGCCCAGCGCCGCCATGAAGGCCCCCGCCGCCGCCGCCTGGGTGCCCGGCGGGTCGGCGTAAAGGTCCATCCCCGCGCGTCCCAGCACCAGCAGCGGGCCCTGACCGATCCACAAATCGCCGTTGGTCATCCCCGCCCCCTGCGCCGCCGATCTTGTTGCAACCGGTTGCAACCGTTCTATACTGCCCGGCATCAGGGAATCCAGCGCGATCTGCGCGGGGCTTGGGGGGTCAGGGATGGCGTTTGCACTGGCGGGACTGCGGCAGCCGCCGCTGGGGCGGCGGCTGCGCCTGGGCTTTGTCGGCGGCGGGCGTGGCGGGCTGGTGGGACAGTGGCATGCCGCGGGCGTTCGGCTGTCCAACCACTGGGACATCGTGGCAGGCGCGCTGTCCTCCGACCCCGCCAATGCCGCGGCCTCCGCCGCCGACTGGATGATCGCGCCCGACCGCAGCTATGCCGACTGGCGCGCGATGGCCGCGGCCGAGGCCGCGCGCGAGGGCGGGATCGAGGCGGTGGTCGTCTGCACCCCCAACCACACCCATGCCGCCATCGCGGCAGGCTTCCTGCGCGCAGGCATCGACGTGATCTGTGACAAGCCCATGACCACCACGCGCACCGAGGCCGAAGACCTCGTGGCGTTGTCGGCCGAAACCGGGCGACTGTTGCTGGTGACCTACCCCTACGCGCATCACGCCATGGTGCGTCAGGCCCGCGGGCTGGTGCGGCAGGGCGAGATCGGGCGCATCCGGCAGGTGACGGTGGAATACCTGCAGGAATGGGGCACCGGCCCGGTGGACCCCGCGGTGCGCGGCCAGGTCTGGCGGCAGGACCCCGCGAAGGCCGGAAGGTCGGCGGCGGTGGCCGACATCGGCACCCACGCCTGCCACCTGCTGACGCAAGTCACGGGCCTGGACATCACCCGCCTGCGCGCCGATTTCCACGTCTGCGGCGCGGCCAAGACGCTGGAGGACACGGCCTTCGTCAACCTGCGCCTTGCGGACGACGTGCCGGGCATCCTGCACGTCACGCAGGCCGCGCCGGGCCAGCATTGCGGCCTGCGCCTGCGGGTCTGGGGCGAGACGGGCGGCATCGCCTGGGATCAGGAGTTCCCCGAACAGCTGCGCGTCGCACGTCTGGGCGGGCCCGACCGGATCTACCATCGCGGCCAGGGCGCGGGCATCCTGCCCGAGGCCGCGCGCCTGACCCACCTGCCCCGCGGCCATGGCGAGACGCTGACCGACGCCTGGGCCAACCTCTATGCCGAATGCGGCATCGCCGTCGCCGCCCGCCGCAGCGGCACCGCGCTGCCCGAAGGCGCCATCCTGGTGCCCGACGGGCGCGACGGGCTGCACGGCGTGGCCTTCACCGACGCCTGCGTCGACAGCCACCTGGCGGGCGGGGTCTGGGTGGACGTGGCCTGAGGGCGGGACCGGACCTTTCCACCTCTGGCGCTTCCCTCCCCCCTCGTGGGGGAGGGAGAGGGTGGGGGGGCGCCCGGCCGGGCGGGAGGGGCCCCCCTCCCCCATCCCCTCCCCACGAGGGGGAGGGGAGGCGCCTGTCACGGCAAGGGCTGCGCGCGGTGAAGGGCGCTACAGCGGCTCCACCTCTGCCGGATCGCGCGGGCCGTCCCAGGTGGACAGGGGGTAGAGCCACAGCTCGACCCGCCGGTTGATCCGGCGGCCCACGGCGGTGGTGTCGCAGGCCATCGGCAGGGCCTCGCCATAGGCCTCGACCGCGGGCAGGTCGGCGGCGGCAAGGTCGGGCGCCAGCCGGGCGAGTTCGCCCCGCACCGCCTCGGCCCGCGACCGGCTGAGCGCGAGGTTCGCCGCGGCCGACCCCGATCCGTCCGAAAACCCCGCCAGCACCAGCGCATAGCCGTCGAAGGCCCGCGCCCCGATCAGCCGCGCAAGATCCGCCAGCGCATCGCGCGAGACGGCGTCCAGCACCGTCGCCCCGTCCTCGAACCGGAAGGTCATCGACAGCCGGTCGCCCCCCGCCATCGCCGCGGCGAGGCGCTGCAACTCCTCCAGCGGCACCTCGGCCCCCGCGTTGCGGATCGCCCCCAGAAGCCGGCGCCCGTCGGCGGCCAGGGGGGCGCGCGCCGGGCGGCGGTCGATGTAGCCCGCGGCACGCACCTCGTCCTGCGCGGCGTCGGTGGCCAGGAACTCGAGGAATTCGCGCGCAAGCAAGGGCAGGCGCCGACCGGGCACGGCGAGGTACAGCGGCGCGGCCAGCGGGTAGTCCTCGGCCTTGACCGTCATCGGCGTCACCGGCAGCGGAAAGTCGCAGCTGTCGGTCAGGGGCAGCACCCGGGCGCCGCCCACGGCAGAGGCCCCGGTCAGCGCCAGCGCCCAGGGGTCGCGCGCCACGGCGGCGGCAAGCGACGCGGGGCTGTCGTGGATCACCGCATCGGGCAGGGCCGCGCCCAGCCGCGCCTCGACCGCGACCTGCAGCGCCGCGCCGGGTCGCAGCGCGTGCAGCACGATGGGCATGTCGGGCCCGCCGAGGTCGCGCCAGTTCGTGACCTTGCCGGTCAGCGCCGCGGCCAGCGCGGTAGAGCGCACCTGCGCCACCGGGTTGTCGGCGGCGACGATGGGCAGCAGCGCCTCAAGCGCCAGCACGCGGGCGCCGTCCGCGGGCAGGGGCGATACCGCCATGTCGGCGCGGCCCCCGGCCAGCGCAGCCGCGGCACCGGCAACGCTGTCGGGGGCAAAGCTGATGCGGGCCAGCACTTCGCCCGCCGCGGGGTCGGTGATTTCGGCGGCAAAGCCGGTGGCGGCCCCGGTCTCGCGCAAGACCAGCCCGCGCGACCGCGCGAAGGCCTCCAGAAGGCCGGGCAGCAACCGGAGGGCCGGTTCCTCAGCCCCGGTGAAGCGCATCGCCGTCAGGGGCGCCGACAGGCCCGGGCAGGCGGGGCCTTCGCAGATCACGCCCGCAGCGGCGACCGTCAGCACGCCGTATCGCGTGTCCAGCCGGTAGACCTCGCCGTCATAGCCCAGAAGGTTGCCCGCCAGCGTCAGCGACCCGTCGCGAGAGGTCAGCGTCGCGTCCTGCGCGACGGCGGGTGCGGCAAGCCAGAGCCCTGCGCACAGCGCCGCAATCCCCCTGCCCCACACGCCCCCGTCACCCCCCGCGTCAGTCGGCGGCGGCGAGTGTCGTCCCGGACCAGAGATTGTTCAACACCAGAAAGCCGCCCTGCGCGTCGCAGGCGGGCATCGCCAGCGTCAGGTCGGTCGCGGTGACGCGGCCCGCGCGGCTGTCGAGGATTTCGCCCACCAGGTCGCGGCCGCAGGTCTGGGGCGTGACCGGCGCCTCGAGCGCGACCTCGACCGGCAGGGCGGGGTCGGCGGGGAAGGTATAGACCTCGGCCAGCATCGGCAGATCGACGGTCGCATCGCCAAGCGCGACCAGGGTCCCCGCACCCGCGCCGCCGGTGGCGGTCAGGTGCCCGGGTGCGCCGAAGGCGGCACCGTTCTCGAAGGCGTTCAGCGCGAAACGGTCGGCCCCATGCCACTGCACCGCGGCGCGGCGGATGCCGTCCAGCGCCACGGGCGCCGCCGCGTCGGCCTGCCGGCCGCCGCGCAGCCGGACCGAGACCCGGCCTGCCGGGTCCAGCGCGGGGAGGGAGACGGTCAGCCTGCCGGTGGCCGAGGTCCGCCCGGTGACGGCAAGCCCGCCGTGGCGCAGCACCAGCCGCGCCTGCGGCGCGCAGGGGGCGATGAAGGTCACGTCCAGCGTCGCCCGCAAGCCTGCCGTCACCGCCAGCGTCAGCGCGCAGGGGTCGGCGGCGGCGGTCTTTGGCGGGCGTGCCGGGGGCAGCGCCGCAGGGGGCAGAAGCACCGGCGGCGCGGGGTCGGCGGGCAGAAGGGCGGCGAGCGCGGGCGCCGCCGGCACCTCGCCCGCGGCCAGCGGCACGATGGCGGTCGGCACCTCGGCAGCGGCCTGCCGCGCATCGCCGCCGCGGCCCGACTGCACCAGATGGCCCGCACCCAGTGCAATCCC
Source organism: uncultured Rhodobacterales bacterium (assembly GCA_964499865.1). Lineage (GTDB taxonomy): Bacteria > Pseudomonadota > Alphaproteobacteria > Rhodobacterales > Rhodobacteraceae > JANOGU01. The sequence continues at coordinate 10,695 of CAZCPY010000024.1, read as the reverse complement.
CAGCGTGGCGACCGCCAGTGCGATGCGGCGTCTTGCCTTCGCGTCCATGTCCCGGCCCTCCGACAAGATGGTCCGGGCCCAGCGATGCCGGGGAATGCGGGCAGGCGCGTGGCGGGATTGGGGAATGTTTCCGCGCAACGCGGCAATCCTGCCGCGGCGGTGCCGCAATCAGGCGCAAGCGCGGGAAACCGCGGCGCGACCGACACCGGACGCGCGCCGCGTGCCCATGGGCGCCTTCCCTTCCCCGCGCGGGGAGGGAAGGGAGGAGGGGCGCCCCTCCGCCGGAGGCAGCCCCCCCGACCCTCTCCCTCCCCCGCGAGGGGGAGGGAAGCACGTCATTTCCAGAGCTTCCGGCCCGGCCGTTCGGGCACCTAGCCGAGCCGCCCGTGGCAGTGCTTGAACTTCTTGCCCGACCCGCAGGGGCAATCGTCGTTGCGCCCCGGGTTGCCCCAGGTCGCGGGATCGTCCTCGACAAAGCCCGCGCGCGGTTCGCCCGGGGCCGGGGCGGCGTCGCCCGCACCGGCCAGCACGGGCACGGGTGCCGCGGCCAGCGTCACCGCGGGTGCCGCGGGCGCCGCGGCGCGGGCCTGGGCCAGCGCCTGCGCCAGCATCGCCTGCTGTTCCTCGGCCGTCATCGGGCGGATATGGGCCAGCCGCAGCGACACGTCCTGCCGCAGCCCGTTCAGAAGCCCCTCGAACAGGGCAAAGGCCTCGGTCTTGTATTCGTTCAGGGGATCGCGCTGCGCATAGCCGCGAAAGCCGATGACCGACCGCAGGTGTTCCAGCCGCAGCAGGTGGTCGCGCCACTTGGCATCGACGGCCTGCAAGAGGACCTGCTTTTCGATCGACCGCATCGTCTCGGCCCCGAAGGCCGCGGCCTTTTCCGCCGCCTTCGCCTCGGCCGCCTCGATCACGCGCTGGCGCACCACCTCCTGGTCCACGCCTTCCTCGGCCGCCCAGTCGGCGACCGGCAGGTCGAGCCCCAGCTTTTCCGCCAGCGCGGCGCGCAGCGCCTCGGTGTTCCACTGGTCGGGGTAGGACCTGGGCGGCATCCAGGTGTCGACCAGATCTTCCGCCACCTGCGCGCGCATGTCGGCGGTGATGTCCGACACGTCCGCCGCCTCCATGATCTCGCGGCGCTGGCCGAAGATCACCTTGCGCTGGTCGTTCATCACGTCGTCGAACTTGAGCAGCTGCTTGCGGATGTCGAAGTTGCGCCCCTCGACCTTGGCCTGCGCGCGTTCGAGGCTCTTGTTCACCCAGGGGTGCACGATGGCCTCGCCTTCCTTCATCCCCAGCGTGGACAGGACCTTGTCCAGCCGTTCCGACCCGAAGATGCGCATCAGGTCGTCTTCCAGCGACAGGAAGAAGGCCGACCGCCCGGGGTCGCCCTGGCGGCCCGACCGGCCGCGAAGCTGGTTGTCGATGCGGCGGCTTTCATGCCGTTCGGTGCCCAGCACGAACAGCCCGCCCGCGGCCAGCACGCGGGCCTTTTCGTCCGCGTGTTCCGCCTCGATCCGGGCGCGCACCTCGTCGGGATGGACCGAGGGGTCGGCGCCGATCGCCTGCATCACCAGCATCTCGACGTTGCCGCCGAGCTGGATGTCGGTGCCCCGCCCGGCCATGTTGGTGGCGATGGTCACCGCACCGAGCTTGCCCGCGTCGGCGACGATCTGCGCCTCCTGCTCGTGCTGGCGGGCGTTCAGGACGTTGTGGACGATGCCTTCCTTCTTCAGCAGGCCGGACAGGAACTCCGACTTCTCGATGGACGTGGTGCCCACCAGCATCGGCTGGCCCCTGGCGTTGGCCTCCTTGATCGCCGCGACGATGCCCTCGTATTTCTCGCGCGCGGTGCGGTAGACGGCGTCGTGGTCGTCCTTGCGGGCGACCGGGCGGTTGGTCGGCACCTCGACCACGCCCAGGCCGTAGATCTCGCGGAACTCCTCGGCCTCGGTCGCTGCGGTGCCGGTCATGCCGGCCAGCTTGTTGTAGAGGCGGAAGTAGTTCTGGAACGTCACGGATGCCAGCGTCACGTTCTCGGGCTGGATCTTCACCCGCTCCTTCGCCTCGATGGCCTGGTGCAACCCGTCCGACAGGCGGCGGCCGCGCATCATGCGGCCGGTGAATTCATCCACCAGCATGATCTCGCCGTTGGCGACGACATACTGCTGGTCCTTGTGGAACAGCTTGTGCGCGCGCAGCGCCTGGTTGACGTGGTGCACCAGCGTGGTGCTTTCGGGGTCATAGAGCGTCTGGCCTTCCGGCAGCAGGCCAAGCTCGGACAGGCGGCGTTCGATGTACTCGTTGCCGTCCTCGGAATAGGTCGCGTTGCGGGTCTTCTCGTCCAGCTTGTAGTGGTCCGCCGTCAGTTCGGGGATGATCGCATCGACCTTCGTGTAAAGGTCGCTGCGGTCCTGGCTCGGGCCCGAGATGATCAGCGGCGTGCGCGCCTCGTCCACCAGGATGCTGTCCACCTCGTCGACGATGGCGTAGAAATGGTCGCGCTGGCGCATGTCCTCCAGCGCGTTTTCCATGTTGTCGCGCAGGTAGTCGAAGCCCAGCTCGTTGTTGGTGGCATAGGTGATGTCGCAGCGGTAGGCGGCCTTCTTTTCCTCGTTGCCCTGGAACGGATAGACGACGCCCGTGGTCATCCCCAGCGCGCCGTAGACCTTGCCCATCCAGTCGGCATCGCGGCGGGCGAGATAGTCGTTCACGGTGACGACATGCACGCCCTTGCCCGCCAGCGCGTTCAGGTAGGCCGGAAAGGTCGCCACCAGCGTCTTGCCCTCGCCGGTCTTCATCTCGGCGATGTTGCCCTGGTGCAGGAAGACGCCGCCCATCAGCTGCACGTCGAAGGCGCGCAGCCCGAGCGCGCGCCGCGCCGCCTCGCGGCAGTTGGCGAAGGCCTCGGGCAGAAGCGCGTCCAGGCTTTCGCCGCCCTGCGCGCGGGCCTTCAGCGCGGCGGTGCGCTCCCTGATCCCGTCGTCGGTCAGGGCGCGGAACTCGGCCTCCAGCGCGTTCACCTGCGCCACCAGGGGCCGCGCCGCCTTGACCATGCGGTCGTTGGGCGTGCCGAAGACCTTCTTCGCGAGCGTTCCGAGACCCAGCATCACATCTCCTCTGGGGAAGCCTGACGGCATCGTGTGAGGGCTTGCCCTTGCCAGCGCCCGACCACCTTGCCTAGAAGGGCGTCGGATGGCGCGGGCCTGCGCCGGTCCCCGCGCGACTGCTGCGATTTAGGGGAAGCCCGCAGGCTCGTCAACGCCGCGCGCCCGCGCGGCCAGATCAAGGGAAGGTGACGGCATGAAACATCTGTGGCAGGCGGCGGCACTGGCCGCGACGCTGGGGCTTCCGGCGCTGGCCCAGGACACGGCGGCGCCCGCGACCGAAGCGCCCGCAGCGGCGCCGGCCGAGACCGCCGCAACCCCCGCCGCAACCCCCGCCGCAACCCCCGCCGCGGACGTTTCGCGCGATACGGTCGTGGCGACGGTGAACGGCACGGCGATCACGCTCGGCCACATGATCGTGCTGCGCAACAGCCTGCCCGATCAATACCAGCAACTGCCCGACAAGGTGCTGTTCGACGGCATCCTGGAACAGCTGATCCAGCAGGCGGCGCTGGCGGCCTCGGCCGAGGGGAAGGTCAAGCCCTTCGACACGCTCAAGATGGACAACGACCGCCGCGGCTATCTGGCCGGCGTGGCGCTGCAGGCGGTGGTGGACGCTGCCGTGACCGACGAGGCCCTTCAGGCGGCCTATGATGCCCGCTTCAAGGATGCGGTGCCCGGAACCGAATACCGTGCCGCGCATATCCTGGTGGACAGCGAGGAGAAGGCCCTCGAGCTCAAGACCCAGATCGACGGCGGCGCCGACTTCGGCGAACTGGCCAAGGCCAATTCGTCGGACGGGTCGGCGGCCAACGGGGGTGACCTGGGCTGGTTCGGGACGGGCATGATGGTCAAGCCGTTCGAGGATGCGGTCATGGCCCTGGCCCCCGGCGCCGTGTCGGATCCGGTGCAGACGCAGTTCGGCTGGCACCTGATCAAGCTGATCGAGACCCGCGCGGCGGCGGTCCCGACGCTGGACGAGATGCGCGAGGAACTGGCGGCGGAGATCGAGAACGCCGCCATCGAGGCGCATGTGGCGGGCCTTGTCGCCGCCGCCACGGTGGACCGCCCGGGCGCCGGGATCGATCCGGCGGTCTTGAAGGACCTGACCATCCTGGACAAGTGACGCCATGGGCAAGGACTGGAAGGCGCGGGCCAAGGCGCTGAGGCGCGAACTCGAGGCGCTGCTGCAACCCGCCGGCGACGGCACGGGCAAGGCGGGCGGCAAGGCGGGCGGCAAGGCGGCCAAGCCCGTCTCGCCGCTGGCGCCTGCGGTGTTTCCCGACCTGCCGGTGATCGCGGGCACGGCCTTTGCCTCGGCCATGGCGGGGGTGCGCTATCAGGGGCGGACGGATGTCACCCTGATGCAGCTTGCCCCCGGCACGGCGATGGCGGGGGTCTTCACGCGGTCGTCCACCCGGGCGGGCTGCATCCGCGACGCGCAGGCGAAACTCGCCACCCGCGCCGGGCCGGAGGGTGCGGCGGTCATCGTGAACTCGGGCAACTCCAACGCCTTCACCGGCAAGGCGGGCGATGCCTCGGTGGCCGCCGTCTGCGGCGCGGTGGCAGAGGCGCTGGCCCTGCCGCAGGGGCGGGTGTTCATGAATTCCACCGGCGTGATCGGCGAACCCCTGCCGCATGACCGCATCCTGGCCGTGGTGCCCGACCTGGTCGCGGGCCTGCGGCAGGACGGCCTGCCGGGCGCCGCCCGCGCGATCATGACGACCGATACCTTCCCCAAGGGCGCCAGCGCCGAGATTGCGGGCGACGGCGGCCCGATCCGCATCGCGGGCATCGCCAAGGGGTCCGGCATGATCGCCCCCGACATGGCGACGATGCTGGTCTACATCTTCACCGACGCCGCCATCGCGCCCGCCGCCCTGCAGAAGATGCTGTCGCGGCAGGTGGAGGGCTCGTTCAACGCCATCACCGTGGACAGCGACACCTCGACCTCGGACGCGGTCTTCCTCTGCGCCACCGGCAAGGGCCCGGCGGCGCCGGTCGCGGGCAAGGTCGCCCGGGCCTTCGAGGCGGCCCTTGGCGGCGTGATGCGCGACCTCGCGCAGCAGGTGGTGCGCGACGGCGAAGGGGCGACCAAGTTCGTCGAGGTGCGGGTGACGGGTGCGGCCTCTGATTCGGATGCGCACCGGGTGGCGATGGCCATCGCCAACTCGCCGCTCGTGAAGACCGCCATCGCCGGGCAGGACCCGAACTGGGGCCGCATCGTCGCCGCGGTGGGCAAGTCCGGCGCCGAGGCCGACCGCGACCGCCTGACGATCCGCCTGGGCGACATGGTGCTGGCCCGCGACGGCTTCCGCGCGCCCGACTATTCCGAAGCGGACGCCGCCGCCTACATGCAGCGGCCCGAGATCGTGATCGGCGCCGACCTTGGCCTCGGCCGCGGCAAGCGCACCGTCTGGACCTGCGACCTGACGCACCGCTACATCGACATCAACGCCGATTACCGGTCTTGAAGCTGGTCCTGGTCGCCGCCGTCGCCCTGATCGACGCCGACGGGCGCGTGCTGCTGGCCCAGAGACCGCCGGGCAAGTCCATGGCGGGCCTGTGGGAATTCCCGGGCGGCAAGGTCGAACCCGGCGAGACGCCCGAGGCCGCGCTGATCCGAGAGCTGCACGAGGAGCTGGGGATCGACACGCAGGAAAGCTGTCTGGCACCCCTGACCTTCGCCAGCCACGGCTATGCCGACTTCCACCTGCTGATGCCGCTTTTCGCCTGCCGCCGCTGGCAGGGCACCGTTACCCCGCGCGAGGGGCAGGCGCTGGCCTGGGTGCGCGCGCGCGCCCTGCGCGACTACCCGATGCCCCCCGCCGACCTGCCGCTGATCCCGATCCTGCGCGACTGGCTGTGACCCTTTCGCAATCATGTCGGAATCAAGGCAAGATTCAGTCTTGTTGTGCCATCATTTGCGCTAAGGTCGAACCGTCACCGGGGGGAGACGCGCAGAATGATCCGCACGATCCAGATCGGCAGTTGCGTTCAGGTCCAGGGCCTGTTCGTCTGCCAGCTTGAAGACGGCAAGATCGTCGTCCGCGTCGACGAACGCACCTTCACCGGCAAGCCGGTGTCCCCGCGCCCGAACTGACGACGGCAAAAGGGCGCCCGAAGGCGCCCTTTCCCGCGCAGGGGTGCGTTACAGCTTGCGCTGGATTTCCTCGCGTTCGAAAATCTCGATGACATCGTTTTCGCGGATGTCCTCGTAGTTCTCGAAGGCCATGCCGCATTCCTGGCCGATCTGCACTTCCTTGACCTCGTCCTTGAAGCGCTTGAGCGTCTTGAGCGTGCCTTCGTGGATCACCACGTTGTCGCGCAGCAGGCGCACCCCGGCCGACCGGCGGGCGACACCCTCGGTGACCTGGCAGCCCGCCACCTTGCCCACGCCCGACACCTTGAAGACCTGCAGGATCTTGGCATAGCCGATGAAGGTCTCGCGCACCTCGGCCTTCAGCAGGCCGGAGGCGGCGGCGCGGATGTCGTCGGTCAGGTCGTAGATGATCGAGTAATAGCGGATCTCCACGCCTTTCTGCTGCGCCGACTGGCGGGCAGAGGCGTTGGCGCGCACGTTGAAGGCGATGATCGGCGCGCGCGAGGCTTCCGCCAGGCCCACGTCCGAATCGGTCACCGCGCCCACGCCGGAATGCAGCACGCGCACACGCACCTCGTCGTTGCCGACCTTTTCCAGCGCCTGCACGATGGCCTCGGCCGACCCCTGCACATCGGCCTTGACGACCAGCATCAGCTCCGAGGTCGACTGGTCGGCCTTGGCCTTGGCCATCAGCTGTTCCAGCGTGGTGGCGGCGCCGACGGCGGCACGCTTGTCGCGGGCGGCCTTCTCGCGATAGCTCGCGATTTCCCGCGCCTGCGCCTCGGTGTCGACGACGTTCAGCACGTCGCCCGCCTCGGGCGTGCCGGTCAGGCCCAGCACCTCGACCGGCACCGACGGCCCGGCCTCGTCCACCCGGTCGCCCTTGTCGTTCAGAAGCGCGCGGACCTTGCCCCATTGTTCGCCGACGACGAAGATGTCGCCCCGGCGCAGCGTGCCGTGCTGCACCAGAACCGTGGCCACGGGGCCGCGGCCCACGTCCAGCTTGGCCTCGATCACCGCGCCCTGCGCCTGCCGGTGCGGGTTGGCCTTCAGTTCCAGGATTTCCGCCTGCAGCGCGATGGCCTCCAGCAGGCTGTCCAGCCCCTTGCCGGTGACGGCAGAGACCTCGACGTCCTGCACCTCGCCCGACATCTGTTCCACCACGACCTCGTGCTGCAACAGGTCGGTGCGCACCTTCTGCGGGTTGGCGGACGGCTTGTCGACCTTGTTGATCGCCACGATCATCGGCACGCGTGCGGCCTTGGCGTGGTTGATCGCCTCCACCGTCTGCGGCATCACGGCGTCATCCGCGGCCACCACCAGCACCACGATGTCCGTCACCTGCGCCCCGCGGGCGCGCATCGAGGTAAAGGCCGCATGTCCCGGCGTGTCGAGGAAGGTGACCGGCGCGCCGTTCGGCGTGCGCACCTGATAGGCGCCGATGTGCTGGGTGATCCCGCCGGCCTCGCCCGAGACGACGTTGGTCTTGCGGATCGCGTCCAGCAGGCTGGTCTTGCCATGGTCGACATGGCCCATGATCGTCACGATCGGCGGGCGCGGGCGCAGGTCGCCTGCCATGTCGGCCACCGTGTCGATCGCCTGTTCCACGTCGGCATCGGTCACCCGCACGGCGCGGTGGCCGAATTCCTCGATCACCAGTTCGGCGGTGTCGGCGTCGATGGCCTGGTTGGCGGTGACCATCATGCCCATCTTCATCAGCGCCTTGACCACGTCGGCCGACCGTTCGGCCATGCGGTTGGCAAGTTCGCTGACCACGATCGTTTCTGGCAGCTGCACGTCGCGCACCTGCTTTTCGGGGCGCGCGGCAAAGCCCATCGCCTTCTGGCGGGCCTTTTCCTGCTTGCGCTTCATCGCCGCCAGCGACCGTGTGCGGCCGCCTTCGCCGTCCAGCGCGGCGGTCAGCGTCAGCTTGCCGGTGCGCCGCTCGTCGCCGCCCTTCTTGCCGCGGTCGCGTTCGGCCTCGCGGGCGTCGCGCTCACGGTCGGGCTTGCGCGGGCTGAGGCCCGGCTTGGCGCTGCCCGGGGCCGGGCGCTCTTCGGTCTTTTCGGGCGCAGGGGCCGCGGTCGTGGTGGCCTTCTTCTCTTCGGCGCGGCGCGCGCGGGCCTCTTCGATGGCCTTGGCGCGGGCCTCGTCCTCGGCCTTCTGGCGCTGCGCCTCCTCGCGCTCGCGCTCCTCGCGCTCGCGCGCCTCGATCTCGTCGCGCTTGCGCTGGCGTTCTTCCTCGCGGGACTTTTCCTCGTCGGCGCGGCGGGCGTTGTCCTCGGCCTCGCGCGACTTGGCGGCGCGCAGGGCGGCCAGACGGCGCTCCATCTCGGCGTCGGAAATCCCGGCGGGGCGCCTGGACGGGTCGCCCAGGTGCGACGGCGGTGCGGCGCCCGCGGGCGCGCCGGCGGCCGCCGGCCCTGGCTTCTGCGCCGGCACGACCACGCGCTTCTTCTTGGTCTCGACCAGCACGCTTTTGGTCCGCCCGTGGGAGAAGCTCTGCTTCACCTGTCCGGGACGCGGCGTGCCGCCGCCAAGGCCAAGGGGTTTCCTGCCGTCAGTATCAGTCATGCGTTCTTCGTATCCCTTTCGGCGGGCTTTCCGCCGGTCTGCCTGAGGGGAGTTTTTCGCAACCCTGCAAGCCTGGCCGCGTCCTCTACAATGCGCGTGGTGAGTCCGCCAGCCGCAAGCGCGGCGTGTATCGCACGTTCGCGGGCGAAGGACAAACCCAATTCCCCGGCCGTCAGACAGGCGATCAGGGTCTCCGGCCCCTCGGGCGGATGCAGCTTGGACTTGCCGCGTTCCGACCCGTCCGAGGCCTGAACCAGCACCGCCGCCGCGCCCTTGGCCAGCCAGTCCTTGACCTTTTCATAGCCGGTCACCGCCTGCCCAGCCTTGCGCGCCAGGCTGATGTGGTCGACCACGCGGCGCGCCAGCGCCGCCTCGACCTGGTCCGCCAGATCGGCGGGCACGGTCACCGCCTGCCTGGCGGCCCGCGCGAACAGGCCCCTGGCCGCCGCCTTGGCAATCGCCGCGCGGTCGGCCGAGACATACATCCCCCGGCCCGGAAGCCGGTTCAGGATGTCGGCCACGACCACGTTGTCCGGGCCCAGGACAAAGCGGACGAGACCGGCCCTGGGGCCGCTTTCGCCGGTCGCGAGGCAGCGCCGTTCGGGCGCCTCCCGGTCCTTGTCCCGCCCGCCGCGCGTCATCAGCCTTGCGCATCCCCGGTCTTGGGTTCCATCTCGGTCGGATCGACCCAGCCCAGCATCACCCGCGCGGTCATCACCAGCGTCTGCGCCTCTTCCAGCGACAGGTCGAACTTCTCCAGGATGCCGTCGTCCTTCTTGCGCTGGCCGTTTTCGGTCGTCCAGCCGCCGGCCAGTTCCCAGTCGGCGCAGGTGGCGAAGTCTTCCAGCGTCTTGATGCCCTCCTTGCCCAGCGCTTCCAGCATCTGCGGGGTAAGGCCCTCGAACTCCATCAGGCTGTCCTCGACGCCCGCCGCGCGCGCGGCCTCCAGCGCGTTGCGGTTCTGCGCCTCGAGGTGTTCCTGCGCGCGGGTCTGCAGCTCGCCCGCGGTCCCCTCGTCGAAACCGTCGATGGACAGAAGCTCGTCCAGCTCGACGTAGGCCACCTCTTCGAGATTGGTGAAGCCCTCGGCCACCAGCAGCTGCGCCATCATCTCGTCGATGTCGAGCGTGTCCATGAACAGCTTGGTGCGCTCGGCGAACTCGGCCTGGCGGCGGGCGCTTTCGTCGCTTTCGGTCATGATGTCGATATCAAGGCCCGTCAGCTGGCTGGCCAGCCGCACGTTCTGCCCGCGCCGCCCGATGGCGAGGCTGAGCTGCTCGTCCGGCACCACCACCTCGATGCGGGTGGCATCGTCGTCGAACACCACCTTCGACACCTCGGCCGGTTGCAGCGCGTTCACGAGGAAGGTCGCCACATCCTGGTTCCACGGGATGATGTCGATCTTTTCGCCCTGCAATTCATTCACCACCGCCTGCACGCGGCTGCCCCGCATGCCGACGCAGGCGCCGACCGGGTCGATGGAGTTGTCATAGCTGATGACCGCGATCTTGGCGCGGCTGCCCGGGTCGCGGGCCACGGCCTTGATCTCGATGATGCCGTCGTAGATTTCCGGCACCTCCATCTTGAACAGCTCGGCCATGAACTGCGGGTCGGTGCGCGACAGGAACACCTGCGGGCCCCGCGTTTCCAGCCGCACATCCTTGATGTAGCAGCGGATGCGGTCGCCGATGCGGTAGGCCTCGCGGCCGATCTTGTCGTTGCGCCGCAGGATGCCCTCGCCGCGGCCGATGTCGACGATGACGTTGCCGTATTCCTCGCGCTTGACCGTGCCGTTGATGATCGTGCCCTTGCGGTCCTTGAATTCCTCGAACTGCCGCTCGCGCTCGGCCTCGCGCACCTTCTGCAGGATCACCTGCTTGGCCGACTGCGCGGCGATCCGGCCCAGGTCCA
>CAZCPY010000023.1:0-30855 GCA_964499865.1 uncultured Rhodobacterales bacterium | reverse complement strand
ACCCTTGCGGCCGCGCGGCCGCGCAGGCTACCTCTCCGCCTGTCTGCAACGGGAAGAGGGCTCCGCGATGACTGCCGCGCTTGATGCCGCCCACGCGGCGATGGAGGCCGACCCGGGCGACGAGGCGGCGCGGCGGCGGTGGTTCGGGCGGCTGCTCGACACCGAACTGGCGGTGGTGCTGGAAACCGAGGCGCAAGGGTCCGCGGTCACACCGCGCATCTTTGCCCTGGAGGCCGGGCCCGTCGTCCTGGCCTATGACGGCGAGGACCGTCTGGCCGCAGCCTTCGCGCAGGCGCTGCCCCAAGCCGCGCTGCCCTATGCCGCGCTGCCCGGCCGGGTGCTGGTCGCGGCGCTGGCGGGGCAGGGGGCGGGGCTGGGGGTGAACCTCGGCGCCGCAGCGCCGTTCCTGATGGACGCGGCGGCCGTCGACTGGCTGGCCGCGGCGCTGGCGGCGGCGCCGGAACTTGACGCGGCACGCGCGGACTTCGGCCCGCCGCCGCCCCTGCCGCCCGATTTCCTCGAAGACCTCGCGCTGCGGCTGGCGCCCCTGGCGGGCCCGGGCGTCGCGGTCTGGCTGGCGGCCGTCGGGGCCGGGCCGGTGGTGGTGGTCGCGGGCCTTGCGCCCGCGGCCGGCGCGCAGGTCGCCCGCACGGTGGCCGAGGCGGCGGCCTTCGGGGGCCTCGGTGCCGGGGTGGCGGTCGCCGTCCTTTCCCCCGGGGCCGCGGTGCCGGGGGCGGTGCTGCGCCACGGCCTGGCGCTCGGGCTTCCCCCTACCGCCGTACCGCCCGATCCGCCGCGCGCGCCCGGCCCGCCACGGCTGCGCTGATGGGGTATCCATAAACCCCATTCGCAACCCCATGAATTCACGCTGATTTATATGCCGTACCCCGCTTGACCTTGCGCCCGGCGCGCGGCATAAGCCGCCATCCGAGTCCGGGGGCCGCCTTGCTCCCTCTCCTGTCCGGGATGAACCGATGAAAACCTTCTCCGCCACGCCCGCGGACATCCAGAAGAAGTGGGTCCTGATCGACGCCGAGGGCGTCGTGCTGGGCCGGCTTGCCACCTATGTGGCCAATGTCCTGCGCGGCAAGAACAAGCCCACCTTCACGCCGCACATGGACATGGGCGACAACGTGATCGTCATCAACGCCGAAAAGGTGCAGATGACCGGCAACAAGCGCGCCGACAAGCGCTACTACTGGCACACGGGCTATCCCGGCGGCATCAAGAGCCGCACTGCGCGCGAGGTGCTGGAAGGCAACCACCCCGAACGCGTGGTGATCAAGGCGGTCGAACGGATGATCACGAGGAACCGCCTGGGCGCGCAGCAGATGTCGAACCTGCGCGTCTACGCGGGCGCCGAACACCCGCACGAGGCGCAGGCGCCCACCGTGGTGGACCTCAAGCCGTTGAACCCCAAGAACACGCGGAGCGCCTGACCATGGCCGACATCAAATCGCTCGAGGACCTGAAGGCCGCCGTCTCTGCCGCCACGCCCGCCGTCACCGAAGAGGCCGCGCCCAAGCGCGAGCCCCAGCGCGACAGCTTGGGCCGCGCCTATGCCACGGGCAAGCGCAAGGACGCCGTCGCCCGCGTCTGGATCAGGCCCGGCAAGGGCAAGGTCACCGTCAACGGCAAGACGATGGCGGAATACTTCGCCCGTCCGGTGCTGCAGATGATCCTGCGCCAGCCCTTCACCATCGCCAACGTGGAAGGCCAGTTCGACGTGATGGCGACGGTCGCGGGCGGCGGGCTGTCGGGCCAGGCGGGGGCCGTCAAGCACGGCATCTCGAAGGCGCTGCAACTTTACGAACCCAGCCTGCGCCCGGCGCTGAAGGCCGCAGGCTTCCTGACCCGCGACTCGCGCACGGTCGAACGCAAGAAATACGGCAAGCGCAAGGCGCGCCGGTCGTTCCAGTTCTCCAAGCGCTGAGGCGCTGGTACAGAACACCAAAAGGGGGTGCGGCGTTAGCTGCACCCCCTTTGCTGTATGCCTCGCCTTGCGCTAAAGCGGAACCTCAGGCGCGGGCGGGAAGCAGTGCAGTATCGCAAGGAAATCGACGGTCTGCGGGCCGTAGCAGTCATTCCGGTCATTCTTTTCCACGCGGGCTTTTCCGCGTTTCCTGGTGGCTTCGTCGGGGTCGACGTCTTCTTTGTCATCAGCGGCTATCTGATCACCGCGATCCTTGTCAGCGAGCGTCTTGGTGGCAACTACTCGCTCTTGCGGTTCTACGAGCGACGCGCGCGGCGCATCCTGCCAGCGCTTTTCATGGTCCTGGTGCTGTGCATCCCCTTCGCGCTGGCCTGGATGCTTCCGGAACAGCTTACGGGTTTCGCGAACAGCCTGGGCTCGGTCGTGTTTTTCCTGTCGAACCTCTACTTCATGTCGCAGGTCAGCTACTTTGCGCCGTCGTCCGAATTGCAACCGCTGCTCCACACTTGGAGTCTGGGCGTCGAGGAGCAATACTATCTGCTGTTCCCGCTGGTCGTGGGCCTGGCACTGCGAGGTGGACTGCGCCGCCTTTTTTGGGTCACCCTGGCGCTGACCTTGGGCAGCTTCGTGCTGGCCGAATGGGGCACCCGTGCCGATGCCGGACGGGCGTTCTTCTTCACGCCCATGCGGTTCTGGGAACTTGGTGTCGGCTCGCTCTGCGGCATCCTGCTGCACGGGCGGACGCCCATTCGCAGCGAGGCCTTGGCGCTTGCGGGACTCGGCCTGATCCTGCTGCCCGTGTTTCTCTATTCGACACGTTCCCCTGTCCAGGCCTCTGGGCTCTGCCCCCTGTCGTGGGGACCGCGCTGGTTGTGCTGTTCGGGCGCAGCGAGACGCTGACCGCGAGGGTTCTTGCATCGCCTTTGCCTGTCGGTATCGGACTGATCAGCTACAGCAGCTATCTCTTCCACCAGCCTCTGTTCGCCTTCGCGCGGCTGCGGCTTTCGAACGACCCGGGCTTTGCGGTCATGGCCGGGTTGAGCCTCGCGGCTTTGTTCCTTGGATACCTGTCATGGCGCTTTGTCGAACAACCGTTCCGTGGCCAGGTGCCTCGCCGACTACCGCGACGACGGCAGGTCTTCGGTGCAAGTTTAGGGATTGCAGTTGCTTTGTTCACCGTGGCGTTGGTAATCCGGCAGGCGGATGGCTTTCCAAATCGCGTGACGGAGCGCTTCGCCGGGGAGATCGGACACCGCGCCTTTGGTGACGAGATGGATGCGCAGCTGTTCGACTGTGTCGATACAGCCATCGCGGAAGCGACGCCGAGGGACGGGATGCGATCTCGCTGTCACCAGAGCAAGCCGGGGGTTCCGCCTACTGTAGTCCTGTTCGGCGATTCCCATGCAGAGCACTTGATGCTTGGCCTGGCCCAGGGTCTGCCGGACGAGAACGTGACCCTCTACCTGCGCAACGCGCCACCGCTTGCGGGCGAACCGCGGTTTGACGATGTCTTTGCGGCACTGGAGCGGCCGGGCGGGCCCCACACCGTCGTTTACGCGATGCACTGGCCGCGGCGGTTTGCAGAGGTCGACAACGAAGCTGCGTTCCGCCTCCGGCTAGAGGGTACCTTTCGCCGCCTGGCGGCGACGGGTGCCAAAGTGGTGGCAGTCGGAGACCTGCCGTGGTTTGCCAACGAACCGGGGCTTTGCAAGTTCGCCATGTTCAGCGAGAGCCTTTGGTCCTGCACAGCGCAACGCGAGGATGCGCTGGCCATGCAAGACCGATACGGCGCGATCCTGCGAGAGGTCGCTTCTGCCGCGGATATCCCAGTTGTGGAAGTCCGCAGCCTGTTCTGCTCAGGCGGGTCCTGCTCGATGGTCAAGGACGGCACGATGATGTTCCGCGACAGCAACCACTTGTCTGTCGAGGGCTCAGACGTCGTTGGCCGCCGGGTGGCTGAGGCCTTGCGAGGCCTGCCCTGACGGCGACGGAGGTCAGCGGCCCGGTGGTGCGGTCCGCCCGCTTACCCTCAATCCCGCCAGAACGGCTTTTCGCCTTCGCGCAGCGCCAGGTCGCGCGGGATGCCGATGTCGCGCAGCATGTGGTCGTCCAGATCGCGCAGGGAGCGGCGGGTCTGGCGGCGCTCTTCCCAGGCGAGCACCACCAGCGTCAGCCCGTGCAGCGCGCGCGCAAGCGGCGGCAAGGGGCGGTCGAAGGTCGGGTAGGTGCGGAGCGCGGGGGTCATGGCCGTCATCTTTGTATTGATACAATAGGCGTCATTGCCTATGATGTATTGATACAAGACCGCGAATCCCGGGTCCAGTGGGCAAAATGTGACCGATACAACTTGGCAGCCGGATCTGGCGCAGTTTCCCGGGCCCAAATACCTGGCCCTGTCCCGCGCCCTGCGCGAGGCCATCGGCGAAGGCCGCCTGCCGCCCGGGGCGCAGCTTCCCACGGTGCGCGACCTGGCCTGGGATCTCAAGGTCACCCCCGGCACGGTCGCCCGCGCCTACCAGATCGCCACGCAGGAGGGGCTCTTGGCCGCCACCGTCGGCCGCGGCACCTTCGTCGCCGCCACGCGGCCGCAGTTCGGGCCGACGCAGCCGATCTTCACCGACCGCGATGCCGCCGCGGGCAAGCTCGACCTGCGCGCCCCGCGCCTGCCCGAGGTGGGGCAGGGCGCGGCCTTTGCCCGGGCGCTGGCGGGGCTGGCGACGGTGGCGGCGGCGGACTGGCTCGACTATCCCAGCCAGAAGGCCGAGGCGCCGTTGCGCGCCGCGGTGGTGGACTGGGTGGCCGACCGCATCCTGGGACCGGTGGCGCCCGAGGACATCGCGCTGACCCACGGCGGGCAGAACGCGGTCGCGACCGTGTTCCAGTGCGTGCTGCGCGGCGACCGGCCGGTGGTGCTGCTGGAAGACCTGGCCTACGCCGGCTTCCGACACGCCGCCCGCCTGTCCCGCGCCGAGGTGGTGGGGGTCGAGACCGACGACCGCGGCCTGGTGCCCGCCGCACTGGAGGCCGCCTGCCGCCGCCACGGGCCGCAGGTGCTGTGCCTGACGCCGGACGCGCAGAACCCCACGACGGCGCACATGGACCTCGCGCGCCGGGCCGAGATCGTCGCCATCGCCCGCACGCATGACCTGCAGATCATCGAGGACGACTGCTATTCCACCGCGCTGGCCGACGCCCCCACGCTGCGCGCTCTGGCGCCCGAGCGGACCTGGTTCGTGGGCGGGCTGTCCAAGACCCTGTCGGCGGCGCTGCGCTTCGGCTGGATCGTCTGCCCCGGCGGCCGGGCCGAGGCGGCGCGGCTGACGGCGCAGCACGGCTTCTTCGCGCTGGCGCGTCCGGTCAGCGACCTGGTGGTGCGCCTGATGCAGGACGGCACCGCGGCGCGGCTGCGCACCGGCGTGCAGGCGGCCTTTGCCGACCGGCTGCAGGGCGCGGTCAACGTGCTGGGCGCGCATGACCTGGGCTGGCAGCCGGGCCTGCCCTTCCTGTGGCTGCGCCTGCCGTCGGGGTGGCGCGCGTCCGCCTTCACGCGGATGGCCGAGGCCGAGGGGGTGATGGTGCGGTCGGCCGACGAATACGCCCTGGTCACCGGCCGCGCACCCAGTGCCGTGCGGCTGGCGCTGAACGGGCAGATGACCAGGGGAGAGACGGAAGCGGCCTGCGCCCGCCTGTCCCGCCTGCTGCGGACGCCCGAACGCGAGGTGGCGGTCTGAGGCCAGACTGTGACCCTTTCGCCGCAAACCGCGCCCTGCGGGTCACGTCCCCGTGCGAAGTGCTTGACGCAAAAGGGGTGGGTTCCCCATCCTCGGTGCAGAGCAGTCACAGGGAAGACCCGAAAATGGGCGTCCACGCAGGTTTTCACGCGCCCAATGGCGGCGCGGACTTTCTCGGATTCCGCAAGACGCGGGCGGGCGAGACGGAAGTCGTCTATGACGACGGCGTCAGCCGCCGCATGGTCTGGCGCGTGCAGGGCAACGATATCGACGACCACCGCCTGGCCGATGCGCTCAGCCACGCGGTGGGCGCGCTGCGGATCGTGCCCGCGCTGATGGACGAACTGAAGAAGCGCGCGATCCCCGTCGAGCGCATCGGCGTCTAGGCCGCCTGCCGCGGCGGATGCCCGGTTTTTCCGCATCCGCCGCCTGCCGCCGGCCGCGCAGGCGATTTTCCCAGTTGCCCGGCCGCGAAAAATCGCGCGATAACGGGTGCAACACGGCGGCAAGCAAGACCGGGTGACCAGCCCGGCGCGGGGAACAGGGACACGCGCATGGGCAATGGCACGCGACGGTCGCGCCTCCTGTCGCCGGAGGCGACCAGCGGGCTCACCATGATGGGCCTGCCCGCGGCCTATGCCATCATCCTGCTGGCGGTGCCGCTGTTCACCGTGGTGCTGGTATCCTTCTATACCACCGGCTTCAACGCCGCGGGGCTGAAGGTCGCGCAGCCGATCCTGACCTTCCAGAACTACGCCGAGGTCTGGACGAACAGGATCTACCGGGCGCTGATGCTGCGGTCGCTTGGCGTGTCGCTGACCCTGACGGCGATCACCGTCTGCCTGGCCTATCCGATCGCCTACTATGTCAGCTTTCACGTCGCACCTTCGAAGAAGGCGCTTTGGCTGTTCCTGATCACCATCCCGTTCTGGACCAGCTACATCATCCGCGTCTTTCTCTGGAAGGTCGTGCTGGGCTTCGACGGCGCGGTGTCCTGGACGCTGGAAACCGTGGGGATCATCGGCGAGCCGATGAGCTTCCTGACCAACGGCGCCGTCGCCGTGACGGTGACGCTGGCCCATGCCTACGCGCCCTTCGCGATCCTGCCGATCTTCGTGGCGCTGGAAAAGATCGACCGGTCCTACCTGGAGGCGGGGCTGGACCTGGGCGAGACCAGGCTCACCACCTTCCTGCGCGTCACGCTGCCGCTGTCGATGCCCGGCGTGATCGCGGCGGTGATGATCGTCTTCATCCCCACCGTGGGCGACTACGTGACGCCCGACCTGATGGGCGGCGGCAAGTATCCGATGATCGCCAACATGATCGAGACGCAGATGCTGAAACAGCAGGACCGCGCGCTGGGGTCGGCGCTGGCGGTGTCGGCGATGCTGATCGTGGCGGTGGTGACGATCATCTTCGTGATGCTGAACCGCCGCTTCCTGGCGGGGGGCAGGCGATGAAGAAGTCGCCCGGGCTGTTCATCTACGCCGTCGCCTACCTGATCTTCCTCTATGCGCCGATCGCGCTGCTGCCGCTGTTCGCCTTCAACGACTCGGTCATCCTGGCCCTGCCGCTGGAAGGTTTCACCACCAGATGGTTCGGCGAGATGTGGGCCGACCAGCAGTTGTGGAACGCGCTTCGGAACTCGCTGATCGTGGCCTTCAGCACCGCCACCATCGCCACCATCCTGGGCCTGTTCGCCGCCCGCGCCTCGACCCGGTTCGCCTTTCCCGGCAAGGGGCCGGTGATCGGCCTCGTGATGCTGCCGCTGGTCCTGCCCGAGATGATCCTCGCGATGTCGCTTCTGGTGGCCTTCCTGGCGGTGGGGATGAGCCTGTCGATCCTGACGGTGATCCTGGGCCATGTGCTGATCTGCACGCCCTTCGCGGTGGCGATCATGACGTCGGCCTTCCAGTCGCTGGACCGGTCGCTGGAAGAGGCGGCCTACGACCTCGGCGAGACGCCGGCCTCGACCTTCCGGCTGGTGATCCTGCCCCTGGTGATGCCGGGGATCGTGTCGTCGTTCCTGATCTCGTTCACCGTGTCGCTGGACGAGTTCATCATCAGCTACTTCCTGTCCGGGACCGAGCCGATGCTGTCGGCCTACATCTACGGCCAGTTCCGCTTCCCCGCCAACGTGCCCAAGGTGCTGGCGCTGGGCACCATCCTCGTGCTGCTGTCGATCTGCCTTCTGGCAATCGCCGAATACACCCGCCGCCGCGGCATCGCGCGCACCGGCGGCAAGGCCTCGGGAGGCTTCCTGTGAACGACAAGCCGGTGATGATCGCCTTCCAGGACGTGCAGAAATACTACGGCGATTACCACGCGCTGCGCGGCATCACCGCCACCATCAAGGCGGGCGAGTTCTTCTCGCTGCTCGGCCCTTCCGGCTGCGGCAAGACCACGCTTCTGCGCACCATCGCGGGGTTCGAGGACATCTCGTCGGGCGTCGTCATGATCGACGGCAGGAACATGGCCGGGGTGCCCGCCAACGTGCGGCCGACGAACATGGTGTTCCAGAGCTATGCCATCTTCCCGCACCTGACGGTGGAGCAGAACGTGGGCTTCGGCCTGCGCCGCGATCCGCGTCCGGCCGCCGAGAAGGCCAGGGCGGTGGAGGCGGCGCTGGAGATGGTGGGGCTGAAGGGCTATGGCAAGCGCGCGGCGCATGCCCTGTCGGGCGGCCAGCGGCAGCGCGTGGCGCTGGCCCGCGCGCTGATCCTGAAGCCCAAGGTGCTGCTGCTGGACGAGCCGCTGTCGGCGCTGGACAAGAAGATGCGCGAACAGATGCAGATCGAACTGATGCGCCTGCAGCGGCAGGTCGGCATCACCTTCATCCTGGTCACCCACGACCAGGAAGAGGCGCTGGTGATGTCCGACCGCATCGCCGTGATGTTCGAGGGCGAGATCGCGCAGCTGGCCGACCCCGAGACGCTGTACCGCCGCCCGGCGTCGCGCAAGGTCGCCGACTTCATCGGCACGATGAACTTCCTGCCCGCCAGGATCCTGTCGGAGGCGGGCGGCAAGGTCGAGGTCGAGGCGGAAGGCTTCGGCCGCCTGTCGCTCGACCCCGACCAGTGCATGGGCAAGGCGGGGTCCGCCGAAACGGCGATCGGCTTCCGCCCCGAAACGCTGACGATCCTGTTCGACGCCGCAGCGCCTGCCGACCGCGAGAGCATGGCGACGGTGGACGAGGTCATCTACTACGGCGACATGACCTATTACGACGTGATCCTGGACGGGGCCAAGGACGAGGTGCGCATCTCGATGCGCAACGTCTTCGGCCGCCCGGTGCTGGACGTCGGGGCGCGGGCGCGCGTGGCCTGGAGCCCGGGCGCGCTGGTGCTGTTCCGGTAAGCATCTGCCTGCTTGCACAGAAACCCCGCCCCGGGCTTGACCCGGGGCCTCGCCCTGCGCCGTAGCGCCGCTGGAAGGGGAGGCCCCGGGTCAAGCCCGGGGCGGGGTTGACCATGGACAGCCGCCGCACCGTCTGGCCTTTCCGCGCCCTGCCTGCCAGACAGGCGCGATGACCGCGATCTACCGCCCCTACGCCGCCGCCGCCTGGATGTCGGGCTGCATCGCCGCCTTCTCGGCCATGGCCATCGCGGGGCGCGCCGTCGCGGGCGTGCATGACACGTTCGAGCTGATGCTCTGGCGGTCGGTCGTGGGCTTTGCCGTGGTCGTCTCGGTCGCCGCCGCGCTGCGGCGCCTGGGCGAGGTGCGGACCGCCCGCCTGCCGCGCCACCTGGGCCGCAACATCGTGCATTTCGCGGGCCAGAACCTGTGGTTCTGGGCCATCCCGCTGATCCCGCTGGCGCAGGTCTTCGCGCTGGAGTTCACCTCGCCGATCTGGGTCATGCTGATGGCCGCGGTCTTTCTGGGCGAGCGCCTCACCGGCCCCAAGCTTGCCGCCGCCGCCCTGGGCTTCGGCGGCGTCTGGGTGGTGGCGCGGCCCGACTTCGGCGCGATCGACCCCGGCGTGATCGCCGCCGCAGCCTCGGCGGTCTGCTTCGCCGCGACCTCGGTCATCACCAAGTCGCTGACGCGGGTCGAGGGGATCGTGTCGATCCTGTTCTGGCTGACGGGGATGCAGATCGTGCTGTCGCTGGTCGCCGTCCTGTACGACGGCGCCATGGTCTGGCCCACCGCGGCAACGGCGCCCTGGCTGGGCCTGCTGGGTGTCTCGGGCCTGACCGCGCATTTCTGCCTGACCAAGGCGCTGACCCTGGCGCCGGCCAGCATCGTCACACCCATCGACTTCGCCCGCCTGCCGGTCATCGCGCTCGTGGGCTGGGCGGTCTACGGAGAGGCGCTGGACTGGTATGTGGCCACCGGCGCCGCGCTGATCCTGGCGGGTATCCTCCTCAACCTCCGGGCGCAGGCGCAACAATCTTCCGTCACGAAACCGTGACGCGGCGTCACAGGTTGACCGGTCGTCCCTGCCCGTGACTACCCTGTGCGCAAGGCCGGAGAGGGAGTCCGGCGGTGTGCGTTCCGGGGAGGAAGACATGCGGACACTGGCAGGCGTGGCGTCGCTTCTGGCGTTGACGGCAGGCATGGCGCAGGCGGGCGGGCTCGACCGGTCGCGGCTGAGCTACGGCATCCTGTTCGAGCCGGGCAATTACGTGGAACTGGGGATCACCCAGGTGTCGCCCGACGTGGCGGGTGCCTATCCGGCAATCCTGGGCGGCGGATCGACCGGCGACATGGCGGGGGCCTTCACCGGCGTCTCGTTCGCCTACAAGCACCAGTTCACCGACCGGCTGGCGGTCGGGCTGTTCGTGAATTCGGCCTACAGCGCGGATGCCGACTACACCAGCGGTCCCTATGCGGGCGTGGGCCTGGGGGGGCTGTCGGCGAAATGGAAAAGCAGCCAGGTCGCGGCGATCGCGAAATACAGGTTCAACGATGCGGTCTCGGTCTACGGCGGCCTGCGCTATCTGCGCTCCTCGGCCGAGATCTACATTCCGCAGCCCCTGTTCACGGCGCCCGGCGGATACGCGGCGGTCGGCGACAGCGACGGGCAGGTGGGCTACATCATCGGCGCGGCCTACGAACGCCCCGACATCGCGCTGCGCGTGGGCCTGACCTACGAAAGCGGCTTCACCCATGAATTCCGCACCACGGAAACCACCGTCGCCCTGCCGCTGACCGGGCGCCCGAACCCCTTCGTCTCGACCACCGAGGTCGAGATGCCCCAGTCGATCGCGCTCGACTTCCAGTCGGGCATCGCCAAGGACACGCTCTTGTTCGGGTCGATCCGCTGGTCGGAATGGTCGGTCTGGAACGTGGCGCCCGAGGGCTATGACGCGCTGGTCGATCCGGCCAACGCAGGCACCGAGATCACCGGCTTCGACAACGACGTGATCACCTGGACGCTGGGGCTCGGGCGGCGGCTGAACGAGAACTGGTCGGTCTTCGCCCGCGCAAGCTACGAGAAGGCCAACGGCGGCGTCGCCTCGCGCCTGTCGCCGACGGACGGATCGCGCAGCTTCGGCATCGGCGGGACCTATACCAGGGACAACGTCAAGATCACCGCGGGTGTCGAATACGTCAAGCTGGGCGATGCGGTGGACGGCTCGGGCGTCCGCTTCTCGGGCAACTCGGCGCTGGGGGTCGGCGTGAACGTGGGCTTCAGCTTCTGATCCCTGCCGCGTCGCACGGGGGCCCCGCCGGTGGCGGGGCCTTTGGCGCTTGAAGGGGCCGCATGGCCCGGCTAGGCAGGCGGCATGATCTATGCAACCGCCCCCGACTGGACCGGCGCCCCCGCGAAACGGGTGCTGTTCTTCGGCATGTCGGGCCTGGGCAAGACGCGCCTGTCGGCCCTGCTGCGGGAACGCGCGGGGTGGTTCCACTATTCGGTCGATTACCGCATCGGCACCCGCTACATGGGCGAGCGCATCGCCGACAACTTCAAGCGCGAGGCGATGAAGGTCCCGCTGCTGCGGGAACTTCTGATGACCGACAGCGTCTACATCGCGTCGAACATCACCTTCGACAACCTGGCGCCGTTGTCCACCTACCTCGGCAAGCCCGGCGATCCGGCCAGGGGGGGCCTGCCCTTTGCCGAATACATGAAGCGGCAGGAAGAGCATCGCGCCGCCGAGGTGGCGGCGATGCTGGACACCACGCGCTTCATCGACCGGGCGGCGGAGCTTTACGGCTACCGCGACTTCGTCTGCGACACCTCCGGCTCGATCTGCGAGGTGGTGGACCCCTGGGACCCCGCGGACCCGGTGCTGACGGAACTGTCGGCGCATCACCTGATGGTCTGGATCGAGGGCACCGACGCGCATGTCGCCGAACTGGTGGCCCGCTTCGACCGCGCGCCGAAGCCCATGTACTACCAGCCGGCATTCCTGCATGCGGCATGGGAAGAATACCGCACAAGCCGCCGGGTTTCCGAGGAAACCTGCGATCCCGATGCCTTCGTGCGCTGGACCTATGCGCGGGCGCTCGCGCACCGCCAGCCGCGCTACCGGCAGATGGCGACCTGGGGCGTCACCGTCAGCGCCGACGAGGTGGCGCGCGTCGCCGATCCGCCCGGGTTCGACGCGCTGATGTGCGCGGCCCTTGAGCGGCGCGGCGCGCGCGCCTAACTGCCTTTCCTGCCAGCCGTCATCCGTCATCCGTCATCCGTGATCCGAACCCCGACATGCCCATCACCCTGCCCGAAACCCTTCCCGCCTATGACGTGCTGCGGCGCGAGGGCGTGATGGTGATGTCGCCCGACCGGGCGGCGCGGCAGGACATCCGGCCGCTGCGCATCGGCCTGCTGAACCTGATGCCCCGGAAGATCCAGACCGAGACGCAGTTCGCCCGCCTGATCGGCGCG
This sequence comes from uncultured Rhodobacterales bacterium, assembly GCA_964499865.1. GTDB lineage: Bacteria > Pseudomonadota > Alphaproteobacteria > Rhodobacterales > Rhodobacteraceae > JANOGU01. The sequence goes on along the minus strand of CAZCPY010000023.1, from coordinate 18,356 downwards.
ACACCCCTGCAGATCGACCTGAGCCTGATCCGGATGACCGAGCACCAGACCAGGACCACTGCGGCCGCGCACATGGAGACCTTCTACCGCCCCTTCGCCGAGGTGCAGGCGACGGGCGAGAAATTCGACGGCCTCATCATCACCGGCGCCCCCATCGAACACCTGGCCTTCGAGGAGGTCACCTACTGGGACGAGCTGCGCCGGGTGATGGACTGGACGCAGACCCACGTCCATTCGACCTTCGGCGTCTGCTGGGGCGGCATGGCGATGGCCTACCATTTCCACGGCGTGCCCAAGCACATGCTGGCGGCGAAGGCCTTCGGCTGCTTCCGCCACCGCAACCTCGCGCCGTCCTCGCCCTTCCTGCGCGGGTTCTCGGACGATTGCGTGATCCCGGTCTCGCGCTGGACGGAAATGCGCGCGGCGGAACTTTCCGCCGCCGGGATGCGCATCCTGCTCGGCGCCGCCGAGACGGGCCCCTGTCTGGTCGAGGACGGCGGCGCCCGCGCGCTGTATATCTTCAACCACTTCGAATACGACAGCGACACGCTGAAGCAGGAATACGACCGCGACCTGGCCCAGGGCACGCCGATCGGCGTGCCCGCGAACTACTACCCCGACGACGACCCCGCGCAGCCGCCGCTGAACCGCTGGCGCAGCCATGCGCATCTGCTCTATGGCAACTGGATCAACGAGATCTACCAGGGAACGCCCTATGACCTCGCGGCGATTGGCACTTAGCCTTTTGGCGGCGGCAGCCGTCGGGGGCGTTGCGACCGGCGCCCGCGCGCGGTCGCGCGAGGCGGCGGCCGAGGCCGCCTTTCCGCCGCTCGGGCGGCTCGTCGATATCGACGGCCGCCGCGTCCACGCGCTGACCGAAGGCCAGGGGCCGGACGTGGTGCTGATCCACGGGGCAGGGGGGAACCTGCGCGACTTCACCTTTGCCCTGATGGGGATGCTGACCGACCGCTTCCGCGTTACCGCCTTCGACCGCCCGGGACTGGGGTGGTCCGACCCCATCGACGGCGCCGAGGACCCCCGCGCGCAGGGCGCCCATCTGGCGAGGGCCGCCGAAACGCTGGGGCTGCGGACGCCGGTGGTGCTGGGGCATTCCTACGGCGGGGCGGTCGCCATGGGTTGGGCGCTGGCCGCGCCCGCGTCCCTGCGCGGGCTGGTGACGGTGTCGGCGCCGCTCCTGCCCTGGCCCGGGGGGCTGGACAACTGGTATCACCTGACCGGATCGACCCTTGGCGGCTGGACGGCGGTGCCGCTGATCGCGGCCTTCGCGACGGAGGCGCAGGCGCAGGCCTCGCTTGCCGGCACCTTCGCCCCGGCGCCGGTGCCCGCAGGCTATGCCGGCCACCTGGGCATCGGCCTGACCCTGCGCCGCGCGACCCTGCGCGAGAACGGGCGGCAGGTGCGCGGGCTGAAGCCGCAGCTTGCGGCGATGCAGGCGCTGTATCCGGGGGTGCAGGTGCCGGTGGAGCTGATCCACGGCACCGCCGACATGACCGTCTTCGCGACCATCCACGCCGAGCCCGCATCCCGCCTGCTGCCGCAGGCGCGCCTGACGCTGATCGAGGGCGCGGGCCACATGCCGCAGCATTCCCACCCGCAGGTGCTGGTCGGGGCCATCGCGCGGCTTGCGGGCTGACGCCCGCGCGCCATACTGGCGGCAAACCCGGAGGATCACGGATGACGGATGCGACCCTGCCCTTCGACGGCGCGATCACCGCCTATTTCCAGAGGGGCGCGCCCAAGGCGGTGCGCAAGGCGATCGAGGGGGCGGACAAGGACGACATCCTGACCCCGGACTATCCCTATCGCGCCGAGATGAAGAAGAAGGACTACGAGGCGCAGATGGAGGGCCTCCAGCGCCAGCTGGTCCGGTTGCAGGCCGATGTGAAGGCCACCGGCAAGCGTCTGATCGTCGTCTTCGAGGGACGCGACGCGGCAGGCAAGGGCGGCACCATCGACGTGATGCGGGAAAACCTGAACCCGCGGGTGGCCAATGTGGTGGCGCTGTCGAAACCCAGCGACCGCGAAGCCGCCCAGTGGTATTTCCAGCGCTACATCGACTGTCTGCCCGCCCGCGGCGAAATCGCGATCTTCGACCGGTCCTGGTACAACCGCGGGATTGTCGAGCATGTCTTCGGCTTCTGCAAACCCGAAGACCGTGCGAAGTTCTTCCGCCAACTGCCTGAATTCGAATGCATGATCGTCGATGAAGGGATCGTGCTGGTCAAGCTGTGGCTGGACGTGGGGCGGGCCGAGCAGCTCCGACGCTTCCTCGACCGCGAGCAGGACCCGCTCAAGCAGTGGAAACTCAGCCAGATCGACATCGACGGACTGGGCAAGTGGGACGAATACACCGCCGCCATCGACGAGACGATGAAGGCGTCGGATTTCGACCACGCGCCCTGGACCGTGGTGCTGTCGGACGACAAGCTGCGGGCGCGGATCGCGGCGATCCAGACGGTACTGCATGCGGTGGATTTCGCAGGCAAGGATGCGCGGCTGATCGGCAAGGTCGACAAGGCGGTCTGCGGCGGGGCGAAGCTGTGGCACAAGCTTCGGCACGACTGATGCCGCGATGATCGAGGGCAAGCGCGGCTACCACCACGGCAACCTGCGCCAGGCGCTGGTCGAGGCGGCGCTCAGGCTGATCGAGGCGCAGGGACCGATGGGCTTCACCCTGTCCGAGGCCGCCAAGGCCGCCGACGTGACGCCCGCCGCCGTCTACCGCCACTTCGCCGGGCGCGAGGAGCTTCTGGCCGAGGTCGCGCGGCAGGGCTTCGACATCTTCGCGGCCCTGCTGGAATATGCCTTCGACGACGGCAGGCCCACGGCGCTTGCGGCCTTCGAGGCGACCGGGCGGGCCTACCTTGCCTTCGCGCGCAAGTATCCCGGCCACTACAAGGCGATGTTCGAGGCAGGCCTGCCGGTCGCCGCCTTTCCCGACCTGCAGCAGGTGGCCGAAAGGTCGCGGCAGGTGATGGAACGCGCGGCAGCGCGGCTGTCCGAACACCTGCCGCCCGCACGCCGCCCGCCGCCGGCGATGTTTTCGGCGCATATCTGGGCGATGAGCCACGGCATCGTGGAGCTGTTCGGCCGCGGCGCCCCCGGCGCCCGCAGCCCGTTTCCGCCCGAGGACCTGCTGGAGGCGGGGATCGGCATCTACCTGCGCGGCCTGGGGCTGCTGCCGCCCGACCGGTGAGGGCAGGCCCGGCGGTGGAGCAGACGAAATCTTCGAAGATTTCGTAACGGAAACTTCGAAGTTTCCGTGCCGGTTTCTTTCCAAGAAACCGGCTTAGCCCCGCGCGCGACGCCCGCCACGGCGGCCCGAGGTCGCGGCCTGCGCGGCGGCGGAGGCCTCGGCAAAGGTCTGGCCGGCCTCCACCGCCTCGATCACCTTGGCAAAGCGGATCCACTCGCCGCCGTTGGCGTCGTGGTTCATCAGGAAGTTGGCGGCGCGGATCGCCTCCATCTCCTGCTGGCGGACCGGGTTCATGATCGCGCTGGTCATGCCCGCGCAGATCGCCATCGGCAGGAAGGCGCCGTTGATCCCGTGCCTGTGCGGCAGGCCGAAGCTGATGTTCGAGGCGCCGCAGGTGGTGTTGACACCCAGTTCGTCCCGCAGGCGGCGGACCAGGGTGAAGACCTGCTGCCCGGCCGAGCCCATGGCGCCGACCGGCATCACCAGCGGATCGACGACGATGTCATGCGCCGGGATGCCGTGGTCGGCGGCGCGCTGGACGATCTTCCTGGCCACCGCAAAGCGCACGTCGGGGTCGGGCGAGATGCCGGTGTCGTCGTTCGAGATCGCCACGACCGGCACGTTGTATTTCCTGACCAATGGCAGGACCAGTTCCAGCCGGTCCTCCTCGCCCGTCACCGAGTTGAGCAGGGGACGGCCTTCGCAGGCCTTCAGCCCCGCCTCCAGAGCTCCGGGCACCGAGCTGTCGATGCAGAGCGGCACGTCGACCACCTGCTGCACGCGGGTGATCAGTTCCTTCATCAGCGGCGGTTCGACGAAGTTGTTGTCGGCATAGCGCGGGTCGGTCGCCATCAGGTTGGTGAAGACGGCGCCCGAGTTGATGTCGAGCACGGTCGCCCCGCAGGCCACCTGTTCCAGCGCGTCCCGCAGCACGGTGTCGAAGTTCCCGGCCTCAAGCTCGGCGGCAAGCTTCTTTCGCCCTGTGGGGTTGATCCGCTCGCCGATCACGCAGAACGGCTCGTCAAAACCGATGATGACGGTTTTCGTCTTCGATTCCAGAACGGTGCGGGTCATTCTTAACCTTGGGCGTTGGCCGGGCGGGCGTTCTTGCCGCCATGCTGGATGGTCCAGTCGGCATTGGTCTTGATGCCGCCCAGCGGGAAGAAATGCACCGATTCGATGCCGAAGCCCGGGGTCTGCGCCTTGTGGGCGGCCAGCGCTGCGACGAACTCGGTCGGCTCGTAGGGCAAGAGCAGCTTGGTCACGTCCATCGCGCGCTTCTGCAGCACGCGCAAGGAAGGGCCCACGCCGCAGGCGATGGCGAACTTGATCAGCGTCTGAAGCTTCGCGGGGCCCGCGACGCCGATGTGGATCGGCAGCGTGATCCCTTCCGCGGCGAGGCGGTCGGCCCAGGCGATGACCGGCCCGGCCTCGAAGCAGAACTGCGTGGCGATGGCCATCTGCGCGTCCGAGCGTTCCGCGAAGGCCTGCTTCCACCTCAGCGCCTGCATCACGATGCGGTCGCCGCCGTCCCTGTCGATGTCCTTGTTGCCTTCGGGGTGGCCCGCGACGTGCAGCCGGTCGAAACCGTCGAACAGGCCGGTCTCGATCAGCTGCATCGAGGCGTCGAACTCGCCCGCGGGCGTGTTGACCCCGCCGCCGAGCAGCAGCGCCTGCCTGACCCCGGCCTCGCCCCTGTAGCGTGCGACCCAGTCGGCCAGGGTGGCGCGGTCGGGGATGATGCGGGCGGGAAAGTGCGGCATGGGCTCGTAGCCCTCGCGCCGCAGGCGGGCGGCGGTGGCCACCATGTCGGCGATCGGCGTGCCCTCGATATGGGCGATGTAGACGCGGGTGCCGGCCGGCAGAAGGGCGCGGAAATCCTCGACCTTTTCGGCCGTGCGCGGCATCACCTCGAGCGAGAATCCGTTCAGGAAGGACTCGACGGCATCGCCCTGCGGTGCGGGGTCGTCCTTGCGGCGGAAGTTCAGCAGGCCCATCGTCTTCTCCCACAGGTCCATCGGGCGGTCAGGCCCTGCCATCGCCGGCGATCAGCGCCTTGAGCCGCGCCGCGTCGTATTCGGCCTCGAGCCGTGCCGCCTCTGCCGCCGCCACCGCCGCGGGCTCTCCGGCCACCTCGTAGGGCGCGTCCTTGCGCCATTCGGCGAGGTAGCTGTCGGTGTCGCGCGCGCCCACCTTCATCGCGCAGCGGTCGATCGCCTGTTCGAAGCGTTCCGACAGCTGCACCTTGGACGCCTGCCTGCCCTTGCCCACGATGACCTGGGCCGGGATGTCGCGCCAGCGGACGATGGTGACCTCGGGCATGTCTCGATTCCTCTCGCGGTCGCTTCTAGGGGTCCGTCCGCGACACCCGAGGTCGGATTTCGACATGGCGCGCGCGGTCCGCGACCCGCGTCACAGCTAGCGCAGAACCGGTGCCGGGGCCACACGCCTTGCAAGGGCGGGATGGCGCCGCTACGGTCCCGTCCAACCACAGATGGAGGGCGGTATGACGCCCGAGCGTCCCCGGGAGGCGGACGCGATCCCGGGCGGCGCCGCGGCGCCGCCGGTCGAACCGTCGGCCTCTCACCCCCCGGGCCCGGGGCTCTATGCGGCCCTGGACCTCGGCACGAACTCGTGCCGGATGCTGATCGCGCGGCCCTGGGGCAGCCAGTTCCGGGTCGTCGATTCGTTTTCCAAGACGGTGCAGCTCGGCGCGGGGCTGGAGGCTTCGGGGCGGCTGTCGCGGGCGTCTGTCGGGCGCGCGGTGCAGGCGCTGCGCATCTGCGAGAAGAAGCTTGAACGCCACGGCGTCACCCGCATGCGGCTGGTGGCGACCGAGGCCTGCCGCCGCGCCCGCAACGCCCGCGACTTCATCCGCCAAGTCAAGTGCGAGACCGGCCTGAGCCTCGAGATCATCCCGGCCGAGGAAGAGGCGCGGCTTGCCGTGATCTCCTGCGCGCCGCTGGTCGAGGCGGGAACCGGTCGGCTGCTGGTCGTCGACATCGGGGGCGGATCGACCGAGCTTGTCTGGATCGACCTGACGGGCGTCCCCGACAGTGAAAAGCAGCGCGCGATCATGGGCCTGTCGCGCGGCTTCCGCGAGGCGGTGCCCGAAGGGGGCGCGCGGGTCGAGGACTGGATTTCGGTGCCGCTGGGGGTGGCCACGCTCAAGGACCAGTTCGCCGACGTGGAGGATGACGCGGCGCGTTTCGCGCTGATGTCCTGGTTCTTCGAGGAGGCGCTCGGCAACTTCGCCCCGGCCCGGACCGAGGCGCCGCGCGCCGGCTTCCAGGTCATCGGCACATCCGGCACGATCACCACGGTGGCGGCGTCGTTCCTCGGCCTCAAGCGCTATGACCGGGCCAAGGTGGACGGGCTGACGATGACCTCGGGCCAGATCGAGCTGGTGATCCGCGAATACCTGACGCTGGGGCCCGAGGGGCGGCGCGCCGACCCCCGGATCGGGCGGGACCGGCACAGCCTGATCATGTCGGGTGCGGCGATCCTGCAGGCGCTGATGCGCATCTGGCCCACGGACCGGCTGTCGGTGGCCGACCGCGGCCTGCGCGAGGGGCTTCTGTATGCCCAGATGAACGAAGACGGCGTGCTGGAGGACGGGCCCTATACATGACCAGTGACCGGGGAAGCAACGAGCGGGGAAGCCGCGACCTTCGGGTGCGCGTCAGGACCGCCAAGGGACGCAAGCTGTCCTCCACCCTGTGGCTGGAGCGGCAGCTGAACGACCCCTATGTCATCGCCGCCAAGCGCGACGGCTACCGCGGGCGGGCGGCCTACAAGATCAGGGACCTGGACGACAGGTTCGGCTTCCTCAGGCCCGGCGCGCGCGTGGTGGACCTGGGCTGCGCGCCCGGCGGCTGGTGCCAGGTGGCGGTGCCGCGGATCAACGCGCTTGGCGAGGCGCGCGGCAAGCCGGTGGGGCGGATCATCGGGGTGGACCTGCAGGAGGTGGAGCCGATCCCGGGGGCAGAGCTGCACCGGCTGGATTTCCTGTCCGACGGCGCCGACGACCTGGTCAGGGGCTGGCTGGGCGGGCGGGCGGATGTGGTGTTGTCGGACATGGCCGCCGCCGCTTCGGGCCACAAGGCAACGGACCATCTGCGGATCATCGCGCTGGCCGAGGCGGCGGCGCAGTTCGCGATGGACGTGCTGGAAGAGGGCGGTACCTTCGTCGCCAAGGTGCTGGCGGGCGGGGCCGAGGCGGGGTTGCAGGCCACGCTCAAGCGCGCCTTCCGCAAGGTCGCGAATGTCAAGCCGCCCGCGTCCCGTGCCGACAGTTCGGAGAAGTTCGTGGTGGCGCAGGGGTTCCGCGGCCGGCCGGCCGAGGTTCCGGCCCGCGACGACGACGCGTAGGGCGGGCTTCACCCCGCCATGCCCCGGACATGCCGCGCGCCCCGGACATGCAGAGGGCGCCCGCAGGCGCCCCGGGTTTCGCAGGGTGCGTGCCGGGCACGCACCATCGCTGTGCGCTCAGCCGCCCCAGGTGCGGACCGGGCCGCTGTCCATGTGGACGAAGTTCGACCGCGAATAGCGCCCCACGCCGCCCGCGGCGCAGGCCTCGGCCGCGCTGGCCATCTGCCCGACGGACCGAGACTTGAGCCGCAGGTCGCCGGCCTGCCCCTTGATGTGCAGCGAATTGCGCGCCACGCCGCGCGACTGCGACCGCAGCATCGCGTTCGTCGCGGGCGAGCGGTAGCCCGACAGCAGCAGGTAGGGTTCGGTCACATCCATCAGCCGGTGCGAGGCGGCCATGATGTCGAGGGTGCGCGGGTCGATCGGGATCGTGTCGCCGCTGCGCCAGTCGCGCATGAAGGTGTTGATCTCCTTCATGGCGTCCTTGATGTACTCGCCTTCGACCCAGTAGATCGTGTCGATCATCTCGCCGGTTCGGCCGGAATACATGCGGATGCGGCGGATGTCGCCCGCGCCCTTCAGCAGACTGAAGGCGTTGGAATAGGTGGGGGCTGCCACCACAGCCGTCGCCGCGAAGATGCCCAGCAGCCTGCGCCGGGAAAAGCCTTGCGTCGTCTTTTCGGTCATTCTGCCCGTCCCGCCGTACCTTGACGGCCGCCTGTTCCGACAGCCTGTTGACACTTCCCCAAGTGCCGAAACCGTATGGCACAGGGGCCGCGCGAACCCAAGCCCGGAAACCCGGGCGGACGCACCATGCCGGGCGATCGGCAAATTTTTGCTGAACAGCCTCTGCGCAGGCGCCTTCGCGGCGCGGCGGTGCCGGCCGGCGGCGGGCTGTTGCGGCCCGGTGACACGGCGCCGCACGGCAGGCGGGCGGCGTGGACAGGGCCGCGGCGATTTGGTGTTGTGGTCCCGGACCCTTGCCACCGTCGGGATTGCCATGCCGCCGCGCCTGCTCATGTCGCTGACCCTGTCCGCCGCGCTTGCCGCCCTGCCGCACCTGGCGGCGGCGCAGACATCCCTGGCTGCGACCGCGGCGGCGCTGTCGGCAGCACCGGCCGTCGATCCCTTCGCCCGGGCGCTGGCCACCGCCGCAGGCGGCGACGAGGCGGTCGCGGCCTTCTACGCCGACCGCGGCTATGCGCCGGTCTGGACCACGGCTGCGGACGCGGGACGCCGGGCGGCGCTGATCACGGCGCTGGACCGGGCTGGCGACCATGGCCTGCCGGTCGGGCGCTATCCGGTGGCCGGCCTGATCGAGGCCTTCCGCAACGCCCGCACCGAAGGCGACCGCGGGCGGCTCGAGGTGGCGATGACGCGCGCCTTCCTTTCCTATGCGCGCGACATTTCCTCGGGCGCGCTGGACCCCGCGAAGGCCGCGCCGGGCATCAAGCGCGAGGTGGTCCGCCCCGATGCGCGCGGCCTGATCGACCGCTTTGCCGCCGCCGCCGATCCGGCGGCCTTCCTGGCCGACCTGGCCCCCCGCGGGGTCGAGTATCGCCAGCTGATGGCCGAAAAGCTGCGGCTCCAGGCGCTGATGGCGCGCGGCGGCTGGGGCCCCGAGGTGGCGGCGGACGAGCTGTCCCCGGGGGCCGAGGGGCCTGCGCTGATCGCGCTGCGCGACCGGCTGGCCGCCATGGGCTACCTGCGGCGGTCGGCGGTCGCGACCTACGACGCCAGCATCGAACGCGCCGTCGCGGCCTTCCAGACCGACCACGGGCTTGACCCCACGGGGCGGGCGACCCGGGCCACGATGGCGGAAATCAACCTCTCGCCTGCCGACCGCCTCGCCTCGGTCATCGTGGCGATGGAGCGGGAACGCTGGCTGGGCGGCGACCGCGGCGCGCGCCACATCTGGGTGAACATCGCCGACTTCACCGCCAGGATCGTCGAGGACGGCCGTGTCGTCCTGCAGACGCGCGCGGTGGTGGGCGCGGCGGAGATCGCGAAGCAGACGCCCGAGTTCAGCCACGAGATGACCTACATGGAGCTGAACCCCGACTGGACGGTGCCGCCGGGGATCATCCGCCGCGACTACCTGCCGAAGCTGCAGTCCAACCCGAACGCGCTGGCGCATCTGCAGATCATCGACCGCCGCGGTCGGGTGGTGCCGCGCGGGTCGGTCAACTTCGCCGCCTACACGGCGGCGAACTTCCCCTACGCGATCCGCCAGCCCCCCGGCGACGGCAACGCGCTGGGGAAGGTCAAGTTCATGTTTCCCAACGATTATGCGATCTACCTGCACGACACGCCGCAAAAGGATCTGTTCCTGCGCGAGGTGCGCGCCTACTCCAACGGCTGCATCCGGCTGGCGGAACCCTTCGACTTTGCCTACGCGCTGCTGTCCCCCCAGTCCCCCGACCCCGAGGACACCTTCCAGTCCGTGCTGAAGACCGGCCGGCAGGAGCGCATGCGCCTTGACGCGCCGGTGCCGGTGCACCTCGACTACCGCACCGCCTTCACCAACCCGACGGGCCGGATGCAGTACCGCCGCGACGTCTACGGCCGGGATGCGCTGATCTTCGAGGCGCTGGTCGAGGCCGGGCTGGCCCTGGAGGCGCCGCAGGGGTAGACCCGTGGCCGTCACCACGGACGGGGGCCCCGTGCACAGCATCGCCGAGATTGCCGCAGCACTGGGGGCCGAGGCCGCGGGCGACCTGGGCCTGAGGGTCGCGCGCGCGGCGGAACCCGCCGCGGCCGGGCCGGACGACCTGGCGCTGGCGATGGACCCCCGGTATGCGCCGGGCCTCGCGCAGGGGCGGGCGCGGGCGGCGGTGCTGTGGCCGGGGGCGGACTGGCAGGGCATGGGCCTTGCGGCGGCGATCTTCGCGCCGCGCGGGCGGCTGGCGATGGCGGGGCTGACGCGGATGCTCGACCCCGGGCCGCAGGTCGCGGCGGGGCTGCATCCGCTGGCGCTGGTCGACCCGTCGGCGCGGCTGGGGGAAGGTGCCGCGGTCGGGCCCTTCGCGGTGATCGGCGCGGGCGTCGAGATCGGCCCCCGCGCCCGCATCGCGCCCCACGTCAGCGTTGCCGAGGGCGCGCGGATCGGGGCGGATGCGCTGATCCACGCCGGCGCCCGGATCGGCGCGCGGGTCGTGATCGGCGACCGCTTCGTCTGCCAGCCCGGCGCGGTGATCGGGTCGGACGGCTTCTCCTTCGTCACGCCGGAACGGTCGGGGGTCGAGGAGATCCGCGCAACGCTAGGGAAACGAAGCGAAATCCTGGAACAGGCGCAGACGCGCATTCATTCGCTCGGGTCGGTCACCATCGGCGACGACGTGGAAATCGGCGCCAACTGTGCGATCGACCGCGGCACCATCCGCGACACCCGGATCGGGTCGGGCAGCAAGTTCGACAACCTCGTCCACGTCGGCCACAACGCCGAGATCGGCCGCGACTGCCTGATCTGCGGGCAGGTCGGCATCGCGGGGTCGGCGCGGATCGGCGACCGGGTGGTGCTGGCCGGGCAGTGCGGCGTCAACGACAACATCTTCGTGGGCGACGACGTGATCGCGGGCGGGGCGTCCAAGATCTTCACCAACGTCCCCGCGGGGCGGGTGATCCTGGGCTATCCGGCGGTCAGGATGGAAACCCACATCGAGATGCAGAAGACGCTGCGCCGCATCGCCCGTCCCAAGAAAGCGGTTCCAAAGTCGGGCGACAGCGACTAGATCAGCCGCGCCGGAGGGATGCCCATGGACACCGTCAGGGACCGCGTGATCCGCATCATCGCCGAACAGGCGGTGCTTGATATGGCCGACGTGAAGGACGACTCCACGCTCGACAGCCTGGGCATCGACTCGCTGGGGCTGGTGGAATCGATCTTCGCCATCGAAGAGACCTTCGACATCTCGGTACCCTTCAACGCCAACGACCCCGGCGCGTCCGCCTTCGACATCTCGTCGGTTGCGGCCATCGTGCGGGCGGTCGAGGCGCTGGTGGCGGGCCGGGGAACTTGACGGCATGAGGCGTGTCGCGATCACCGGGGCAGGCACGATCAACGCGCTGGCGCATGACGTGCCGGGCACCTTCGCGGCCTTCCGCGAGGGGCGCTGCGGGATCACCGAACTGGACATCCGCGACCGCGACCGCCTGCAGATCGGCATCGGCGGGCAGGTCCATGACTGGGACCCCGAGGCGCATTTCAACCGCCAGCAGATCGCGCTCTACGACAAGTTCACCCAGTTCACCCTGCTTGCCGCGCGGCAGGCGGTGGCGCAGTCGGGGCTGGACTTCCAGGGCTCGCTGGGGCTCGATGCCGGCGTGGTGCTGGGCACCGCGGGCGGCGGGGTCAACACCTGGGACGAGAACTACCGGGCCGTCTACGAGGAGGGCAAGAACCGCGTCCATCCCTTTGTCGTGCCGAAGCTGATGAACAACGCGGCCGCATCCCATGTCAGCATGGAATGGGGCCTGCGCGGCCCGACCTTCAGCGTGTCCACCGCCTGCGCCTCGTCCAACCACGCGATGGGGCTGGCGTTCCAGATGGTGCGGTCGGGCGCGGCGCGGGCGATGATCACCGGCGGGTCCGAGGCGATGCTGTGCTTCGGCGGCATCAAGGCATGGGAGGGCCTGCGCGTGATGTCCCGCGACGCCTGCCGCCCGTTCAGCGCCAACCGCAACGGCATGGTGCAGGGCGAAGGCGCTGGCGTCTTCGTGTTCGAGGACTGGGACCACGCCAAGGCGCGCGGCGCCGACATCCTGGCCGAGGTGGTGGGGTTCGCGATGACCTCGGATGCGGGCGACATCGTCATGCCGCAGGCGCAGGGGGCGGAACGGGCGATGACGGGGGCCTTGCGCGACGCAAGGCTGAACCCCGAGGACGTGGGCTACATCAACGCCCACGGCACCGGCACCGCGGCCAACGACAAGACCGAATGCGCCGCCGTCGCGCATGCCTTCGGGGCGCAGGCCGACCGGCTGATGATCTCCTCCACCAAGTCGATGCACGGCCACCTGATCGGCGGCACCGGCGCGGTGGAGCTCTTGGCCTGCCTGATGGCGCTGCGCGAGGGCGTGATCGCGCCGACCATCGGCTACGAGGAACCCGACCCCGAATGCGCGCTGGACGTGGTGCCGAACGTGGCGCGGCAGGCGCGCGTGGACGTGGTGCTGTCGAACGCCTTCGCCTTCGGCGGCCTGAATGCGGTGATCGCGCTGAAGCGCGCGTGAGGGAGACGGAAATGCCAAGGGGTTACTGGATTGCCCATGTCGACGTCACCGACCCGGAGGGCTACCGGGACTATGTCGCCGCCAATGCCGCGGCCTTCCGGCGGTTCGGCGGGCGGTTCCTGGTGCGGGCCGGGCGGTCCGAGGAACCCGAAGGCCACTTGCGCGCGCGGCACGTGGTGATCGAGTTTCCCGACTATGACGCGGCGCTGGCCTGCTACCGGTCGCCGGAATATGCCGCGGCGATGGAAAGGCGCCGCGGCAAAAGCGTGATGGATTGTACCATCATCGAGGGCTACGACGGCCCGCAGCCCTGACCGCGATCCCTTCGGTCGGCGCCTCAGGGCGTCGCGGGCGCTTCGGCCTGCAGCTTGGCGTTGGCCTCGTTGACCGCCTTGAGCCCGGCGGTGAAGCCCTTGAGCGAGATCGTCACCGTCACCATCTGGTCGGGCGCCACCACCGGCACGATCGACAGCGTGGCGGCATTGCCCTTCTCGAAGGCCTCGACCTCGGCGGCGGTAAAGCCCAGGCGCGCGATGCAGCCGATCTGGCTGCACCAGGCGAAGGGATACCGCTTGGGGTCCGCGCCATCGACGGCGATCAGAAGCTGTTCCGTCAGCAGGGTTTCCAGCGGCACGATGGCGGTGGCGCCCGCGACCGCCTCGCTCTGACCCGGCGGCAGGCCGAAGATGCTGATCTCGGCCACCGAATTGCCGTCGGCGTCCTTGAGCAGCTGGTAGAGCTGGCAGGGGTCCGACCCGTCCGCGGCGCGCACGCAGCGCTGTTCCCAGTCGCCGAAGGTGCCGGCGGCATAGGCCGACCCGATGCCGTCCGCGGACCCGCCCTCGGGCGTTCCCATCGACAGGTCGCCCGGCAGGTCGGTGCCCGGGGCAGGCGTCTCTGCGGGCGCGGCCGCGTCCTGCGCGGCCAAGGGCGCGGCCATGAGCAGCGCCAGCGTCAGGGGGGCGAGGGCGGATCGGATCAGGGGGCGGATCATGGGCGGGCGCGGCTCCGTCGGACATATTCGCGGCGCCGCTTAGCATGCAGGGCGGCGGGTGTCAGGTGCAAAACTCCGCAAGCCTGCGTGACCGGCGGGTGACCGGGGGTTGACCGGCGGCCGGAAACGAACAGGGGCCGGTCGCCCGGCCCCTGCCTGAAATTTTGTTGCTCCCTGTCGGACTGGCCGACTTCATGGAGGCGGACGCTAGAGGCTTCCCCCGGGGGCGTCAACAGGGAATCTTGGCCCCGCCGATCACGTTTCGGACCGAAAAAAGCCGCGCCTTTTCAAGGGCGCGGCCAGTCTGACAGGGAGGAAGTCCGCCCCCCGCAGGGCAAACCCCCGGGGCCGGACGGACGAGACACTGGCACAGGTTCGTTAACATTGTATGTTCGCCCGGGGCCGCGCAGGCGGCGCGCAAGGCGGGGGCAGGTGATGGTGGCGGACGGCAGCATTTTCGCGGGCGGCGGCGGCGAGGGCTACGGGGTGCCGCAGCGGATGCTGCTCGGCTATGCCAACCGCCACGGGCTGATCGCCGGGGCCACGGGCACCGGCAAGACGGTGACGCTGCAGGTGCTGGCCGAGGGCTTTTCGGCCGCGGGCGTGCCGGTCTTTGCGGCTGACATCAAGGGCGACCTGTCGGGCCTTGCCGCGCCGGGCAATCCGGCGGGCAAGCTGCACGAGCCGTTTTCCAGGCGTGCCGCGCAGATCGGCTGGACGCTGGACTACCAGGCCTTTCCGGTCACCTTCTGGGACCTGTTCGGCGAGCAGGGGCACCCGGTGCGGGCGACGGTGGCCGAGATGGGGCCCTTGCTGCTGTCGCGCCTTCTGGAACTGTCGGAACCGCAGGAGGGCGTGCTGAACGTGGCCTTCGCGCTGGCCGACGACGAGGGCCTGCCGCTGCTGGACATGGCGGACCTGCAGGCGCTGCTGACCTTCGTGGCCGAGAACGCGGCCGAGGTGGGCGCGCGCTACGGGCTGGTGTCCGGCACGTCAGTCGGCGCGATCCAGCGGCGGCTTCTGGTGCTGGAAAACCAGGGTGGTGCTGCGCTGTTCGGGGAACCGGCGCTCGACCTCGCCGACCTGATGCGTCTGGCGCCTGACGGCCGCGGCATGGTCAACATCCTGGCCGCCGACAGGCTGATGGCCAGCCCGCGGCTTTATGCGACGTTCCTGCTGTGGCTTCTGTCGGAACTGTTCGAGACGCTGCCCGAGGTGGGCGACCCGGAGAAGCCGAAGCTCGTCTTCTTCTTCGACGAGGCGCACCTGCTGTTCACCGATGCGCCCAAGGCGCTGGTGCAGAAGGTGGAACAGGTCGCCCGCCTGATCCGGTCCAAGGGGGTGGGGGTCTATTTCATCACCCAGAACCCGGGCGACGTGCCCGACACGATCCTCGGCCAGCTTGGCAACCGCGTGCAGCACGCGCTGCGGGCCTACACGGCCAAGGACCAGAAGGACCTTGCGAAAGCCGCCGAGACCTACCGCCCCAACCCGCGCTTCGCCATCGCCGACGCGATCCGCGATGTGGGCGTGGGCGAGGCGGTGACCTCGTTGCTCGAGGCCAGGGGCGTGCCGGGCCTGGCGGAACGCACGCTGATCCGCCCGCCCGGCAGCCAGGTGGGGCCGATTGACCCTGCGGTCAGGGCGCAGGTCATGGCGGGGTCGGGGCTGGGGGCGAAATACGACCGCGCGATGGACCGCGATTCGGCAGCCGAGATGCTGAAGCGCCGCGCCGAAAAGGCCGCGTCCGAGGCCGCGCGGGCCGAGGCGGACGAGGCCCGCGAGGCCCGCGGGACGGCCGGTGCGCACGAGGTCGAGCGTGCGCGGCGCTACGACGGCGGCGTGCCCGCGACGCGCCGCCGCACTGCGTCGGGCAGCCGTGGCGACAGCATCGGCGAGGCCTTCGCCAAGAGCTTCGCCCGGCAACTGGGCACAAGGTCGGGGCAGGCGATCGTGCGGGGCGTGTTCGGGACGCTGTTCGGCAAAAGGTAGGGCCGCCGCCGACCCCGCCCCGGCCTTGCGCCGGGGGCCCGCCGCGGCGCCGCCGCCCCGGCGGGACGAGGTTTCTTGCCGGCCGTGGCCGCGTCAGTCGCCGATCTCTTCCACCACGAAGTCGCGCAACGCCCCGCGGGTCGCGGCGAACCAGGGCGAGGCGCGGGTGCGGGCCTGGTGGGCGTCGAAGTCGGTGCGGGTGCGGAAGGCTTCCATCACCTCCCAGACCCAGGGGTCGTCGGTCGGCGCGATGTCGAAGCTCAGGCAGCCCGGCTCGGCCCGGGTCAGGCGGATGTGTTCCGACCGGTGCCAGGCCACGGCCGCCGCATCCTCGGCCGTCAGGCAGCGCAACTGGCCGCGCAGGCGGATCATGCGGGCCTCATTCCGGCACCACGACGGCGCGCACCTCGCCCGGACGGGCGGGGGCGCGGATCGCCTCGGCGGCCTCTGACAGGGGCAGGGTGCGGCTGACCAGCGGGGCGACCGAGACCGCGCCGGACGCGATCATCGCCGCCGCCCGGCTTTGGGTGAAGGGGTTGATGAAGCTGTGCAGAAGCCGGATTTCGCGGAACAGCAGGTCAAAGGGTTCGATCTGCACCCTGAGGCCCCGCGCCAGCACCCCCAGCACCACGACCCGCCCGCCGGCCGCGGTCAGCGACGGCGCGGCCTCCACCGTCTCGGCCACGCCCGCGCATTCGACCGTAAGGTCGGCACCTTGCGGCCAGTGCGCCCGGGCGGCCCCGGTGCCGTCCGCGGTGGCTGTGGCGCCGAGGCTTTCGGCCAGCCGCCGCTTGTCTGCGTGGCGCGTGACCAGCAGCGTCTCGGCCCCCGCGTTGCGCGCGAGTTGCAGCGCCAGAAGCCCGATCACCCCGCCGCCGAGGATCGTGACACGCTCTCCCGCCTGCGGCGCGCCCATGTCGATGCCGTGCAGGGTGCAGGCGAGCGGCTCGGCAAAGGCGCCGTGCAGGGGGGGCAGGTCGGCGGGCAGGGGGATCGCCTTGCGGGCGGGAAAGACCGCGAGGGGCGCAAAGCCGCCGTCCCGCGTGATGCCGGTGACAGAGTTGCGCTGGCAGAGGTTGACGCGGCCCCGCAGGCACTGCGGGCAGGTCAGGCAGGGGTCGTTCGGGTCGCAGGTCACGCGGGCGCCGAGGGGGATGTCCACGCCCGTGCCGCGGGCGGTGACGATGCCGCAGAACTCGTGGCCGAGGGTGACGGGCGGCGCGCAGGGAAACTCGCCGTGGTAAAGGTGCCGGTCGGTCCCGCAGATGCCCGCCGCCTCGATGCGGACCAGCACCTCGCCGGGTCCGGGTTCGGGGTCCGGCACCCCGGTCAGGCGCAGGTCGCGGGTGCCGTGCAGGCGCAGGGCGAGCATCAGTCGGTCCCCGGGCTGCCGGTCGCGACGGGCGAAAACAGGAAGTTGAACCGGTAGCGCACCAGCCGCAGGTTCGGCACCATGCGTGCCGCGGATACGGCGCGGGGGTCGAAGTCCGGCGCGATCAGGTAGCCGCGCACCGGCCTGCCGGTCTCGGCGGCGATGTCGCCCATGTAGGACAGGACCTGCGCCACCGCGTCCCGCGGCGCCGTGACCGCCTTGAGTTCCAGAACGACCGGCTGGCCGGTGCCGTCCTCGGCCAGGATGTCGATCCGGCCCGATCTCACCGACCGCTCCCGGCCGCCGTCCGCCACCGAAAGCCCGGGTTCAAGCTGGGCGATGCCCTGCCGAAGGGCCGCGTTCAGGTCGCGTTCCATGCTGAGGACCGCTTCCGGCGGATCCGCCGCAAGCGCCGTCGCGGCAGCACCGGGTGCCGCCGCCGCGGTTTCCACCACGCGCACCACCTCGGCAACGGCATCCCGCGTCTCGAGAAAGCGGCGGTAGGAGTTGACATGCGTGCGCAGCGAGGCCAGCGCCTTGTAAAGATTACCGGATATCGGGATCTTCGAGGGATTGGGCTCGTTGCCGCGTTCGTCCGACTTTGAATAGGCCAGATCGGCGAGGATGCCTTCCAGGCCGTCCGATGCGAAGGCGTCATCCAGCGCGCCGTAGGCGACCTCGACCCGCCGCAGCGTCGACAGGCTTGTCCCCCGGGTGGCCCCCTCGAAGCCGCGGTCCGTCATCCATGCAAGATAGCCGTCTTCGCGCATGCCCTGCTCCGGCCCGATCAAGCGACGCGTCCTAAAGACATGGTTTTTCAGCCCCTTTCAAGCTCCTGCCCGCGCGACGCCCGCCGTGAAGGACGCCAGGATTTCAAAGTATGGATGATGATGACGAAAGTTGCCCGAATGAAGCACTTCATCTCGGCGCGCCTGCTCGAACTCGACAACCTGCCCTTGGCCGATGCGATCGACGACGCGCTGCTCAAGCATGGCATCCCGCCGCAAAGTGTCCGGCATCTGCTCTTCACATTCTCGGGCAACGCGCCGGACGCGATGTTGGCCGCATCCCTCCAGGCCTATCCCGGCCCCATCAATCAGTGGGGCATTGGACTGCGCGTGGAATGTTGATCGGCGCGCAATAAGGACCCTGTTTCGGGGGTGATCGGCGTCCAAAAG
>CAZCPY010000022.1:0-31105 GCA_964499865.1 uncultured Rhodobacterales bacterium | reverse complement strand
ATCGCCTCGGCCAGGCCAAGGCCCTGGTCCCACAGGCCCTGCCGGAAGGCGAGCGTGGTGTCCCAGTCGACCGCGGGGCGCGTGTCCCAGGGGTTCCGTTCCCGCAGCGGGTCCGACACCACATGCGCCGCGGCAAGGGCGGTGCGGGTCAGCGTCACGCGGGGCGCGCGCGGGACCAGCGGCGTGCCGGTCAGGTGGTAGGGTTCAAGGCGGCCGTCGGCGGTGGGCAGGGTCAGCATGGCGGGGGTCCGGGTGGAAGGGGGAAGACGTCGATGGGGCTGGCGGCCCCCCTCGTGGGGAGGGGAGGGGGGGCGCCCGGGCCGGGCGGTGGAGCCCCCCCCACCCCATCCCTCCCCCACGAGGGGGGAGGGAGGCGCCTTGCCCGCACGCCGGTCTGTCATGGCGGACCTCGGCAGGGCAGGTCGAAGACGAGGATGCCGTCCAGACCGCCCTGCGCATGGGCGACCAGCCCGGCGCCGAAGCGGAGGTGGTCGGGGTGGGCCTGGTAGGCGGCCAGCGCGTCCCAGCCGTCGAAATCGACGGTGAAGCCGTGCAGGTAGCCGCGCTCGATCCCCTCGGGGCTTTCGCTGCGGCCTGCGGCGGTGGCCAGCACGCCGGGCACCACGGTGCGGATGGCGTCAAGCTCACTGAACAGCGCGGCGATGGCGTCCTCGGTCACCTCGGGGCGAAACCGGATCAGGACGATGTGGCGGATCATGCGGCGGCCCCTTTCACCAGATCGGCGCCCTTTTCCCCGATCATGATCGCGGTGGCGTTGGTGTTGGACGAGATCAGCCTGGGCATCACCGAGGCGTCGATCACCCGCAGTCCGGCGATCCCGTTCAGCCGCAGCGCCGGATCGACGACGGCGCCGGGGTCGGAACCCATCCGGCAGGTGCCCGCCGGGTGGTGGTCGGTCTTGGCGTGCGCACAGGCGTAGCGGCGATAGTCCTCGTCCGTCCGCACGTCGGGGCCCGGCAGGCGCTCGGCCAGGACGAAGGGCTTCAGCGCCGCCTGCCGCATCATCTGTTGCGCGAGCTTAAGGCCGCGGATCGACATTTCGCGGTCCCAGGGGTCTTCCCAGTAGTTGGGGTCGATCAGCGGCGCGGCCAGCGGGTCGCCTGACGCCAGCCGCACCGTGCCGCGCGACCGCGGGCGCAGGTAGGCGCTGTTCAGCGTGACCCCGCCCTGCGGCATCGCCGCCACGCCGGCCTCGATCCCCGAGCCCAGGCCCAGGTGGAACTGGATGTCGGGCGACCGCGCGGCGGGGTCGGCGTACCAGAAGCCCCCGGTCTCGAACAACGAGGACGCCACAGGACCCTTGCGCGTCAGCAGGTACTGCACCCCCGCCACCGCCGACCACAAGGGCCGGGCATAGCGGTCGTAGGTATGCGGGCCGGTGCATTCGGCGATGACGAACAGGTCGAGGTGGTCCTGCAGGTCCGACCCCACGCCGGGCTGGTCCAGCACCACGGGGATGCCAAGTGCCCGCAGGTGGTCCGCCGGGCCGATCCCCGACAGCATCAGCAGCCGCGGCGACCCGATGGCGCCGGAGCACAGGATCACCTCGCGGTCGGCATGGATCACGCCTGCGGCGGTCTCCACCCCCACGGCCCGCCCGCCCTGCACCGCGATCCGCAGCACCTGCGCGCCGGTCCTGACGGTCAGGTTGGGGCGCCCGCGGACGGGATGCAGGTAGGCCATGGCGGCGGAGGACCGCCGCCTGTGGCGCTGCGTCAGCTGGTAGTAACCCACGCCGTCCTGCGCCTCTCCCGTCATGTCGATGTTGCGCGGGATGCCGATCTGCGCGGCGGCGGCGAACCAGGCCTCGCAGATCGGCAGCGGCGCGGCAGGCTGCGACACGCCCAGCGGGCCGCCCTTGCCGTGAAAGCGGTTGTCGAAGGTGTCGTTGTCCTCGGCCTTGCGGAAATACGGCAGCACATCCTCGTAGCCCCAGCCGGCGCAGCCCATCTGGCGCCATTCGTCGTAGTCCAGCGCATTGCCGCGGGTGTAGATCTGCGCGTTGATCGACGACCCGCCGCCGATCACCTTCGCCTGGGTGAAGCGGATGCGCATGCCCCCCATGTGCCGCTGCGGCACCGTGTGCCAGCCCCAGGACCCGATGCCCTTGGTCATCTTCGCGAAACCGGCGGGCAGGTGGTAGAACGGATGCCGGTCGCGGCCCCCGGCTTCCAGCAGCAGCACGCGGGCCGCCGGGTCTTCGGACAGCCGGGCGGCCAGCACGCAGCCCGCCGACCCGCCGCCGATGATGATGTAGTCGTAGCCCTCGGTCATGCGCCTAAAGCCTTGCGATGGAAAGCCCGCCGTCCACCGGGATCACCGCGCCGGTGGCAAAGGCGAAGGCGCCGGTGGCAAGCGGAACGACGGTGCGGGCGATGTCGGCGGGTTCCCCCCAGCGGGCGGCGGGCACCAGCCCGTCCGCGATGCGGGCGGTGTAGCGGTCGCGCACCGCGTCGGTCATCGGCGTGGCGATGATGCCGGGGCGCAGGTCGAAGACGCCGATGCCATGCGGCGCAAGGCGCAGGGCGAACAGCTTCGCCGCCATCGCCGCACCGGCCTTGGACACGCAGTATTCCCCGCGGTCGGGGCTGGCGAGATCGGCCGAAACCGAGGTGACGAAGGTGATCGACCGGTAATGGCCGGCGGGCGCGGCCAGCATCCGCCTGGCCGCCTGCTGCGCCAGAAAGAAGGTCCCGCGCAGGTTGATGCCCATCACATGGTCCCAGCTTTCCGGGGCCAGGTCGAGCAGGTCGCCCCGGACGCGCGCCGGAACGCCCGCGTTGGCGACCAGCGTGGTCAGCGGCCCTGTGGCGTCGAGCAGCGCGGGGATGGCACCGAGGTCGGCCATATCGTGCTGAATGTAGCGCGCCTTGGGCATCGCGCTTAGCGCCGCCGTCACCGCCGGGTCGTCCGCCGCGGGCAAAGAGGCGATGACCACCGCAAATCCCGCCGCATCCAGCGCCTGCGCGATGGCCAGGCCGATACCCTGCTGGCCGCCGGTGACCAGGGCCACGGGGGTCATGCGGCCAGCCTGTCGGTCAGGTGCCGCCCGGCGCGCAGGGCCAGGGCGGCGATGGTCAGCGACGGGTTCACGGCGGCCGAGGTCGGCAGCACCGAGGCGTCGCAGATCATCAGGTTGTCGAGGTCATGCGCCATCAGGTTCACGTCCACGACCGACGCGCCCGGGTCCGCCCCCATCCGCGCCGTGCCGCACTGGTGGCTGGGTTTCGACTTGGGGAAGCCGCGCGCCATCACGACGGGCCAGCCCGCCCGCCGCATCGCACGCCGCAGGCGTGCGACCAGCAGGTCATGCGCGCGGGTGTTGGTGCGGCGGGCATCCAGCACCACGCCGTCACGCCACAGCACGCGGCTGTCGGGATCGGGCAGGTCCTCGCTCATCGCCATGATGTGGATCGAGCGGTCGGCGATGTGGGTGGCCAAGCGCAGCGGCAGACCGGCCTCGCCCGCCAGGATCGGCCCGGTGATGCGGCCGAGCATCTGGATATTGCCCAAGGGTTCGCCGCCGGGCCCGCCGGTCAGGTAGAAGTCGTTGACCTGGATCGTCTTTTCATACACCGACCGGTTCCGCCTGAACGGGTTGTAGGCCACCATCCCGGTCAGGTTGTGGTTCATGAAGTTGCGCCCGACCTGATCCGACCCGTTCGCCAGCCCCCGCGGATGGTCGGCACTGGCCGAGGCCAGCAGCATCGCCGCCGTCTTCACCGCGCCCAGGCAAAGGCAGACCACCGGCGCGGTCAGGGTTTCGCGGGCCCCGCTGCGGTCCACCTCCACCGCCGTCACCCGCCGCCCCTGCGCCAGCAGGCGCGTGACGCGGGTGCCGGTCATCAGGCTGACATTGGGGTGGCGCAGCGCCTCGGCCAGACCGCAGGTTTCGGCATCCGACTTGGCGCCCGTGGTGTCGGGAAAGGCATCCCAGGTCGTGGGCGCGCGCGCCAGCCAGCGGTCGAGGTCCACGCCCAGCGGCAGCGGCGCGGGGTGCAGCCCCTGCGCCGCGAAGGCGGCGCGCAGGGCGGCGACGTCGGGTTCGTCCGGCACCGGCGGGTGGTCGTAGGGGGCGGAATGCGGCGGCTCCCACGGGTCGACCCTGTGGTCGCCGCGCACACGGTAGAGCGTTTCGGCGGCGGTGTAGAAGGGCTCCAGATCGTCATAGCCGATGGGCCAGCCGGGGGTTGTCCCCTCGATATGGCGCAGGGGGCGGAAATCGGCTTCGCGATAGCGCAAGAGGACCGCGCCGTAGAACTTGGTGTTGCCGCCCACGCAGGCGTAGTTACCGGGGTTGAAGACCGCGCCCGACATGTCGCGCCAGGTCTCGGCCGGCTTGAAGTGGCCGCGGCGGAAGATGGCGGAGGGGTCGCGCGCCTCGGGCGTGTCTTCCAGCCTTTCGCCACGCTCCACCACGACGATGCGCCGCCCCGAGGGCGCCAGCGCCGCGGCCAGCGTGGCCCCGCCCATGCCGGAGCCCAGGATCAGGATATCCGCCGTCGTCATGGCGCGATGCGGACCTCGGTCGCGGGGTCGAAGGCCACGGCCTTGTCCATGTTCACGGCAAAGGCAAAGTCCTGCCCCGCCGCGACCGAGGCATCCGCCCGCATCCGCGCGATGGCGTCGCGGCCCGCCAGGGTCATGGTGACGAAGGTGTCGGCGCCGGAGGGTTCGGTCACGGTCACCCGGTTGGTCAGCGTCTGGATGTTGCCCGAATTGCGGTCGGCGCCTTCGGGGTCGGTGATCGCCTCGGGCCGGATGCCCAGCAGGACCTCCTTCCCCGCCCAGCCCGCCAGGTTGGCCTGGCTGAACCGCAACCGGCAGACCTTGCCCGCGGCGTCCGTCAGTTCGGCATGCGGCGCGCCGTCCTGCATCACGACCTTTACCGGCACGATGTTCATCGCGGGCGAGCCCATGAAGGTGGCCACGAAGACGTTGGCGGGGGTGTCGTAGATCTCCTTGGGCGTGCCCAGTTGCTGCACGTGGCCCTTGAACATCACCGCGATGCGGGTCGACAGCGTCATCGCCTCGATCTGGTCGTGGGTGACGTAGACGATGGTGGTGCGCAGCTTCTGGTGCAGCTTCTTGATCTCGGTGCGCATGTCGACGCGCAGCTTGGCGTCGAGGTTCGACAAGGGTTCGTCGAACAGGAACACGTCGGGGTTGCGCACCAGCGCCCGGCCCATGGCGACGCGCTGGCGCTGACCGCCCGACAATTGCCCCGGCTTGCGGTCGAGCAGGTGGTCGATCTGGAGCAGTTTCGCCACGTCGGCCAGCGCGCGGTCGCGCTCGGGCCTGGGGATGCCGTGCATTTCCAGCCCGAAGGTGATGTTCTGCGCCACCGTCATGTTGGGGTAGAGCGCATAGCTCTGGAACACCATGGCGATGTTGCGCCGGGACGGGTGGACCCCGTTCATCACCCGGCCCTTGATCGCGATCTCGCCCCCCGTGATCCCCTCCAGCCCCGCGATCATGTTCAGAAGCGTGGACTTGCCGCAGCCCGAGGGGCCGACGAGCACGAGGAACTCGCCCTCCTCCACCGAGATGTCCACCCGGTGCAGGATCGGCACGGCGCCGTAGGACTTGTGGACGTTGCGGATGTCGAGAAAGCCCATGGGTTCAGCCTTTCACAGAGCCCGCCATCAGCCCGCGCACGAAGTAGCGGCCCGCGACGATGTAGACGAAGAGGGTCGGCAGGGCGGCGAGGATCGCGCCCGCGAAGTGGACGTTGTATTCCTTCACGCCCGTCGAGGACTGGACGAGGTTGTTCAGCGCCACCGTCATCGGCTGGTTGACCCCCCCGAACGAGGCGCCGAACAGGAAGTCGTTCCAGATGTTGGTGAACTGCCAGATGACCGAGACCACCGCGATGGGCCCCGACACCGGCAGCAGGATGCGCCAGAAGATCTGGAAGAACCCCGCCCCGTCGATCTGCGCGGCCCGCACCAGCTCGGTCGGGAAGGCCGCGTAGTAGTTGCGGAAGTAGAGCGTGGTGAAGCCGATGCCGTAGACCACATGCACCAGCACCAGCCCCGGCACCGACCCCGCCAGCCCCAGTTGGCCCAGCACCAGCGCCATCGGGATCAGCACGATCTGGAACGGGATGAAGCAGGAAAACAGCATCAGCCCGAAGACCCAGGTGTCGCCCCGGAACCGCCACTTGGTCAGCACATAGCCGTTCAGCGCGCCCACGACCGTGCTGATCGCCACCGCGGGCACCACCATCAGGATCGAGTTCAGGAAGTAGGGGCGCAGGCCCGTCGGCTCGACCCCGATCTGCGCGGTGGACCAGGCCGAGCGCCAGGGGTCGAGCGTCCAGGTGGATGGCAAGGACATCATGTTGCCGCCGGTGATCTCCTCCAGCGGCTTCACGCTGTTCACCAGCATGACGTAGAGCGGCAGCAGGTAGAACAGGGCGAAGACGACCAGGGTGACGTGGATCAGCACCCGGGTGAAGCGGCCGGTGGAGACGGCGGTGTCCTGCGTGACGGCGCCCGACATCACCTCTTCTCCTTCAGTTCGGCATAGAGGTAGGGGACCATGATCGCGGCGATGGTCATCAGCATGATCACCGCCGACGACGCCCCGATGCCCATCTGGTTGCGGGTGAAGGTGTAGGAATACATGAAGGTCGCGGGCATCTCGGTCGCCCGCCCGGGCCCGCCGCCGGTCAAGGCGATCACCAGGTCGTAGGACTTGATCGCCAGGTGGAACAGGATGACGAAGGCCGACAGGAACGCGGGCCGCAGGAGCGGGATCACGATCCGCCGGTAAAGCTGCCAGTTCGACGCGCCGTCGATCTGCGCGGCCTTGAGCATCTCGTTGTCGATGCCGCGCAGGCCCGCCAGGAACATCGCCATCACGAAGCCCGAGGTCTGCCAGACGGCGGCGATGACGATCGTGTAGATCGCCATGTCGCCGTCCTTGATCCAGGTGAAGGTGAAGCTCTCCCACCCCCATTGCCGCATCACGTTCTGCAGGCCGATCCCGGGATCGAGGAACCATTTCCAGGCGGTGCCGGTCACGATGAAGCTCAGCGCCATCGGATAGAGGTAGATCGGCCGCAGCACGCCTTCGCCGCGGATCTTCTGGTCGAGGAAGATCGCCAGCATCAGCCCGATCAGGGTGCAGATCACGATGTAGAGCGTGGCGAAGATGAAGATGTTGACGATCGCCGTGTTCCAGGCGGGCAGCGCGAAGAGGCGGACGTAGTTGTCGAAGCCGAACGAATTCTCCCAGCCCACGAAGTCCCACTTGGGCAGCATCTTCGAGGTGGTGAAGGACAGCGCGATGGTGAACAGGATGAAGCCGTAGACGAACAGGATCGTCACCGCGAAGGACGGCGCGAGCACCAGTTTCGGCAGCCAGTCCTGCAGGCGTGTGCGGAAATCGGCCTCTGACGCGGCCATGGCGCTCCCCCCCCCGGTGCGCCTCGGCCTCTGCCGTGGCGCAAAAGTTTTCGAAAACTTTTGCAAATTCCTTCGAAGGAATTTGCAGGGAGGGCCCGGACGGGCCCTCCCCTCTTCAGGTCACTGCGCCGCCGCGACCGCCTCGGCCAGCGCCGCCGCCGCCGCGGCACCATCGGCGTATTCGCCGTTGAATGCCGCGGTGATGACGTCATAGGTCGCGTTCTTCACCGCCGCGGGCGCGGCGTGGCCGTGGGCCATCGAGCCGAACAGCATGCCCGAGGCATTGGCCTCGGCGAGGTCCTTGATGCCCTTCTTGCCGCAGTCGTCGAAGTCGGTGTCGGGCACGTCGGTGCGCACCGGCACCGAGCCCTTGACCACGTTGAAGGCCGACTGGAACACCGGGTCCATGATCGCCTTGGCCATCTCGACCTGCGCCGCCTGCGCCGCCGGGTCGGTCTGGGCAAACATCGCGAACTGGTCGGAGTTGAAGGTGACCATGCCCTGCGTGCCCGGGAAGCGGATGCAGACGAAGTCCTTGCCCGGCACCTTGCCCGCCTTCAGGAACTCGCCCTTGGCCCAGTCGCCCATCATCTGCATCCCGGCCTCGCCGTTGATGACCATGGCCGAGGCCAGGTTCCAGTCGCGGCCCGAGAAGTTGTCGTCGACATAGGTGCGCAGCTTGATCAGGCGGTTGAAGGCATCGGCCATCATCTCGCCGCCGAGCGCGGCGGGGTCGAGGTCGATGAACGCCGCCTTGTAGAAATCGGCGCCCTCCGACAGCACCAGGGCATCGAAGATCGTCGCTTCCTGCCAGGGCTGGCCGCCATGCGCCAGCGGGGTGATGCCATTCGCCTTCATCGCATCGAGCACGGCGACGAGGTCGTCCCACGTCTCCGGTGCCTTGCCGCCGACGGCATCGAGCGCGGCCTTGTTGATCCAGACCCAGTTGGTGGAGTGGACGTTGACCGGGGCGGCGATCCACTTGCCGTCATAGGTCGAGAAGGCCTGCAGCGCGGTCGGCACCAGCTTGTCCCAGCCTTCGGCCTTGGCGGTGGCGGTCAGGTCGGCCAGCGCGCCTTCCTTGGCCCAGTCGAGGATGTCGAAGCCCAGCATCTGCACGGCCGTCGGCGGATCGCCCGCGGTGACGCGCGCGCGCAGCGCGGTCATCGCCGCCTCGCCACCGCCGCCCGCGACCGGCATGTCGACCCAGCCGATGCCCTTGGTGCCAAGGTTATCCTTCAGCACGTTCAGCGCCGCCGCCTCGCCGCCCGAGGTCCACCAGTGCAGGACCTCCACGCTCTCGGCCATGGCCAGCGAGGTTGTCATCACCAGCGCCGCCGCCGCGGTCATCGTTCTTCCGAAAATGCGCATGTGGTTCCTCCCGTGTTGCGCTTCAGTCCTGCCCGCCGTTGGTCAGCGGGGCCTTACCCAAGGGGCCCGCGTGCGGCCGATCCGCATCACGAGCGACTTGATCTCGAAGAACTCGTCGAAGCCCTGCCGCCCGATCTCGCGGCCCTGGCCCGATTGCTTCATGCCGCCGAAGGTGACCTCGGGGAAGCCGTCCATCCAGGTGTTGGTCCAGATCGTCCCGGCCTGCACCGCGCGGGCGAAGGCCAGGCAGGTATGCACGTTCTCGCTCCACACCCCCGCAGACAGACCGTAACTTGCATCGTTGGCCAGCGCGATGGCCTCGTCGAGCGTGCGGAAGGTCAGGACCGACAGGACCGGGCCGAACACCTCGTCCCGCGCGATGGGCATCGCGGGCGTCACCCCGGCCACCACCGTCGGCTGGTAGAACTGCCCCGGCAGGCCCGGCACCTGCAGCACCCCGCCGCCAAGGGCGATGCGGGCGCCCGCCGCCGCGGCGGCCTTCACATGGCCGTCGATCTTGCCCAGATGCTCGACACTGACGATGGCGCCGACCTGCGTGCGCGGGTCCAGCGGGTCGCCGAAGGCCACCTGCGCCGACAGCTCGGCCACGCGGGCGGTGAAGGCTTCGGCGATGTCCTCGTGCACCAGGATGCGGCTGCCCGCGTTGCAGCACTGGCCCACGTTGAAATGCACCCCGAAGGTCACCGCATCGGCGGCGCTGTCGAGGTCTGCATCGGGAAAGATCGCCTGCGGGTTCTTGCCGCCAAGCTCCAGCGCCACCTTCTTCAGCGTGCCGGACGCCGCGGCGGAAATCGCCTTGCCCACGGCGGTGGAGCCGGTGAAGGTCACCATGTCCACATCCGGGTGCGTCGCCATCAGCGCGCCTACCGGCTGGCCATGGCCCAGCACGATGTTGACGACGCCGTCGGGCAGACCGGCGCGCAGCAGCATCTCGCCCAGCATGACCGTCGTCGAAGGCGTCAGTTCCGACGGCTTGACCACGCAGGTGCATCCCGCGGCCAGCGCGAAGGGCAGTTTCTGCGACAGGATCCAGAAGGGAAAGTTCCAGGGCGTGATGATCGACACCACGCCCACGGGTTCCTTGAGCACGGTGGCGAGGATCTCGGGCCCCAACGAGTTGTGGCTGTCGCCGTGCACGCTGCGGGCAAGCGACGCAGCATAGCGCCAGAGGTCGGCCGCCCCGGCGATCTCTCCGCGCGCCTGGGTGATGGGCTTGCCGCTTTCCAGCGTCTCGACCAGCGCCAGGCGGTCCACCTCGGCCTCGATCAGGTCGGCCACGCGCAGCAGCACCGCGGCGCGGTCCTTGCCCGCCGCGCGCGACCAGTCGCCGCGGTCGAAGACGGCACGGGCGGCGGCGATGGCGGCCTGCGTCTCGGCCTCGCCACCCCGGGCGGACCGGCTGGCCACGATCCCGTGCGAGGGCGACACCCGGTCGAAGGTGGCGCCGTCGGCGCTGTCGCGCCAGGCCCCGCCGATCAGGTGCCGCCCCGCGAACGGCACCGCCGGGAGCGCGGCGCCGATGGAGGGAATGACGGTGAGGGAGGTCATGTCATTGCCCCGTGAACATGGGTTTGCGCTTGGCGGCAAAGGCCGCGACACCTTCCGCCCGGTCGGCGCTGGCGGCGATGGCGGCACTGCCGAGCGCCTCGATCATCGCGGCGCTGTCCTCGCCCGTGGCGGCGTTCAGCATCATCTTCGCCGTCTCCACCGCCCTTGGCGACAGGTCCAGAAGCCGCAGGGCCATCGCTTCGGCGGCCGCATGGGGGTCGTCCGCAACCTCGGCAACGAACCCCAGCGCAAGCGCCCGATCCGCCGTCAGGCGGCGGCCGAACAGCGCCATCTCGCGCAGCACGGGTTCGGGCAGCAGGCGCGCCAGCCGCTGCGTGCCCGACCAGCCCGGCACGATGCCCACCCCGGCCTCGGGCAGGGCCAGCGTCGCCTTGGGCGCCATCACCCGGATGTCGCAGGCCGCCGCCAGCTCCAGCCCGCCGCCGAAGGCATGGCCGTGCAGCACCGCGATCGTGGGCCGGGCGAAGCGGGCCAGCCGGTCGAAGATGCGATGCCCGCCGCGCACCCAGTGGCGCGCGAAGTCGGCCGGGCCAAGCCCCCCCCAGGCGGTGATGTCGGCGCCGGAACAGAAGGCCCTTGAGTCAACGGCGGTGACCATGAGGCAGGCCAGGTCCGGGGTGCGCTCCAGCGCCTCCAGATGCGCGGCCATCTGGTCCAGCATCTCCACCGTGAAGGCGTTCAGCCTGGCCGGGTTGTCCAGCCGCAGCTCGGCCACCCGTCCGTGCATCTGAAGGTGCACGGCGCTCATGGCGCCCACCCCATCGGACCATCAGTCAGCAGCGACAGCGGCATGGCCACCGCATCCGCCGCCACCTGCACCCGCCCGCCCGAGGCCGCGACGATATCCCGCGCGGGGTCGATGCCGGGCATGATCTCGGTCGCCAACAGCCCCTGCGGCGTCAGCCGGATGACGCAGCGTTCGGTGACATAGAGCACCTCCTGCCCCGTCTCCTGCGCGCGGCGGCCCGAAAAGGTGACATGCTCCACCGCCGGGACCATCTTGGCGAACCTGCCCGGCTTGGTGACGGTCAGACCCCCGGCCGACAGCGCTACCTCGGCCCCGGCCTCGAACCAGCCGGAAAAGACGATCTTGCGCGCACCCGCGGTGATGTCGACGAACCCGCCGCAACCGGCGGTCAGGTAGGGCTTCTTGCCCAGCTTGCTGACGTTGACGTTGCCCTCGGTATCGACCTCGAGGAAGGACAGGAACGACAGGTCGAAGCCGCCGCCCTGGAAGTAGATGAACTGCTGCGGCGAGGGCATGAAGGCGTCGGCGTTCGACGCGCAGCCGAAGGCGAAGCCGGTCAGCGGCACGCCGCCCACGGCGCCCTGCTCGATGGCCCAGGTGACGGCGCCGGCGTGGCCCTCCTCCAGAAGGATGCGCGGCACCATGGCGGAAATGCCGAAGCCGAGGTTGGCGGTCATGCCCGCGCGCAGTTCCATCGCGGCGCGGCGGGCGATCACCTTCTCGACCCCGTGGTCGGCCACCGAAAAGCTGGACAGAGGCCGGATGATCTCGCCGGAAATCGCGGGGTCGTAGGGGGTCTCGGTCGTTTGCCGCTGGTCGGGGTCGATCACGATCAGGTCCACCAGATGCCCGGGCACCCGCACGTCATGGGGGCGAAGCGACCCCCGCGCCGTCACCCGCTTGACCTGCGCGATGACCAGGCCGCGGTTGTTGCGGGTGGCGATGGCCTGCTCCAGCCCGCCCAGATAGGCGCCTTCGTGTTCGTAGGTCAGGTTGCCCCATTCGTCCGCCGTGGTGGCGCGCAGGATGCAGACATCGGGCTGGATGTTGGGAAAGTGCAGCCAGGTGCCGCCGTCGAAGTCCACCCGCCGCACGATGGGCTGGGCGGCGGCGCTGGCGTTCATCGCGCAGCCCTCGCGGACGGGGTCGACGAAGGTCTCCAGCCCCACGCGGGTCAAGACGCCGGGCCTGCGCGCCGCCGCCTCGCGGTGCATGTCGAACAGGATGCCCGAGGGCACGTTCCAGGCGGCCACCCGGTCCTCGACGATCATCTGCCAGATCGCGGGCATCGGCAGCGACGACGGCCCCGAGGGGTAGGACCCCGCCAGCACGCGGGCCAGAAGCCCGTCCTGCGCCAGCCAGTCCATGCCGCGCACGCCATACATGTCGCCCGCCGCGATGGGGTGCAGCGTGGTGATCGCGCGGGGATGGCCCTCTGCCGCAAAGCGCGCACCCAGCGCCTTGAGCACGAGGTCGGGGCAGCCGAGCGCCGAGGAGGACGACACCGTGACGACCGCCCCGTCGGCGATGCGGGCCACGGCGTCACTGGCAGGCACCACTTTGGTCACGCCAGGGCCCCGTAGTCCACATCCTGCCGCTGCCCGGTCCGCGCGGCCTCGCGCACGGCCAGCGCCACGGCCAGCGACTTCACGCCATCCTGACCCGAGGCCGCAACGCGCCCGGTGCCCGCGACGGCGGAAAGGAAATCCGCCACGCCCTGATCATAGAGGTCATGCGCGCCGTAGGGCACATCCTCGCGCCCCGCGGCGGTGACCAGCGTGACCTGGCCCACCGGGCGCTGCGTCATCACACCCTGCGCGAAGACCGACCCTTCGGCGCCGTGTATCTCGAACCCCGAGCCCGCGAAGGGGTGCGTGAAACTCTCGTGGCTCATCACCATGGCGCCCGAGGGCAGGGTCCAGACCGACATGGCGCTGTCTTCCACCCCGCGGCCCAGGCCCGAGGCGGCCATCATCGCGACAACCGCAACCGGATCCTCGCCGGTCAGGAATCGGACCACGTCGGCGTCGTGCACCGTGATGTCGGGGATGACGCCGCCGCCCGCCTCCGGGTTGTCGATGCGCCAGCCCTGCAGGTGCGGCGGCAGGTGGACGGCGTGGTGGATGCGCAGCGACAGCACGCGCCCGATCCGCCCCGCGGCGACCAGATCGCGCACCGCCCGGTGGCTGCCGGAGCAGCGCAGGTGGTGGTTGGTGGCGAAGACCAGGCCCGCAGCCTTGGCAGCGCGCACCATCGCCGCGGCGTCAGTCACCGTCATCGCCAGCGGCTTTTCGCACAGCACATGCTTGCCCGCGGCGATGGCGGCCATCGCCTGGGGGAAGTGCTTTTCGTTGGTGGACGAGATGTAGACGGCTTCGATGGCGGGATCGGCCAGCAGGCCGGCCAGATCGTCCGTGCCTTTCGGGATGCCCTGCGCCGCGGCGAAGGCCGCAGCGCGGGCGGCGGTGGTGCTGGCCACCGCCAGGATCGTGCCACCGTGGCGCCGCAGCGCCGGGATGACATGCGCCTCGGCTATCGTGCTTGCCCCGATCAGGCCCCAACGCATCAGCGCACCGCCTCGACTCATCTTTAGATCGTTCCAAACTGCTTATGGAACGGTCCAAGGCACGTCAAGCCCTGTCGAGCGGTCAGATCGTCGCGGGACGGGAAGGCCTTCGGCCCGGGTGTCAGGCCCGGCGGAACAGCGACGGCACGGATTGCAGGAGCTGCAGCGCACCCGAGGCGGGCGTGGCCGTGGTCAGCGAGACGTCGGCACGGGCAAGGAAGCGGCGCGTCAGCTCCTCTACCGCGGCGGGGTCGGTGTAGCGCGAAATCTCGCCGTCGCCGAAGAACGCCTCGGCCCGGTCGCGAAAGGTCGACAGCTGGCGGTCGAGGTCCAGCGCGCCAAAGCTTTGCGGCAGGCCCAGCGCGCGTTCGAAAACCTCGCGCAGGGGCGGGTTGCCCATCACGGTGAACCATTTGGCATCGTCCGACCCGCGCCCGCGGGCGATCGCGGGCAGGTCCCGCTGCAGGTTCATCGCCAGACGCAGGTCGTTGTTCGACTGGCCGACGGCGCTTTCGAAACCCCGGGCGCGCCACTGGACCAGGAACTTGTCGGCAAAATCCGACAGTTTCGTGCGCGGAACGGAAAAGTCGCCGAAGCCGAAGGCGGCGGAAAAGTCGCGATAGCGCTTGTCGGCCAGCCGGTTCGACAGCGCCCCGTCCTTCAGCGTGCCGTCCGACAGCACCTTGCGGATGAAGGCCTTGCTGTTGATGTCGGCGCCGAGGCCGAAGGCGTCGAGCGCGACCTTCAGAAGCCTCCGGTCGCCGACCAGCTGGTCGGCCGTGGTCACCTGGCCGATCCTGTCGCGGAAATACGCCTCGTCCCGGGCCTGCTCGCCGCTGCGGTCGAAGGCCGCGCGCTGGGTGTCGAGCGTGCGGTTGAGAAAGGCCCAGCCGGCCAGCCCGCCCGAGGGGATGACCGGCTTGAACATCACTGCGGGCGCGCGGCGAACAGCCGTTCCTCGCGCGGCAGAAGGCTTCGCAGCGCCTTGAGCACCTGGTAGGGCTGGTTCTCGATCACCGCCGCGGTCGCCGCGGCCAGTTGCGCGCGGCTGTCGGGGTCGGTCAGCACCTGGGACAGCTGCTCGATCCCGCGCAGAAGTTGCGGGCGGGCCTCGTCCGCATCGGCATCGCCCGACAGGACCAGTTGCGCGATGTAGCAGACGCGGCGCACGGGGGTATTGACCTGCTGCGGGTGGATCGCGTCGCGCAGGCGCAGGATGTTGGCGTTCGGCGTCATCACCGACAGCCGCGAGCGGCGGTCGCCGTTCTCGATCACCGCGCCGTTGATCAGGACCCGTTCGCCCGGGCCGAGCTTGAGCACAAGACCGGTCATCCCGCGCTCTCGCCCCGCAGGCCGCGCATCACGGCGGTGTTGATCTCGACCAGGACCGCAGCGTCGGCGGTCTTGTCCAGCACCTTGCGGCTGTGCTGGTCGGTGAATTCATACAGGTAGAACAGCCGCGCGCGCAGGGCGGGCGGCAGGGTGTTGCCGGGATCGGCGACATCGACGGCCAGCGTGCGCCATAGCCGCAGGTTCTCGTGCAGGGCGCGGATCAGGGCCGCGCGATCGCGGTCGCGGGCCGCCCAGGCGGCGGACAGGGCGCGCGTGGCGCGGGCGAACAGGTCGTATTCGATGGCGCGGGGGCTGCGCGCGGGGGCGTCGGGACGCGCGTAGGCGTCGTGCGCCTTGGCAAGGGCGTTCATGCGGTGTCCTTCCGGAGGTCAGGGGTGAAGGTGGCCCCGGGCGTGTCGCCCGGGGCCGGTCCGTCAGGATCAGCGGAACAGGGACAGCAGGCTCTGCGGCTGCTGGTTGGCGATCGACAGCGCCTGCACGCCCAACTGCTGCTGCACCTGCAGCGCCTGCAGCCGCGCGGACGCCTCCTCCATGTCGGCGTCGACCAGGGTGCCGATGCCGGCCTTCAGCGCATCCGTCAGCTTGCCGACGAAGTCGTTCTGGATGTCGATCCGCATCTGCGACGAACCGAAGGCCGCCGAGGCGTCGATCGACCGGTTGATCATCGTCTCGATGTTCTCCAGCGCCGAATCGGCCCCGGCGTTTGTCGTGACGTCGATCGAGTCGAGCCCGAACAGGCCGCCGGACGCCGAGCCGCCCGCGTTGCCGGTGGCCGAGAAGGCCAGCGAGGACGACCCGCTGCCATCGTTGTCGACGTTGAGCAGCCAGGCGCCCGTGGTCGCGTCCTGCGACACGCGGGTGGAAATGCCGGGCTGTTCGCCGCCGTCGACCGCGATCTTGAGGCCGCGGACCACGTCCTCCATCGATTCGCCCTTGCCGGCCACGTAGCTGTAGGACTGCGTGCCGACGGTGACACGGTAGCCGTCGCCATCGTTGACGACCGCCGAGGTCGAGAACGACAGCTGTTCGGCGCGCTGGCGGATGGTGGACGCCGAGGCGGTGTTGGTGCCCGAGGGCGAAGCACCGTTCACCTGGGTGATGTTCGAGGTGCCGCCGCCCGCGGTGGTGGACGACTGCGTGACCGCCAGCCCTTCGAACGCGCGGGCCGAGGTGATCGTCAGCACGCCCGAGGAGTTCGCGGCCGAGACGCCTTCGAGGCCGAGCGCATTGATCGCACCCGCGAAGTAGGTCGCGATGTCGGTCACGCTGGCGCCCGCGGCGGTGTAGTTCACCGCGACGCCCGCCACGGTCAGCTGCGCCGTGTCGCCCGCGGCCCAGGTTGCGGCGAAGGTGACTTCCGCCGTTTCCCCGGCCGAGGCGACGGCGGTGGCGCTGTTCAGCACGGTGGCGTTGGCGGCAAGCGAGGTGCCGGTGCCGTAGGTGCCCGCAGCGGTGCCCAGGTCCTGCCGCGCGACGGTGATGTTGGACGCGGTCACGGTCCCCGAGGCGCCGCGGTCGAGCGACGACAGGATGTTCACGTCGTCGGTGCCCGAGATCAGGTTCAGGCCGTTGAACTGCGCCGCGCCGACCACGCTGGAGATCTGTTCGCGCAGGGCGTCGATGTCGGTCTGGATCTTGGCGCGGTCGACGTTTTCCTCCTGCGCGGCGACGACCTTGCCCTTGACCTCGGTCAGCAGGTCGGTGACCGTTTCTGCCGCCTGGCGGGCGACCGAGATGGTGGACGAGCCCAGCGACAGGCTGTCGGAAATGCCCTTGAAGCCCTTCACGTCGGATTCCATCACTTTCGAGATGGCCCAGACGGCGGCGTTGTCCTTGGCGGTGGCGACGGTCTTGCCGGTGGAGATTTCCGCCTGCGTCTTGTTGAGGTTCGTGTTGATGCCCTTCAGCGTCTGCAGGGCGACCATCGCCGAGGTGTTGGTCAGGATCGAAGACATGCGCGTTTCCTTGTGCAGCCCGGCGCTTTGCGCGGGCGGATGAGGCCGCTTTCAGGCGGCGGACATGGCGTTCTGGCCCCTGCGCCGGACCAAGCCGCCCCGCGCGCCACCCCGTTCCGGGATGCACCCTGTTGATCGGCCGGAAGTGCTAAGCCTTCGCTAAGGCCCGCGGTCCGCCGCCGCGCAATTCCCCTGCAATTTTAGCAAGCCGGCCGCAGCCGCGTGCCGTCCCGTGCCGTCCCCTTGCGCGTCAGACGCGCGCGCGGAGGGCGAGGTCGGCGCCGCCCAGGGCGACGCGCTGGCCCTGGCCGTTGTAGGTCGCGCCGCCCGTGCGCGCCGTGCGGATCTCGGCCATCCCCGGCCCAGCGACACGCAGGCCGCGGGCGGTCGCCTCCAGCCGCGCGGCGTTGCGTTCGGCGATCTTCCGCAGCGCCGCCGCCGCCGCCGCATCGGGCCGTGCGACGCCGGCATCCAGCGCGGCCTGGATCGCCTCGGCCGCCGTTGCAAGCGCCGCCCGGTCCCCCGAATCCAGGGCCTGCTGCACCGCCAGCAGAAGGTCCCGCAACGTGTCAGGCGGGGTCATCGCGGCCCTGGGTCAGCGCGCGGAAGATCGATTCGGCCAGGCCGATGCCGCCCGCGGCGACCATCTCTTCCGCCTGCGCCTGGCGCAGGAACGAGGCGAACTGCGTTTCGCCCACGCCGCCGCCAAAGGCCTGCGGCGTGGTGCCAAGCCCCGCAAAGGACAGCATTTCTGCAAGGAAGGCAGCCTCCATCTCCTCGGCCTTGGCGCGCAGGACGGCCTCTTCGGGCGGGCGGGCGGGCTGGACGGGAAGGGCGGGAAGGGCGGGAAGGGCGGGCTGGGCGGGATCGGCGATCACGGAAGCAGTCTCCGGTGCGAATTTTCCGCATTCTGCGGGATGGCGGTAAACAGTCGGTAAGCATCGGCGGGGTAACGGTCAGGTCACGACAGAAGTCGGGACTTGCGCCATGATCCAGGCCCTCGGCATGCCCACGCCGCCGCTGATGCCCGTCGCCGAACGGGCCGACCTGCCACCCGGGACGGGCGACTTCGGCCGTCTGGTCGCAGGCGCCGCGGTCCGTGCGCCGGCTCTCGTCACGCCGGTCACCGGCCTGGCCGTCAGCCCGCAAACGCCGCCGCCGCCCGACGCCGCGCCGCTTTCGCCCGCCTTGCCGAAGCTGGCCGGCGACCCCCCGGCGCCCGACATGGCCATGACGGCCGAGGTCGCCTTCCCTCCCCTGCCGGTCGGGCCGCCGTTCCCGGCGGTCACCGCCCCCGCGGCACCCGGCACGTCCGATGCCGCGGCGGAGATGCCGCCTGACGCCATGCCGCCGGTGCCGTCGGCTGAGGTGCCTCCGTCCGCGATGCCTCCATCGCTGCCCGACGCTGCCAGAGGACCCGTCGCGCTGGCACCGGCCGCCGTCGCCGCGCCGGCCGCCCCGCCGCCGCCCGCGGAACCAAGGGCTGTGGCGTCCGTCCGCTCCACCGGTCAGGCGCCCGCGGCCGACGCGCCGGCGACCAGGGCCGCTCCGGTCCGCGGAACGCCGCTCAGGCCGGCGGGCGCGGCGCCTGTTCCGGCCAGTCCGGCCTCCGCAGGGGAAGCGACGCGGTTGCCGCCTCCGGGCGCGCCGAAGCTTGCCGGGGTCGGTCCGGCTCCCGCGTCACCTCCGGCGGATCTGGCGCAGCCGGAGAAGGCGGCTTCGAAAGGCGCGCCGGCGGTGGCAACGGCGCTTCCGGCATCCGCGGGGACCGGCGCAGAGGCTGCCGCTTCCGCCGACACCTCGCCCGAGGATGACAGGACCCGCCCCGCGCAACCGGTCTCTGCGCCCCCGGCCAAGACGGCACCTGCCCGCCCGGCATCCCAGCGGCCCATGCCGGAAGCGCCCGCCGCACCTGCGCCGCCGGTCGGGCGCGACCCCTCGGCCGTCACCGGCTTCGCACCCGCACCGGAGTCGGCAGCGGACCGCGCTGATGCGGGCCTGCCCTTGCGTCCGCCTTTGCCTGCCCGGAAGGAAACCGTCCCCGCCGCTGCCGGCGCGCCACGCGCCCTGCCGATGCCCCTGGTCGAGGTCACCCAGCGCCCGCGCGAAGCCGGAGGTCAGCCCGCTGCGCCGCGCGCCCGGGCGGTCGCCTCGTCGGCGGCACCTGTGCCCGTCATGACCCCGCAGCCGACCGGCGGCGCCGCGCAGACCCTGGCGGCGACCGTAGTCCCGGCTGCCGTTGACCAACCCGGTCGCCCGGCTGCCGCCGCACCGGCGCTTCCGGGTCCGGCACCCCGCCCCGCCCCGCCACCTGCCCCCCCTGCACCGTCCGCGGAGGCGATGGCATCGGCCACCCCGTCGACCCTCGCAACCGGGCCCGGGACGACCGGCCTCCCCGACACGGTTTACGCCGCGCCACCTTCCCCCCTCGCCGCGCCGGCAGGATTGCGCCCGGCGCAGGGGACCGCGCCCGCGCCCCAGGCCGCCGGGGTGACCGCATCGCCGCCGCTGCCTGCGGCGGAACCGGCACCAGGGTCCGGGGCGACGGGCGTGGCAGGGGAGCTGACCGGCAAGCCCGTGGCGAAAGATCGGGACCGCGCCTTGCCGTCCGTCCTTCCGCTTGCGGCCGTCGAGGTCCTTGACGGCGCGCCGCTGCGGCCCCGGAACCCCGAGCCGACACCCCCCGCGACCGGAAAGGCGCCGCCCGCGCCCCCAGACGCGCCCCCAGACGCGCCTTCGGACGCACCCCGGGACGCCGGCCCGACCGCCGCCATGCTCGCCGCGCTGCTCGCCCCGGCGCGGCCGCCGGTGTCAACCGATGCGGGCCGGCCTTCGGCCCCGCGCGACCCGTTGCCCGGCGGACAGGCCATCCCCATCCTGCGCAGCGTGCTCGCGTTGGGGGTTGCCGGACGTGCCGGCGTCGGCGTCCCGGGCCAGCCAGAGCCTGCCGCAGCGATGGAACCCCGGCCACCGGAGGGCCCGGATTTGCCGCCCCCGACGGCCGAGCCGCCCGCCGCCGCGGTGCCCCTGCCGTCCCTGCCTGCCGACTTCATCCTCGACAGCCCTCCCGCGTCCCTCGAACTGGCTGCCCCCGAGGCTGGTCCGGCACCCGGCCCGGCCGCGCCGGCCGGCACCTCCGCCGCGCCGACGGCGGTTGCGGCCGCACCGGTGCCGCCGCAGGGCCTGGGCGCGCTGGCCGTCAGCATCGCCGCTGGCCCCGGCGCCGGAACGATCGAGGTGACGCTTGCCCCCGCCGAACTTGGCGAGGTGCAGCTTTCGCTGGCGCGCGAGGGCGAGCATCTGCGCGTGCAGGTGATCGCCGAACGGCCCGAGACCCTGGACCTTCTGCGCCGCCACGGCGACAGCCTGCTCGCCGACCTGCGCGCCGCGGGCTTTGCCCAGACCAGCCTCAGCTTTGCCGGTCGGGACGGCACGGCGGGCGGACAGGATCGGCCGGGGGGTGCGCCGCCCGACCCGCGCCCCCCGGCGCCCGAGACCCCGGCCCTTGCCCCGCCGCCCGTGGCCGCCACGACCGGCCTTCACCTCCGCCTCTGACCTCCGGAAGCCCCCGATGATCGACGCCCTCTCGCCCGTCACCACCGCCACCACCGCCACCACCCGCGCCGCCCGCGATGCGGCGCAGGACAAGCCCTCGGATTACGAGACCTTCCTGCGCATGCTGACGGTGCAGATGCAGAACCAGGACCCGCTGAACCCCATCGATTCGGCCGACTACGCGGTGCAGCTCGCCACCTTTTCGGGGGTGGAGCAGCAGACCCGCACCAACCAGCTGATCGAGGACCTGATCGGTCGCTATGCGCTGACCGGGCTGACCGACCTCGCCGGGTCCGTGGGGCAGATGGCGCTGTCGGCAGGGCCGGTCTGGTACGACGGGACGACGGCACCCGAGATTTCCGCCGAACTGGCGAACGGCGCCGACCGCGGGGTGCTGGTGGTCCGGAACCTGTCGGGCCAGGTTGTTGCGCGCGAGGATGTGGCGGCGGGCGCGGTATCCTGGTCAGGCACCGACATCACCGGCGCCCCGCTTCAGCGGGGGGTCTATTCGCTGTCGCTGGAAAGCTACGCGGGCGACACGCAGCTGTCGACACAGCCGGTCGGCACCTACGGCCGCGTCGACGAGGTGCGGCGCGACGGCGATGCGGTCACGCTGGTGCTGCAGGGCGGCATCCGGCTACCCGCCGCCGACCTGCTGGCGCTGCGCCGCGCATAGGGTCCGGTGCAAGGGGTTGGTGCCGCAGAAGGGACTCGAACCCCCGACCCCATCATTACGAATGACGTGCTCTACCAGCTGAGCTACTGCGGCGACGGCGCCCGTCTATGCGCTGGCCCCGGTCAGGTCAACCCTGACGCCGCCGGTCAGGTGCCGTCCTGACGCGGTGCCGCCGGGCCGCGGACCAGCAGCGGCAGCAGTTCCGCGCCGGTGGCCGAGGCGCCGGTCGTCTCGGCCGGTTCGCGCCAGCTCAGCGTGTCGAAGCCGCCGCAGTTGCTGCAGACCGGCGCCCATTGGGCGTGGATGGCCTGGCACTTGTCGCAGCACCATTGCGGTCCGCGCGGGGCGGTCACCGCACGCGCCAGCCAGCCGCGCACCACCTCGTCCGGCGCGCCTTCGCCACGCTCCACCGCCGCCATGATCGCCAGAACGCGCGTCGTGGGGTGGCGTTCGGGCAGGTCGCCCAAAGCGCGGCGGGCGGCGGGAAAGTCCTCGGCGGTGATCGACAGCTCGGCCAGCAGAAGCCGCGTCTCCTCGGCCTCGGGTTGCACCGCGGTCAGCGTGCGGAAGCGTTTCAGCCTGTCGGCGGGCGTCTCGTCCGGTGCGATTTCGGCGAAGGCGGCGGCCAGGTCGGGGTGCGGGCGGGCCTCCCAGGCCTTGCGGAGCAGCCGCGTCGCGCCTTTGGCATCGCCCCTGGCGACCAGCGCGCGCGCCGCCATCGCCGCGGCGGGGATGAGGTCGGGCGAAAGCCTGTGCGCGGCGATGGCGGCCTCGCGGGCCTCGAGGCTCGCGTCTTCGTCCAGCACGACCCTGGCCTCCTGCAGCGCCATCACCGCCTCGCGGCGGCGCCAGACGTCGCGCGGCAGGGTTCCGGTCCTGAGCTTGGCGCCCAGCGTCGCCCGCGCGCCCTTCCAGTCGGCGCTGTCGGATTGCAGCCGCAGCAGGATGTCCTGCGTCTCGGCGTGCTGCGGCTTGAGCGCAAACGCCTTTTCGGCCAGCTTGAGCGCCACCGCCGTGTCGCCCTCGGCCAGCTTCTGCCGCATCAGGCCGCGCACGCCGACAAAGCGGGTGCGGTCGTCGGCCAGCAGCGCCTTGTAGGCCTCGGTCGCGCGCCTGGCATCGCCCGACAGTTCCGCCGCCTGCGCCGTCAGCAGCATGGTCAGCTCCGGCCGCCCGAGGTAGCGTTCCGCCCGCTGCGCCCGCACCAGCGCGGTGCGCGGCTCGCCCGCGGCGAGTGCCAGCATCCCCTCGGTCAGAGCCTGATAGCCCTTGCGCTCGCGGTTGCGGTCGAAATAGCGGCTGATCGCGGTTTCGTCCCCGCTCAGGAACCGCAGGACGGCGACGGACAGGGCGACCGCCTTCAGCAACAGCCAGACCAGCGCCACGAGCAGCACGGCGGCAATCGCCGCCTGCAGGGGCCCCAGCGTGAATTCCCACCCCCCGACGGCCAGCCGCAGCCCACCCCCGCTGTCCAGCAGCCAGGCGGCGCCCAGGGCCAGCGCGGCGGTCACGGTGACGAACAGCAGGACCTTGACCAGCGACCAGATCATGGCGCCGCCATCAGCGTGGCGACGGCCTGCGCCGCATCCAGCCGGGCCTGCGCGCGCGCCGCCCAGTCGGCGACGGCGGCCTGACCGGGGCCGGGCAGATTGCCCAGTTCGGCCAGCGTGCCCGCCAGATCGCCGGCCGCCAGCCGCGCCTCGGCCCGCGACAGCACGGCATCGGGGTCGTTCCCCTCGCGCGGGGTCAGCGACCGCGCGCCGGTCTGGGTGCGCAGGAAGCTACCGATGCGGTCCATCGTCGTCTCGCCCATGTCGGCGCGCAGGCTGGCCTCAAGCGCGGCGCGGGCGACGTCCGGAAAGGCGGCCTGCAAGGACAGAAGCGTCGGCGCCCCGCCGACGGCCAGCGCCGTCAGCGCCGCGGGCGGCTCTGCGCCGGTGGCTGCCAGGTCGGCCAGCGCCACCTCGAAGGGCGCGCCGCTGTCGACAGCGGCGGCGATGCGGCCGAGCGCGCCGTCCCGCCGGGCGGTTGCGACCGCCGCCGTGGCCTCGGCCTGCAGGGCCTGCGCCTCGGCCCGGGCGGCCGCCAGCGCGGCCTTGGCCTCTTCCACCGCCGCCGCGATGCCTGCGGTGGCGGTCGCGGCGCTGTCCTGCTGGGCGGCAAGCTGCGCGCGCACGGCGGCAAGGTCGCGGGCAAGCTGCGCCGCAGCCTCCGGGTCGCCGCCGGCTACGCCCGCGGGCAGGGCGGCCAGCGCGTCGATGCGGGCCGAGACCTCGGCCAGGCCCTGGTCGAGCGCCTCCAGCCGGGGCGAGGGGTCGGGCACATCCGCTGCGGGCGGCAGGGCGGCGACGGCGGCCTGAAGCGATTCGACCTGCCTGCGAAGAGCGCCTAGGCCATCGGCCAGAGGCGAAAGGTCGGGCGGGGCGGGGCGTTCGGCCAGCAGGGCGGCGAGGCGTGCAGCCTCGGCCTCCTGCGCGGCCAGTCGCGTTTCGAGCGCCGCTGTCCCGCCGACGGGCCAGCCTCCGGGCACCGCCAGCGACAGGGCAAAGCCGAGCGCCGCTGCCGCAACGCCGCCGAGCAGAAGCGTCAGGGCGCCGGGTCCGCGCGGCGCGGACGGCGGCGGCCGCGGCGGGGATGCGGCAGGGGTGTCCACAACCTCGGCCTCCGGGATGGGATCGGGGGCGGGCGGATCTGCGTCCAGCGCCGTATCGTCCCCGTCGCGGGGGGTCGTGGCTCTGGCCATGCGCTGATCTCCCTCTGGCGATGCCGCATCTTGCGCGGAATCGGGGGAAGGGTAGCCCCCGGGGGCGACCGGCTTCAAGCGCCGCGCTCCACAAGCGGCATGCGGGCCAGTGCCGTCAGCATTCCCGCGGCGTCGGGCGTGGGCGCCGTCTCGCACAACACGGCGGGCAGGGGCGCCAGCGCCTGCGCGACAGCGGGGCTGAGCGCGGCCAGCCAGAGGGGCGCGCGCGCATGACCGATGGCCGCGACCAGCAGCGCCGCGGACCGGGGCGAAAAGACCGGGATCGCCACCGGCGCCGTGCCGTCCAGCAGCGCCCGCGCCTCTGGCGGCAGCGGTGCGGGCTGCATCTCGTAGACCGCCAGCGCCGTGGTCGGCAGGCCCCCGGCGGTCAGCCGGACTGCGATGTCGCCGCGGGTGTCCTGGCCGTGCAGGTGCAGCAGCGGCCCCGCCGCCCGCCGCGCCAGCAGCGCCGCCACCAGATCGTCGGCATCGCGCCCGGTGACGCCCGGCCCGTAGCCCGAAGCCGTGG
The DNA here is from genome assembly GCA_964499865.1 of uncultured Rhodobacterales bacterium. GTDB lineage: Bacteria > Pseudomonadota > Alphaproteobacteria > Rhodobacterales > Rhodobacteraceae > JANOGU01. The sequence goes on along the minus strand of CAZCPY010000022.1, from coordinate 6,586 downwards.
CCATGGCCCGCGTCCGTTCCCCCACGCAATGCGCGACCGGCGCCGCAAGCCCGAGGCGCCGCGCCGCCAGCACGCCGGTTTCCGACGACAGCACATGCCCCGCGAAAGCCCCAGCGCGCGGCGCGGGGGTCAGGAAGACCGGGCGCATCAGCGGGCTGTCCAGCACCGGCGCGGCAAAGCGCGCCTCCAGCGCATGGCGAAAGCGCCCCTCGGGGTCCGGCGGCCGGGTCAGCAGGATCACGGGGCCGGGCGATTGCTCTGGCATGGCCCCGGTGCTACCGCGGGCGGGCCCAGCCTGTCCACGGCACCCATGCAGACGCTGACCTTCCTCGGGATCGAATCGAGCTGCGACGATACCGCCGCGGCCGTCGTGCGCGCCTCGGCCGAGGGGCCGGTGATCCTGTCCTCGGTGGTCGAGGGTCAGGCGACGCTGCACGCGCCTTTCGGCGGCGTGGTGCCCGAGATCGCGGCGCGCGCCCATGCCGAGCGGCTGGACCACGCGGCCGAAGTGGCTCTGGCCGAGGCGGGGCTGGGGCTGGCAGACCTTGACGGGATCGCGGTGACCGCGGGCCCGGGGCTGATCGGCGGGGTGTTGTCGGGGGTGATGTTCGCCAAGGGCCTGGCGGCGGCGACCGGCCTGCCGCTGGTGGGGGTCAACCATCTGGCGGGGCATGCGCTGACACCGCGGCTGACCGATGGCCTGGCGTTTCCCTACCTGATGCTGCTGGTCTCCGGCGGGCATTGCCAGTTCCTGCGGGTCGAGGGGCCGGAGGCCTTTGCCCGGCTTGGCGGGTCGATCGACGACGCGCCGGGCGAGGCCTTCGACAAGGTGGCGAAGCTGCTCGCCCTGCCCCAGCCCGGCGGCCCGGCGGTGGAGGCCGAGGCGGCGCGCGGCGATCCGCGGCGCTTCGCCCTGCCGCGGCCGTTGCTCGACCGGCCGGGCTGCGACATGTCGTTCTCGGGCCTGAAGACCGCTGTCCTGCGCCAGCGCGACCTGCTGATGGCGGCGGCCGGGGGCCTCGGGCGGCTGGACCGGTCCGACCTTTGCGCCGGTTTCCAGGCGGCGGTGGCGGACGTGCTGGCGGAGAAGACGCGCCGGGCGCTCTTGATCGCGGACGTGCCCGCGCTGGCGGTGGCGGGCGGGGTGGCCGCGAACGGGACGATCCGGGCAGCGTTGCAGGGGGTGGCGACGGCGGCGGGCGTGGCCTGGGTCGCCCCGCCCCTCCGCCTGTGCACCGACAACGGCGCGATGATCGCCTGGGCGGGGATCGAGCGGTTCCGGGCGGGCGGGCGCGACGGCATGACGCTGTCGGCCCGCCCGCGCTGGCCGTTGGACACCTCTGCCGCGCCCCTTTTGGGCGGCGGGCGCAAGGGCGCGCGGGCGTGACTGTCGCGGTCCTGGGCGCGGGCGCCTTCGGCACGGCGCTGGCGAAGGTGCTGGCGGTGCAGCACGAGGTGACGCTGTGGGGCCGCCGGATGCCCGCGCGTCTGCCGGGGGTAACGGTGACGGACGACCTGGCCGCGGCCTGTGCCGCGCACACGCTGCTGCTGCTGGCCGTGCCGATGCAGGCGCTGGCGGGGTTCCTGACGGACGCCGGGGGGCTGGACGGCAAGGCGCTGGTCGCCTGCTGCAAGGGGATCGACCTTGCCACCGGACGCGGGCCTTCCGCCGTGGTGTCTGCGGCCTGCCCGGGCGCCACCGTCGCCGTGCTGACGGGCCCGGGCTTTGCCGGGGACCTGGCCGCGGGCCTGCCCACGGCGCTGACGCTGGCCTGTGCAGAGGCGGCGGCGGGAGAGCAGTTGCAGCGGCTCTTGTCGACGCCCACGCTGCGGCTTTACCGCACCACCGACGTGGCGGGGGCGGAACTCGGCGGAGCGCTGAAGAACGTCATCGCCATCGCCGCGGGGGCGGTCATCGGCGCCGGGCTGGGCCTGTCTGCCCGCGCGGCCCTGATCGCCCGCGGGCAGGCCGAGATGGTGCGGCTGGCCACCGCGCTGGGCGGGCGGCCCGATACCCTGGCCGGGCTGTCTGGCCTGGGCGACCTGGTGCTGACCTGCACCTCGGAGCGGTCGCGCAACTACCGCCTCGGGCTGGCCCTGGGGCGGGGCGGGACCTTTGACAGCGCGGTCACCGTCGAGGGCGCCGCGACGGCGACCGCCGCCGCCCGCAAGGCCGCCGCGCTGGGGGTGGCGATGCCGGTCACCGACACGGTCGCCGCGCTGGTCGAAGGCCGCGCGACGCTGGCGCAGGCCGTGGCCGACCTGCTATCCCGTCCCCTGACCACGGAGTGACCCCATGCGCGCCACGCTGATCTGCCTTGACAAGCCCGGCCACGAGGCCTTGCGCAAAGCCACGCGCGAGGCGCATCTGGCCTATATCCGGCAAACCGGCGTGGTCGAGATGGCGGGGCCCTTCCTGTCGCCCGGGGGCACGATGACCGGCAGCCTGATCGTGCTGGAGGTGCCCGACCTTGCCGCCGCACAGGCCTGGGCCGCGGGCGACCCCTATGCGCTGGCGGGGCTGTTCGCCTCGGTCGATGTGCGGGAATGGAAGAAGGTGATCGGCTGATGGCCTTCTGGCTGTTCAAGTCCGAGCCCGACGCCTGGTCCTGGCACCAGCAGGTCGCGGCGGGGGCCGAGGGCACCGATTGGACCGGCATCCGCAACTACCAGGCGCGCAACAACATGCGGGCGATGGCGGTGGGCGACCTGGGGCTGTTCTACCATTCCAACATCGGCAAGGCGGTGGTCGGCACCGTCGAGGTGATCCGCACCGTGGCCGCCGACCCCACGACCGACGATCCCCGCTGGGACTGCGTGCGCCTTGCCGCGCGCAGGCCCTTCCTGCGGCCGGTGACGCTGGACGACTGCAAGGCGGTGCCGGAGCTTTCGGGCATGGTGCTGGTGAACAACACCCGGCTGTCGGTGCAGCCGGTGACGGCCGCGGAATGGGCGGTGATCTGCCGCATGGGCGGACTTGAACCCTGAGGGGGAGGACGCGTGATGGAAGTCCTGAACGTCATTGCCGCCGCCGTGGCGGCCTTTGCCTTCGGCGCGGTCTGGTACATCGCGATGTCAAGGCCGTGGATGGCGGCCTCGGGCGTGACCGAGGCGCAGCAGAAGGCCGGCGGGCCGATGCCATTTGTCGTCGGCATCGTCGCGATGATCGCGGTCGCCGGGATGATGCGCCACATCCTGGGCGGCGCCGGGGTGACGACGCTGGGTGCGGGGGCTTTGGCGGGGGCGGGGATCGGGGCGTTCCTGGTGCTGCCGTGGCTCGCGATGAACTACGCCTTCGCCCGGCGCCCGGCGGCGCTGACGCTGATCGACGGCGTCAACGCGGTGGTCGGCTGCGCCGTCATGGGCGTGGTGCTGGTGCTGTTCTGAGGCGGGGACGGCGGGCTGACGCCCGCGCCACGCCATCGCATCGGCACGAGACTGCGAAAATGGAGGGCCCCGCACCCCTACGGGACCCTCCATCCACCCCACGTGCTCCCCTGAGCACCGCACGTGTTCTGAAAGGGTCCCGGGCATCCTGCCCCGTTGCCCATTCCATAGCGCGAATCGCGCCGCCCGGGCAAAGCCGAAGCACATGGCATTTTCGGCGAATGCGGGCGGATCAGGGCCGCAGCCGCGGCAGCGCGAAGCCCACGAAGCCAAGCGCGGGCAGGAAGGCGCAGAGCAGGTACACCGCCTCGATCCCCCAGGCATCGGCCAGCACGCCAAGGACCGCGGCGCCGATCGCCGCCATGCCGAAGGCCAGCCCGAACAGCAGGCCCGCCACCATGCCGGTGCTGCGCGGCATCAGGTCCTGCGCATAGACGACCATCGCCGGGAAGGCCGAGGCCATGACGAAGCCCGCCGCCGAAGAGGTGGCGACGTTCGCCGCCAGCGGCAGCCAGGGCGCGGCCAGCGACAGCGGCAGGACGCCAAGGATCGACCACAGGATCACCCGGTCGCGCCCGATCCTGTCGCCCACCGACCCGCCGACGATGGTGCCAAGCGCGGTGGCCGCCAGGAAGACGAACAGCGCCACCTGCGCCTGCGCGGGCGACACCGCGAAACGCTCCATCAGGTAGAACGTGTAGTAGCTGGAAAAGCTGACCGTGTAGACGAACTTGGCGAACATCAGCGCGACCAGCACGCCCATCCCCATGCGCACCACGCCGGGCGCCGGTGCGGCGACCGCGGCGCGGGCCTTGCGTGCGGTGGCGCGGGCGGCTCCGGCCAGCACATACCAGCGCCCCACGCCCGTCAGCAGCACCATCCCCGCCAGGGCGACCAGCGCGAACCATTCGATCGAGCCCTGGCCGCGTTCCAGCACGATGAAGGCCGCCGCCAGCGGCCCCAGCGCCGTGCCGAGGTTGCCGCCCACCTGGAACAGCGCCTGCGCGAAGCAGGGCCGCATCCCCGCCGCAAGACGGGCGATGCGCGAGGATTCGGGGTGGAAGATCGACGACCCCAGCCCGATCAGCGCCACCGACATCAGCACCATGGCCAGCGTTCCGGCCTGCGCGAGCAGGATCAGCCCGGCGCCCGTGCAGGCCATCCCCACCGCCAGCGCATAGGGCATCGGGCGGCGGTCGGTATAGAGGCCGACCAGCGGTTGCAGGATCGAGGCGGTGCCCTGGAAGACCAGCGTGACCAGCCCGATCTGCGTGAAGCTCAGCCCGAGGTTCAGCTTCAGCAGCGGATACACCGCCGGGATCAGCGACTGCATGAGGTCGTTCAGCCCATGCCCCAGCGATACCGCCAGGATCACCGGAAGGACGGTGCTTTCGGCGCTGCGCAGGGGGGCGGGATCGGCGGTCATGGCTTGGCGGCGAAACGTGGCACCGCCGCCCGGAAAGGACAAGGCCGCGTCGGTGCAACGCGGCCCTGCGGCAGATGCAACGGACCGGTCAGCCGTAGACGGCTTCCTTGGCGAAATGCTTGACCAGCATGTAGTAGACCACGGCGCGGAACTTGTTGCGTTCCGACCTGCCGTAGGTGGCGATCACGGCGTCGATCGCCTCCTTGAGCTTGGGGCCGTCGGCAAGGCCCAGCTTCTTGATCAGGAAGTTGCGGCGCACACGCTCCAGTTCTTCGGGGTCGGAGGCGGCGACGGTCTCGCTGTCCTGGCTGTAGATCGTCGGGCCGCAGCCGATGGTGACCTTGGTCAGCAGCGCCATGTCGGGTTCCATCCCGCATTTGCTGCGCAGGTCGCCGGCATACTTGGCGATCAGGTCGTCACGCTTGCTCATTCCGGTGGTTCCCCCTGGTGATCTCTTGGCGCGCGGCAGGTGCCGTCGCGCAACGCGGCGGCACCTTAGGCGAAAGGGGCCCGTTCACCCAAGCCCTTTCCGGGGGGAAATTTCACGCGGCGTCGGCGGCGCGGGAGGCCGAGACGGTGCGGTTCAGGCTGATCATCCACTGGTTTGCCATCAGCCGGCACTCTGCCTGATTGCCCAGGGCGGCCACCGCAGCCTCGACCGCGGCCTTGACCGGGGCGCCGGATTCGTCGGCCTGCCAGTTGAAATCATCCCCCGTGATGATGCCGCAGGCCTTCACCTTGCGCAGGCACAGCGCGATGTCCTCGCCGACGAAGGGCTCGTTGTGGTTGCCGTCGATGTAGACCCAGTCGAGCGACCCGTCCGCCATCCTGGCCAGCGCCTCGGCCGAAGTGGCGCGGTGGATGATGACGCGGGGATCGGCGCGGAAGGCGTCGACGACGGCCTTGTACTTTTCCTCCATCAGGAATTCGTTCTTCTTGCGGCCGAAGCCGGTGTTCCCGAATTCCGGCATGTACTGCCATGGGTCGATCAGGTGCAGCTCCGCGGGCTGGCAGATCTCGAGGATGCGGCGGCTGAAGCCGCCTTCCCAGACGCCGATTTCGGCGACCTTCGCGCCCTTGGGCATTTGCGCCAGCAGCCGTTCGCGCACGACGTCACGTTTGGTCTTGTCCATGCCTGTGCCTCATGTGCCCCGCGGGAGGCCTGTTATGATCGGCAGGAAAGATACGCAGAAAGCGTTAATCTGCAAAGTCCGGCTTGGACCGCTGCGGCGAAGCTGTGCCGCTGTGGCGGCGGTGCATGAGGAGGCCAGGATGGATTCGGGGATTTCGCGGGCGGTCGAGGACGATCTGGACGGGATGATCCTGGCCGACGAGACCGCGACGCGGCGGGCCTTTCATCCGCAGGCCGCGGTCGTCGGGCACGAGCCCGACCTTCTGTGGCCGGACCTCGCCACGTTCGTGGCGGGCTGCGCGGAGTCCGTGCCGCAGCCCGGCGGGCGCACCGCCCATGCCGAAATCACCGCGATGGAGAGCGTGGGCGACATCGCGCGGGTGACGCTCGAGGACGACTATGCCGGGTATCGCTATACCGACGATCTGACCCTGCTGCGGGCAGAGGGGGTGTGGCGGATCGTCAACAAGAGGTTCTTCCGCCACCCCCGGGACGCCTCTAGTAGCGGTAGTGGTCCGACTTGAACGGGCCTTCCGGCTTCACGCCGATATAGGCGGCCTGGTCGGGGCGCAGTTCGGTCAGTTTCACGCCGATCTTCTTCAGGTGCAGGCGGGCGACCTTTTCGTCCAGCGCCTTGGGCA
>CAZCPY010000021.1:0-32018 GCA_964499865.1 uncultured Rhodobacterales bacterium | reverse complement strand
GCCGGGGTCGTCCGCCCGCAGCCGGGCCAGCAGCGCCGCCAGCGCGCCGTCGTCGCCTGCCCCGGCGTCGCCCAGGGCCAGCCGCGCCTCGCGAAGCTCCGCCTCCGAGGCGGCAACCTCGGCCTGCGCGGCGGCCAGCGCCGCCTGCAGCGTGGCGCGCGCCGCAACCAGGGCCCGCAGACGCGCCAGCTGCGCAGGCACCGGCACCGCCGCGCCCGCGTCCAGCCCCAGCGCCGTTGCCAGCCGCCGGACCCCCGCCTCTGCGGCATCAAGCTGCGCGCGCCGCCGGGGCAGGTCCTCCAGCGCGGCCAGGTGCAGCGGGTACAGCCCCGCCGCCTCGGCGATCCGGTCGCCCTGCGCCAGCACGTCGGGGTCGCGCGCGACGTCCTCCAGCCGCGACTGCAACGCCGCGATGGCCTCGCCGCGGGTGCGCAGCTGGCCCTCCAGCCCCTGCAGCCGCGCCTCGATCGCCTGCAGCGCCGCCTGGTCGGCCTCGGTGGCCTCGGGCAGGCCCTCGAGCGGCGCAAGCGCGTCCCGCAAGCGCGCCAGGCGCGCCTGCAGGGGCCGCACCGCCAGCGCCTCGGCCAGCGCCGCCAGCCGCGCCTGCGCCGCCGCCTCGTCCCCGCGGGCCGCCTCCCACGCGGCCTGCGCCGCGCCCGCCTCCTTTGCCAGCCTTTGTGCGGCGGGGGCGGAGACGTCGATCTCGCGCCGCTGGCGGTCGATCTCGGCCAGCCGCGCCTTGGCCACCGAAAGGACGGTCTTCTGCTTGCGGGGGGCGTGGAAGGCATCCAGCTCCTGCCGCACCTTCGCAAGGTCCGGCCCCAGCCCCGCCAGCCCCGCGCTGGCCGAAAACAGCATCTCGCCCAGGTCGCCCCGGCTGGCCAGGATCGCCTCGCCGCCGTTCACCAGCGTCTCGTCGTCCAGCGAGAACATCGCCCGGTAGCCGTCCCGCGCGAGGCCCGCCAGCGCCGCCTGCAGCGCCGCCTCGGGCAGGGGCGCGTCGTGCGGGTCGAGCAGGCTCGGACCCGCGCGCTTGACGCGCACCACCTCCGGCGCCGTGGCCCCGGTCAGCCGCGCGCCGATCCGCATCGTGGGCCCGGGGTGCTGATACGCATAGGGCGATTGCGGCGGGATGCCGTACAGCAGGTCCAGCCAGGCGGAAAACAGCGTGGACTTGCCCGCCTCGTTCGGCCCGTAGACCAGGTGCAGGTCGGGCGCCCCCGGCACGGGCGGCGGGAAGGCCAGCCGCAGGTCGGTGAAGCGGCCGTAGCGCACGAGGTCCAGCCGGTCGAGGCGCATCACCCCTCCCGCGGGCGGGACAGCCGCGACAGGAGCGCGGGCACGCCCTCGGCCAGAAGCCCGGCGCAGAGGGCGGCCTGCGCGGTGGCGTCCTGCCCGAACAGGTCGCGCAGGTCGGGCGGCAGGTCGCGGGCCAGAAGGTCGGCCGCCTCGGCCATCGCGCTGGCCAGGGCGGGGTCGCGGGGCAGGTCCTGCGTGACGATGCGCACCAGATCGTCGGGCAGCCGGCCCGCGGCGCCGGTCTCGCCCGTGGTGGCGTTCTCCAGCCTGTCGATCCAGACGCCTTCCGCGGCTTCCGCCGCCGCCCGCGCCTCCTCGGTCAGCCTGTCGAGGTCGCGCAGGATGCGGAAAGCCAGCGGCGTGGCGCCCGTCAGCCGCGGGCGAAGCACCAGATGCGGCACCGCGCGCGCGGCCCGCCCCGCCGCATGCCCCGCAGCATGCCCCGCCGCATGCCCCGCCGCACGCACCGCCGCATGCCCCGCCGCACGCACCGCCCGCGCCAGGGCGGAAACGGCGCCATCCCACTCTGCCACGCCCGCCAGATCGACCTCCAGCCGGTCGAAGCGCAGCCGCGCCACGCTGCGGGTTTCCAGCGTCAGCGTCCCGTCGTCCGCAAGCGTCCCGAGCGTCACCGAACAGTCCCCGGCCTCGCCGATGTCGCGGCCCTGCGGGATGCCCGGCATCACCACCGCCGCCCGGCCCCGGTGCTCGGACCGTCGGTGGATGTGCCCCAGCGCCCAGTAGTCGTAGCCATGCGCCTCGAGGTCGGCCAGCCGGCAGGGGGCATAGGTGTCGTGCCCGGCGCTGCCCCCGAGGCTCGTGTGCATCAGGCCGATGTTGAAGGCGCCCTGCACCGGGGGGGGATACTGCGGCAGCAGGCTGTCGGGTGCGGTCGGGTCGCGGAAGGACAGGCCGTGCACGGCAATGCGGCGGCCGCCCGCCTCGAAGGTCTCGGTCCCCGCGCGCGGGCCGAAGATCACCGTGCCGGGGGGCGGGGCCAGCTCGCTGCCCAGCCTGGACATCGCATCGTGGTTCCCGCGGATGACAAAGCCGCGCACGCCGCCCTCGCCCAGGCGCGCCAGTTCCGCCTTGAGGAACCGCGCCGTGCGGGCCGAGGTCTGCGACCCGTCCCACAGGTCGCCCGCGATCAGCAGGGCCTGCGCCCCCTCGGCCAGGCACAGGTCGACCGTCCGCGCCAGCGCCGCCCGCGTCGCGGTGCCGACCTCGGCCGCCAGCGCGGGGTCGCGCAGGGCCAGCGACACCAGCGGCGAATCGAGGTGCAGGTCGGCGGTATGGACGAAGCGGAAGCTCACGGAGGTTGCGCCTGGTGGCGCGGCCACGGCAGGCCGCGGGGAACCGTGCCAGAGGCCCCGCGGGATGGCAACCGCGGCGGCTCAGCCCAGGATGTCGCGCACCGCCCGCACGAACAGACGCGCCCCCGGGGCGATCAGCGCATCGGGAAAGTCGTAGTCCGGCGCATGCAGCCGCGGGTGCCCCTCGCCCGCGCCAAGGCCCAGCATCGCCGCCTTCGCCACCGCGCCGAAACGGCCGAAGTCCTCCGACGCCCGCATCGGCAGGTCGCCCGGCACCGGGGCCATCCCCTCGGCCATTGCGGCGCGGGCCAGCACGGCGGTCGCCTCGGGGTCGTTGGTGCAGGCGGCAAAGGCGTCGTGGTGGGTCAGCGTGACGGCCAGCCCGTCGCGCGCCTCGGCCTGCGCCAGCGCCTGCGCCTCGGCCAGCAGCGCCGCCATGCCTTCGTCGGTCAGCGTGCGCAGGGTGACCAGGACCTCGGCCTGCCCGGGCGTGATGCCGAAGGCGGGCTCGCCCAGACGGGCATGGGTCACCGTGGCCAGGCGGAACCCCGCATCCGGCGCCCCGTCGCGCGACAGCGCGATCAAGGCCGGGATCAGGCGCGCCACGGCCTTCACGGGCGACCGCGCGGCCGCAGGCTCGGCGGCATGCGAGGTGCGCCCCTGCAGCACGATGCGCAGGCCCATCGAGGCGCAGTTCATCGGCCCCGGCCGCAGCCAGACCTGACCCGGCGGCCCCCCCGGCAGGTTGTGCAGCGCAAAGGCCCAGTCCGGGCGCAGCGGGGCAAAGCGGGGATCGGCTATCACCGCGGCGGCGCCCGACCCGTCCTCCTCGGCCGGCTGGCCCAGGAAGATCACGCGGCCACGCGCGGGCGGCGCCGCGGCCAGCGCCCGGGCCGCCGCGAGCAGGATCGTCAGGTGCCCGTCATGCCCGCACAAATGCGCCACGCCCGGCACCGTCGAGGCCCAGGGCATGCGCCCGGTCTCGACGATGGGCAGCGCGTCGAGTTCCGCCCGCAGCATCACCGCAGGCCCGGGCGCCGCGCCGGTCAGCACCGCCGCCACCCCGTGTCCGCCCAGGCCCGTCGTCACCGCCAGCCCCGGCGGCAAGGCGGCCGCAAAGGCCGCCGCCGTCGCGGCCTCCTGCCCCGAGACCTCGGGGCGCATGTGCAGGCCCCGGCGGAAGGCGGTCAGCGCCTCAAGGTCCATCGCGCGCGTCCAGCACCTGCCGCGCCGCCAGCGCCGCCAGCGCCACCTCGATCTCATGCCAGGCGGTGCGCGCCATCGAGCGGAAGACCATCAGCGTGAAGCCCGCGGCCTCGCGCCAGATCACCGCCTGCATGTGGCCGACGGGGGCCCGCGCCGCCTGCCCTTCGGCCATCGCCTCCAGGTCCAGCGGCACCAGCCGCATCAGCGCCGCCGCGGCGGCCTTGCCCTGCAAGGTCAGCGTGGCCCAGCCGTCGGTCTGGTCGAACACCGCCAGCCCCTCGGCCGCACCCAGGGGCACGCCGATCACCAAGGCCTGCGCCCGTCCCGTCCAGACGATGCGCGCGGCGCCTCGGACGGCGGTCGTGTTCGGCGCCGGAAAGGCCAGGCCCAGAGGCGCCAGCAGCCTTGCCGCCGCCGCCTCCTGCCCCGGCATCAGCGCCAGCGCGGCCACCGGCCCGGGGTCGGCCGGCGCCAGCGTGCAGCCCGCCGCCGTCACCGGCGCGGCCCTGAGGGCGGGGGAGGCGATCAGCTCAGCCACGCGGCTTTCTCCCCTCGGGATCGTGGAAGACGGGATCGTGGACGGTGCACATCACGTCCAGGCCCCGCAGGCGATCGACCAGACGCACCGTCTCGCCATGCCGCGCGCGGCCGTTCCGCAGGAACCCCAGCCCCAGCCAGCCCCCCAGCGTGGGCGAGGCGCCGACCGAGGTGACATAGCCCTGCCCCGTCTCGCGGTGCAGCCGGTCGCCCGGGTTGAACAGATGCGCACCCGAGGTGATGGCGGCATCGGTCACGGGACGCAGGCCCACCAGCTGCTCCCTGTCCGGTCCGGTCAGGGCGGGCCGGGCCGCCGCGGCCTTGCCGATGCAGTCCTTCCCGGGGCTGATCATCTTCTCGAGGCCGATGTCGAAGGCGGTGGTCCGCCCGTGGATCTCGGCATGCGTGATGAAGCCCTTTTCGATGCGCAGGACGTTCAGCGCCTCCATCCCGTAGGGCCCGCCGCCCAGGGTCTCGGCGCGCGCCACGAGGTCGCGGAACAGCGCCTCTCCGAAGCGGGTCGGCACTGCGATCTCGTAGCCCTGCTCGCCCGAGAACGAAATGCGGAACAGCCGCCCCGCCACGCCCATCAGCTGCACCGGCGCACAGCCCATGAAGGGCAGGTCGGGCAGGTCCGCCATGCTGGCCAGAAGCCGCCGCGCGAGCGGCCCCGCCACCGCGAACTGCGCCCAGGCCTCGGTGACCGAAACGAAGCGCAACCGCGCCGTCGGCATGAAGGCCTGATGCACGAAGTCGAGATGCCGCATCACCAGCCCCGCCGCGGCGGTGGTGGTGGTCATCACCCAGCGGTCGGCCTCCAGCCGCGCGGTGGTGCCGTCGTCGAGGACAAAGCCGTCCTCGCGCAGCATCAGGCCATAGCGGACGCGGCCCACCGGCAGGGTCGAGAACGTGTTTGTGTAAACGAAATCGAGGAAGCGGCCCACATCGGGCCCGAAAAGTTCGATTTTCCCAAGAGTCGAGACATCCGTCACCCCGACCGCGCGGCGCACCGTCGCCACCTCGCGGTCGCAGGCGGCCTGCATGCCGGTCTCTCCCGCCTTGGGGAAATAGCTCGGCCGGTACCACAGGCCGGCCTCGACCATCGGCGCGCCGCGGTCGCGGCTGGCCTGGTCCGAGGTCAGGAACCGCTGCGGCGCGAACCCCTGCGCGCGGCCCCCGGCGCCCATGGCGGCGATCGACACGGGCGAAAACGGCGGGCGGAAGGTGGTCGTCCCGGTCTCGGCAATGCCGCGGCCCGTGGCGTCGGCCAGCACCGACAGTGCGGCCACGTTGGAATTCTTGCCCTGGTCGGGCGCCATCCCTTGCGTGGTGTAGCGCTTCATCAGCTCGGGCGAGGCATAGCCCTCCTGCGCCGCCAGCTTCACGTCCTTGGTCGTCACGTCGTTGGCAAAGTCGAGCCAGGCCCGACCCTTGCCCGCCACCTGCATGGGCGCCACGGGTGCAAAGGGCGCATCCTCGGCCGCGGGCACCTCCGGCGTGGCCGTCAGGCCCAGGTCGGCCAAGGCATCGACCGCCCGCGCGGCGCCTTCGGCCAGCGCGCCATGGGTGGAGAACGTCCCCCCCGCCGCCCCGGCCACCGCCATCCCCGGCACGGCGCCCGCGGCGGGGACAAAGGCCGCGATGTCGGCGCGCCAGACGGGTTTCGCGCCCAGATGGCAGGTCAGGTGCAGCGTCGGGTTCCAGCCGCCCGCCAGCGCCAGGCAATCCGCCGCCAGCCGGTGCGTGCCCGCGTCATGGTCGATGACCACCTCGGCCAGCCCCAGGCGCCCGCGGGTCTGCGTCACCCGGCCCGCCTTGTAGACCGGCACGCCCTCCTGCGGCGGCGCATCGGGGCGGGGGTCGATGATGCCCGCGACCTCCACCCCCGCCGCGCGCAACTCGCCCACCAGCGCGCGCGCCGCATCCGTCGCCGCATAAAGCGCCACCCGCCGCCCGGCCGCCACGCCATAGCGGTGCAGGTAGCTGCGCACCGCCGAGGCCAGCATGATCCCCGGCCTGTCGTTGCCCGGATGCGCGATCGCACGCTCCAGCGCGCCCGCCGCCAGCAGCGCCCGGCGTGCCACGATCCGCCAGAAGCATTCGCGCGGCAGGTCGGGACGGGCGCGCAGGTGCAGCCCCACCCGCTCCAGCGCGGCAAAGGTGCCGTGGTCATGGGCGCCGGTGACCGTGGTGCGCGGCATCAGCCGCACGTTGGGCATCGACATCAGCTCCGCCGTGACCGTCGCCGCCCAGCCCTGCCCGGACTGCCCGCCCACCTCCTGCGGATCGGACAGCAGGCGGCCGCCGAAGCGGTCGGTCTCCTCAGTCAGGATCACCCGCGCCCCGGCCCGCCCCGCCGTCAGCGCCGCCATCAGCCCCGCCGGGCCGCCGCCGATCACCAGCAGGTCGCAGAAGGCATGCGCCTTCTCGTAGGCCGCATCGTCATGCCGCCCCGACAGCGCGCCCAGGCCGGCGGCGCGGCGGATCAGCGGTTCATACAGCCGTTCCCAGAACGCCCGCGGCCACATGAAGGTCTTGTAGTAGAACCCCGCCGACAGGAACGGCGACAGCAGGTCGTTGACCTCGAGCAGGTCCAGCTTCAGCGACGGCCAGCGGTTCTGGCTTTTCGCCTCCAGCCCCTCGAACACCTCCTGCACCGTCGCCCGCACGTTCGGCGTCTGCTGGCCGTCCTCCAGCACCTCGACCAGGGCGTTGGGCTCCTCGGGCCCCGCGGTCAGGATGCCGCGGGGGCGGTGGTACTTGAAACTGCGCCCGACCAGCCGCACGCCGTTGGCAAGCAGCGCCGAGGCGAGCGTGTCGCCCTGAAAGCCGGTGCAGTCCCGCCCGTCGAAGCGGAACCGGACCGGGCGGCCCCGGTCGACCAGCCCCCGCCCCTCAACCCGCATGATCGCCCTCTGCCACCAGGGCGACCGACAGCACCGCGTGCGTCACCGTGTTGCGCGTGACGCGCAGCCACTGGGCGCAGCCGGTCTCGTGGTACCACAGGTCATCCAGCACACCGGCGGGGTTGTCGCGCAGGTGCAGGTAGGCGTCCCAGGCCTCGGGCGCCGCCCCGGCCTCGGGCCGCGCCAGCCAGTCGGCGGCGCCGTAGTAGTAGAACTCGCGCCGGTCACGGGGGCCACAGAGGGGGCAGGTCAGGCGCATCGGTCAGGCCTCGGTCTGTGGCGCGGGCGAAGGAAATCGCGTGCCTGCGGCACAAGCCTTTCCTGTCGGTCAGCGGCCGAAGAGGCCGCTTCCCTCCGCCTGAGGGGGCATTCTGCCCCCACCGGTCGCTGCGCTCCCTCCCCCCTGAGGATACTTGGGACCGGAAGATGAGCAGGCCGGTGCATCTTCCGATCCCAAATATCCCGGGGGGAGGCAAAGCCGGGGGGCAGCGCCCCCCTCTTCGGCGCGACCGATGGGCCCTGGGCGGCACGGTGGTGGACGGTGCTGCGCATCGGCGTCAGTGCAGGTTGTGCTGCGACCCGGTGCCTTCCTCGTCGAGGACGGCGCCGGTGGCGAAGCGGTTCAGGCGGAAGCGGGCGGCGACGGGGTGGCTTTCGCCGGTCGCCATCAGATGCGCCATGCACCAGCCCGAGGCGGGCACGGCCTTGAAGCCGCCATAGTTCCAGCCGCAGTCGAGGAACAGCCCCTCGACATGCGTCCTGTCGATGACGGGCGAGCCGTCAGGCGTCATGTCCATGATGCCGCCCCAGGACCGCAGGACGCGGGCGCGGCCGATCATCGGCATCAGCGTCATGCCGGCTTCCATCACATGCTCCACCATCGGCAGGTTTCCGCGGGCAGCGTAGCTTGCGTAGAAGTCGAGGTCGCCGCCGAAGACGAGGCCGCCCTTGTCGGACTGGCTGATGTAGAAATGCCCCATGCCGAAGCTGACCACATGGTCGATGCAGGGCTTCAGCCCCTCGGTCACGAAGGCCTGCAGGACGTGGCTTTCGATCGGCAGGCGCATCCCGGCCATTGCCGCCACCTGCGACGACCGCCCGGCGACGATGATGCCGACCTTTCCCGCCCGGATCGGCCCCCGCGTCGTCTGCACGCCGGTGACGCGGCCCCCGGCGATGTCGATCCCGGTGACCTCGCAGTTCTGGATCAGGTCCACGCCCCTCCGGTCTGCCCCGCGGGCATAGCCCCAGGCCACCGCGTCGTGCCGTGCCGTGCCGCCGCGGGGATGCCAGACGCCGCCGCAGATCGGGAACCGGGTCTGTTCGAAGTCGAGGTAGGGCAGGTGTTCGCGCACGCCCTCGCGGTCCAGCAGGATGGCGTCGTCGCCCTGGTTGACCATCGCGTTGCCGCGCCGCACCCAGTAGTCGCGCTGGCCGTCGGAGTGGAACAGGTTGATGAGGCCCCGCTGGCTGTGCATGACGTTGTAGTTCAGCTCGCGCTCCAGACCTTCCCAGAGCCTGAGGGAGTGCGAGTAGAATTCGGAGTTGCCCGGCAGCATGTAGTTGGCGCGCACGATGGTGGTGTTGCGGCCGATGTTGCCCTGGCCGAGCGTGCCCTTTTCCAGCACGGCGATGTTCGTCATGCCGTGGTTCTTCGCGAGGTAGTAGGCGGTCGACAGGCCATGTCCGCCGCCGCCGATGATCACCGCGTCATAGGCGGGCCTGGGGGCGGGGTCGCGCCAGGCGGGACGCCAGCCGGTGTTGCCCCGCAGGCCTTGGGTCAGGATCGACAGGACATTGTAGCGCATCGGGTCGGCGTCCGGGGTTGCGGGCGCGATGATGCGCGCAGACCCGCAGGGTATGCAACGGCCCGCGATGCCGCGCCCCCGCCATCTGCGACATGGCGCGTCGGTTCCGGAACAGGGCGCGGGCGCAGTCCACCTTCCCTTGCCCGCGGGCCCCTGTCGCTGGTCGACGCCCGGGCCGGGTTTCCCATCCGGTTCGCCAGGGCCGCGAGGCGCCGCCGCCGGTCGCCCGCGCGCTGCGCCATCCTGCGCGAGGCGGCGACGGAACGCGCCTTTCGTGCGGCCTGACAGGACAAGGTTCGGACCCGCAGGGCGGGAAACGGCCCGGCATCCACGCCTGCGCGGGCTGCGGCAACGGGGACCGCGATGCGGCCGCCAAGGTCGACAGCGGCACCGGATGGCCGTCCTTCCTGGACGCGCTGCCGGGGCGGGACCGGGGCGCGCTGTCGGGGCGGGTTGTCGGGGCGGGCGCCGAATGCTGGCGGGGCTTCGGGCCGGACGGCCCGGCAGCGCCATCGGCCGTCACCCGTGACCGGCGAGGCCCCGGCCTTCGACGGGGCCTGTCCCGCGTCAGTAGATATAGCGGATCTGGTCGGTCCAGTAGCGTTCCATCCGGCGCAGGCTGGCGTTCACCTCCTCCAGCTGGGCGGTGGTCAGGATGTTGCGCCTGGACAGGCCGTCGGCATGGCGGCCGAAGAGGTCGGTCAGCATGCCGCGCACCCGCCGCCCCTTTTCCGTCAGCCGCACGCGCACCGAACGGCGGTCGATTTCCGACCGCTGGTGGTGCATGTAGCCCAGGTCCACCAGCTTCTTGAGGTTGTAGCTGACGTTCGAGCCCTGGTAGTAGCCGCGGCTTTTCAGCTCTCCGGCCGTGACCTCGTTCTCGCCGATGTTGAACAGCAGCAGCGCCTGCACGGCGTTGATCTCGAGCACGCCCAGGCGTTCGAATTCGTCCTTGATCACGTCAAGCAGCAGCCGGTGCAGCCGTTCGACCAGCGCCAGACTGTCGAGATAGCCCGTCATCTGCGTGCGGCGCGAACCGTCCAGGATTTCCTGCTGCATGCCTGCCCTCCGTCTAGCAACCGGCGGGCAGAATCGGCACAAAAGGGAAACATTCGGTAAATCCGGCTGCGACGTTTCCGCCCGGCGCACAGCTATCCCGAAGACAGCCGCGCCCGGGCAAAGGCCGCGATCTCGGCGACCAGCGGCGCATGGGCGTCCGGCGCGGCGCGTTGCCCCAGCACCCAGGCCAGAAGGTCGGCGTCGGCTTCCTGCATCAGCGCCTCCAGCGCCGCCAGCGCCGCGCCATCCATCGCCGCCGCCCGGGCGGCGGCGAAGGGGCCCAGGATCAGGTCCATCTCGCGCATGCCCCGCCGTCCTGCCCGCAGGACCAGTCGCTTCACCCGCCCGTCGTCTTGCACGCCCACGCCCCGCCCCCTATGACGGCGCGAACCCCTGAACCGGAGCCCGCGCCCATGGCCTTCCTGTCCGACACGCTTGCCCGCGTCAAACCCTCGGCCACCATCGCGGTGACGAACAAGGCGCGCGAACTGGCCGCCGCGGGGCGCGACGTCATCGGCCTCGGCGCAGGCGAGCCCGATTTCGACACGCCCGACTTCATCAAGGCCGCGGCCAAGGCGGCGATCGACGCAGGCAAGACAAAATACACCGCGGTCGACGGCATTCCCGAGCTGAAGCGCGCCATCTGCGACAAGTTCGCCCGCGAGAACGGCCTGACCTACGGCCCGGCGCAGGTGACCGTCGGCACCGGCGGCAAGCAGGTGCTGTACAACGCGCTGGTCGCCACGCTGAACCCGGGCGACGAGGTGATCATCCCCGCGCCCTACTGGGTCAGCTACCCGGACATGGTGCTGATGGCGGGCGGCACGCCCGTCGCCGTGACCTGCGGCATCGACGCCGACTTCAAGCTGACGCCGGCGCAGCTCGAGGCCGCGATCACGCCACGCACCAAGTGGTTCATCTTCAATTCGCCCTCGAACCCGACGGGTGCGGCCTACACGCGGGCGGAGCTGAAGGCGCTGACCGACGTGCTGATGCGCCACCCGCATGTCTGGGTGATGTCGGACGACATGTACGAACACCTGGTCTTCGACGGGTTCCAGTTCACCACGCCCGCGCAGGTCGAACCGGGGCTCTGCGACCGCACGCTGACCTGCAACGGCGTGAGCAAGGCCTATGCGATGACCGGCTGGCGCATCGGCTATGCCGGGGGGCCTGCGCATCTGATCAAGGCGATGGGCACGGTGCAGTCGCAGTCGACCTCCAACCCGTCCTCGGTCAGCCAGTATGCCGCGCTGGCCGCGCTGACCGGGCCGCAGGACTTTCTCGGACCCTTCCGCGAGGCCTTCCGCCGCCGCCGCAACCTGGTGGTGGGGATGCTGAACGAAGCCCCCGGGATCGTCTGCCCGAAACCGGAAGGCGCCTTCTACGTCTACCCGGACATTTCCGGCTGCATCGGCAGGACCTCGGCCGCGGGCACCAGGATCGACAGTGACGAGACCTTCGCGACCGCGCTTCTGGAAGAGGCCGGCGTGGCGGTGGTGTTCGGCGCGGCCTTCGGGGTATCGCCCAACTTCCGCGTCAGCTACGCTACCTCGGACGACATCCTGCGCGCGGCCTGCACGCGGGTTCAGGAGTTCTGCAAGGGCTTGAGGTAAGCGTGGCGGGCGACCTGCCGGACTACTTCTTCCGGGTGCGCGAGAACGGGGCGCTGGTGTTCCGGCTGGACGCCGAGAACCGCAACCGGCGGCTGGAGCTGGACCAGATCGCCACGGTCAACGTCAGGAACGGCGAGATCAAGCCGCATGGCGACCGCAAGCTGACGGCGGCGGACACGGCGGCGATCCGCGACTGGGCGGCGCGGCGGGTCGAGGTGCTGGCCGCGCGCGACATCGACGACATCCTGCGCGCGGTGGACCACCTGAACCTGACCGCGCAGTGGGCGCAGACGAAGGCGACGGATGACCAGCTGGAGGCGGTGACCGACCCCCTGCTCTTGGCCATGCACGACCTGCGCACGGTGCTGGTGCGGCGCAAGGCAGAACGGCTGGGGAAGGGCGACGCCGGCTAGCGGACGCTCGGCCGCGTCCGTCCGGCAACGTTTGCCGACGATGTCCGGTTGCGCGAGGCGCCGGAAACTTCGAGGTTTCCGGTCCGGTTTCTTCGAGGAAACCGGCCTGGCACGACGCCCGCCCCCCTTCCCCCCGCCGCCACTCCTTGCGACAATGCGCCAAACTCCGGGGAGTGACAGATGCTGAACGCAGACGTGGCCAGGCGGCGGGACGAGGCGATTTCGCGCGGCGTGGGCATGATGACCCAGATCTACGCCGACCGCGCGCTGAATGCCGAGGTCTGGGACATCGAGGGCAACCGCTACATCGACTTCGCGGCCGGGATCGCGGTCGTCAACACCGGGCACTGCCACCCCCGGGTGATGGCGGCGGTGGCGGCGCAGATGCAGAAGTTCACCCACACCTGCCACCAGGTGATGCCCTACGAGCCCTACATCCGCCTGGCCGAACGGCTGAACGACAAGGTGCCCGGCGACTGGCCCAAGAAGACGATCTTCGTCACCACCGGGGCCGAAGCCTGCGAGAACGCTGTCAAGATCGCCCGCATCGCCACCGGCCGGAACGCGGTGATCGCCTTCGGCGGCGGCTTCCACGGGCGGACGTTCATGGGCATGTCGCTGACCGGCAAGGTCGAGCCCTACAAGAAGGGCTTCGGCGCGATGATGCCCGACGTCTACCATGTACCCTTCCCGATGGGCCCGCACGGGATCACCACGGCGGACGCGATGAAGGGCATCGAGAAGCTGTTCAAGGCCGACCTCGACCCCGCCCGCGTGGCGGCAATCGTGTTCGAGCCGGTGCAGGGCGAGGGCGGGTTCTACCCCGCGCCCACCGACCTTGTGCGCGCGATCCGCAAGCTCTGCGACCAGCACGGCATCGTGATGATCGCCGACGAGGTGCAGACCGGCTTTGCCCGCACCGGCGCCCTGTTCGCGATGGAGGCGCATGGCGTGGCCGCCGACCTCACCACCATGGCCAAGGGGCTGGCGGGCGGCCTGCCGCTGGCGGCGGTGACCGGCAAGGCCTCGCTGATGGACGCGGCCAACCCCGGCGGCCTCGGCGGCACCTATGCGGGCAACCCGCTTGGCATCGCCGCCGCCCATGCCGTGCTTGACGTGATCGACGAGGAAGACCTCTGCGCGCGCGCCAACGAGCTCGGCTCGCGGCTCAAGCAGCGGCTGGAGGCGATCCGGTCGGTCTCGCCCGAGATCGTGGATATCCGCGGCCCCGGCTTCATGGTGGCGGTGGAATTCGCCAACCCCTCGACGCGCGAGCCCGACGCCGGCTTCACCGGCCGGGTGCGGCTGGAGGCGCTGAAGCGCGGGCTGATCCTGCTGACCTGCGGCGTCTACGGCAACGTGATCCGATTCCTCGCGCCGATCACCATCCCCGACGCGCATTTCGCGGAGGCGATGGACATCCTCGAGGCCTCGGTCGCCGCCGCCCGCCAGGGTTAGGCCAGTTGACCTATCTGTCCGGAACCGAGGCCGCGGGCGCCTTCGACATCAGCGAGGCGCTGACGCGTGTCATGCGCCAGGGCGGCCCCGGCGCCTGGCGGCAGGTCTGGCAGATCCTGAGGCTGCGGCTCGGCTTCCGCGGCATGAACATGGCCGACTACTACGACTTCGGCCTGTGGCGGCCGAAGGAGGGCCCGGTGCTGCGGCGGGAACTGCTGCCCGCGGCGCGCGTCCGGGCCTTCAACGACGCGCTGCGGATGCCGGGCCACGGCCCCGACGACGCGGCGATCGACGACAAGCTGGCCACCGCCGCGATCCTGTCGGCCCGCGGCCTGCCGGTGACGCCGACGCTGGCCGCCTATGTGGCGCCCGGGGACGAGGCGCCGCTGCCGCCGGGCGTGCGGCCGCTGCGCACGGCCGCCGAAATCGCCGATTTCCTGCGCGCGCCGGGCACCTGGCCCCTGTTCGGCAAACCGCGCCGCGACAGCTTTGCCCGCGGTGCGGCAGGGATCACGGGGGTCTCGGCCGACGGCGCCGCGCTGAACTTCCTCGACGGCCAGTCGGTGCCGGTCGCGGGGCTGGCGCACGAGATCGCGCGCGACTGGGCGACCGGCTACCTGTTCCAGCCCTTCGCCCGCATGCCCGCGGCGATGCAGCACCACCTCGGCCCCGCCATGGCCTCGGTGCGGATCGCGACGCTGCTGACCGACCGCGGGGTCGAGCCCTGGTATGCGGTTCTGCGCATCCCGGCGAAACGGGCGATGCACGACGGCGATGCCCGGTCGATGCGGGTCTGGGGGCTGGTCGATCTGGACAGCGGCCGCCTCCTGCGGCTGCGCAACCTCAAGGACCCGAACACGCCCGACGTGACGCACTGGCTTGACCCCGACACCCCGCTGCTGGGGCTGGAGCTTCCGCACTGGGCGCAGGCGGTCGCGGCGGTGCGGGCGGGGCACGAAAGCTTCGGCGCCAACGGCATCCTGGGATGGGACGTGTTCCTGACCGAGGACGGCGTGCTTCTGAACGAAGTCAATGCCAACCCGGGGCCGGTCTACCAGAACGCCGCCGCCCGCGGCATGCGCAACGCCGACATGATGCCCGCCTACGACCGCGCGCTGGCCCTTGCCCGTCGGAAGCGCGGCCGGCGCGGGTAGCCGCCGGGCGTGAAGGGGCGGCCCCGGCGGGCCGCCCCTTGCCGTAGGTGCGGAAAGGTCAGGCCCGCGCGTTGCCCACGAGCTTCCACAGCACGGGGAAGATCACCGCCGCCGCCAGCAGCTTGAGCGCGTCGCCGATCAGGAAGGGCGTCAGGCCCCAGGCCAGCGTCTGGTCGAGCGGCGAGGCGAACTTTGCCGGATCGAACAGGCCGCCCACGACCAGGTGGTTAAGCCAGGCCAGGCCCGGCGCATAGACCAGCGCGGTGCCCACCAGCATCGCCAGCGCCATGCGCGGCGCGCTGCGGTCCCAGCCCTGCCGCGCGGCCCAGCCCAGGAAGGCGGTGGCCAGCACATAGCCCACCAGATAGCCGCCGGTGCCGCCCGTCATGTAGGCCAGCCCGTATCTGGTGGCCGACGACCCCGCGAAGACATCCGCCCCCAGCGCGCCCGCGGCCATGTAGGCCAGGATCGTGACCAGCCCCAGCCGCGCGCCGTAGGCCGCACCGATCGACAGGACCGCAAAGGTGCCGAGCGTGATCGGCACGGGCGAGGGCCACAGCGGGATCTGCACCTTTGCCGCCACGGCCAGCGCCGCCACGCCGAAGATCACCAGCGCCAAGCGCCTGATCCAGACCTCGGCGCCTTCCGTGCGCCACAGCCGTTCCGTCAGAACCGCATTCATGCCCCGTCCCCCGTGTGTTTGGTTGCGCCAAGGATTGCCGCAATGCGGCAGGGGGCGCAAGCGGGACGGCGCCCGCCGCCGCGTCAGGCGGTCAGCGCCTTGACCAGCGGGTCGTAGAGGTTCGCGTTGGCCGCCAGCACGGTGCCGGTGTCGAACGGCTTGCCGTCGCCCAGCCCGCTGACGAAACCCCCGGCCTCGCGCACCAGCAGAAGCCCCGCGGCCATGTCCCAGGCGGAAATCTCGCGTTCCCAGTAGCCGTCGAACCGCCCCGCCGCGACGTAGGCGAGATCCAGCGACGCCGCCCCCCAGCGCCGGACGCCTGCGCAGACCGGCATCAGGCTTGCGAGGTCCTGCAGCATCAGCGGCAGGGTGCGCTTGGCGCCGAAGGGGATGCCGGTGGCGAACACCGCCTCGGCCATCGCCTTGCGGCCGGACACGCGCAGGCGCATCCCGTTCAGCCAGGCGCCCTGGCCCTTTTCGGTGGTGAACATCTCGTCCTTGGCCGCGTCGTAGATCACGCCCGCGACGATCTCGCCCTTGTGTTCCAGCGCGATCGACACCGCCCAGTGCGGCATGCCGTGCAGGAAGTTCGTGGTGCCGTCCAGCGGATCGACGATCCAGCGCCGCGTCGGGTCCTCGCCCTTGTCCTCGCCCGTCTCCTCGCCCAGCCAGCCGTAGGTCGGGCGGCCGCTGCGCAGTTCCTCCTTGACGATCCGCTCGGCCTCGCGGTCGGCGCGGGTGACGAAGTCGCCGGGGCCCTTGGCCGAGACCTGCAGGTTTTCCACCTCGCGGAAATCCTTGACAAGGCTGCGGCCGGCCTTGCGCGCGGCCTTGACCATCAGATTGAGGTTCGCGCTGCCGTCCATGCCCGTCCGTCCTTGCCCGCTGTGCCGTGCGAGCGCGGCGGATACACGGGGGCGGGGCGGAAGGAAAGATGCCGCTCTCGGGCGGGTCAGGCATCGTAGCGGGTGGCGCCGCGGCGGTTGCGGTCCACGGGCCGGGTGGACACCAGCGAGGGATGCGCCCGCTGGTCGCAGTCGTCGCGCGGGCAGATGCGGCAGTTGATGCCGATCGGCGTGGCATGGGTGGCGGGCGTCAGCCCCTCGGCATAGCCCACGGCGCGGGCGTGCTCGACGGCACAGCCCATGGCGACCGCCAGCCGGTTGTCCTGCCGGTGCCGCGCCCAGGTCGGGCGGTCCACGGTGCGGGAAAAGGTGAAGAAGCGCGACCCGTCGGGCATGTCCACCAGCTGCGTGACGATCCGGCCCGGCGTGCGGAACGAGGTATGCACGTCCAGCCGCGGGCAGGCGCCGCCGTATTCGGCAAGCGGAAAGTCGGTGGCGTTGAACCGTTTCGACACGTTGCCGCCCTTGTCGATGCGCAGGAAGAAGAACGGCACCCCCTGCGCGCCGTCGCGCTGCAGCGTGGTGGCGCGGTGGCAGGCCTGTTCGTAGCTGACGCCGAAACGGGTGGCGATCAGGTCGAGGTCGTATTTCGTGGCCTCGGCCGCGGCCAGGAAAGGCGCATAGGGCATCAGCACCGCGGCGGCGAAGTAGTTCGCCAGTTCCACCGTCAGCCGCACCTGCGCCCGCGCGTCCGCCAGCCCCGCCCGCGCCGCCAGCGCATCCAGCACCGCCCGCTGTTCCAGCAGCCCCGCCATGTGCACGAGCTGGAAGGTGCGGTTGGGATGGTCCAGCGCCTCGGACAAGAGGATCTCGCGCCGCGCCTCGTCATAGCGGCGCAGGCTGCCCGGCAGGTCCTCGACCGCGACCAGCCGCGTCGTGACACCCAGCCTGTCGCGCAGGCGGGACTTCAGCGCGGGGTAGAGGTCGTCGCGGTCGGGCCTGCGGTCCCAGAACCGTTCTGCCGCCTCCTCCAGGTCGCGGAAGTGGTTGCGGTGGTGGCGGAAGACGGCATGCACCGCCGCCTCGGGCGAGGCGGTGGCGGTGGCGCCGTCGGACAGGGCCAGAAGCTGTTCCGAGGCTGCCTGCTGCGCCCGCGACAGGCTGAGGAAGGCGCGCACCAGATCGGGGGCGTGGACCAGTGCGGCGCGCATCTGGACCAGATCGGGGCGCACGGGCCCGCAGGCGGGATCGGCCAAGGCCGTGCGCAGGTCGGCCAGCTGCGCGGCGCTGCCATCTTCGGCAATCGCGCGCCAGTCCACGCCATAGGCATCCAGCACCCGCAGAAGGACCGAAACCGACACCGACCTTTCGTTGTTTTCCAGCAGGTTGACGTAGGATGCGCTGATCCCCAGCGCCTTCGCCATCTGCCCCTGCGTCTCGCCCCGGTCCTGCCGCAGACGGCGCAGGTGGGGGCCGATGAAGGTCTTCCGCATGCGGCTGCACACATTCCCGGGTTTGTCGTGTTTACATTGTTACTATTCCTGCATTCTGTAAAGTTTCGCATTCACAGCGGCACCCGGCTTTGGTTGGTGCGGCTGCGGCAACCTGTCATGGACCCGCGGACCGCATCACGGAGGCGCACATGAAGACCGGCATCCATCATCTCTGCATCCCGGGCCCCACCAATGTGCCCGAGGCCGTGCGGCGCGCGATGAATGTCGCCATGCAGGACCACCGGGCGCCCGACTTCGGCGCGCTGACCCTGGGCCTGGTGCGCGATCTCAAGGCGGTGCTGAGGACCGCGGGCCATGTCTTGCTGTTCCCCGGCTCCGGCACCGGGGCCTGGGAGGCCGCGATCACCAACACGCTGAACCCCGGCGACCGCGTGCTGATGGCGCGGCACGGGCAGTTCTCCACCCTCTGGGTGCAGATGGCCGAACGGCTTGGGCTGCAGGTCGAGGTGGTCGATGTCGCCTGGGGCGCGGGCTGCCCGGTGGCCGAGTTCGGCCGCAGGCTGGCGGCGGACCGCGACGGCCGCATCAAGGCGGTGTTCGTCACGCAGAACGAGACGGCGACGGGGGTCACCTCGGACGTGGCAGGCGTGCGCCGCGTGCTGGACGAGGCCTATCACGAGGCACTGCTGTTCGTGGATGGCGTGTCCTCGATCGGGTCGATCCGCTTCGAGATGGACGGCTGGGGCGTGGACCTGGCCGTGACCGGCAGCCAGAAGGGGCTGATGTGCCCCGCGGGCCTGTCGGTGCTGGGCGTTTCCGACAAGGCGCTGGCGGCGTCGAAGACCGCCACGATGCGCCGCGCCTACTTCGAATTCGCCGACATGGTGCAGACCAACACCACCGGCTATTTCCCCTACACCCCGCCCGCGCCCCTGCTGCACGGCCTGCGCGCCGCGCTGGACCTGATCCTGGCCGAAGGGCTGGACACCGTCTTCGCCCGCCATCACCGCCTGGCCGAAGGCGTGCGCCGCGCCGTGGCGGCCTGGGGGATGGAGGTGGTGGCCGAACACCCCTCGCTGCACTCCGACACGGTGACCGCGATCCGCGTGCACCCCGACGTGGACGCCCGCGAGGTGATCGGCATCGCCCACGGGAAATACAACTGCGCCTTCGGGGCGGGGCTGGCGCGGCTGTCGGGCAAGGTGTTCCGCATCGGCCATCTGGGCGACTGCAACGAGGGGATGATCCTGGCCGCGCTGTCCATCGCCGAACTGGCGCTGGCCGAGGCCGGGGCGCGCATCGCCTTCGGGTCGGGCGTGGGGGCCGCGCAGTCCTGGTTCGCCGCCGCGCCGCGCGCCGCCCTTCAGATCGCGGCGGAATGAGATGAGCCATACCCTCTTCCCCCTGCGCAGACCGCGGCTGCAGCGGTCGGAACTGGCGGTGCCGGGGTCGAATCCGGGCATGATCGCCAAGGCGGCCGACGGGCCTGCGGATTACGTCTTCCTCGACCTTGAGGACGCCGTGGCGCCCCCGGAAAAGGAGCAGGCGCGCAAGAACGTCATCGCCGCGCTGAACGGCATCGACTGGGCGGCCAAGGGCAAGACCGTGTCGGTGCGGATCAACGGGCTTGATACGCACTACATGTACCGCGACGTGGTGGACGTGATGGAGCAGGCGGGCGACCGGCTGCACACCATCCTGGTGCCCAAGGTGGGGGTGCCGGCCGACCTCTACATGGTCGAGGCGATGGTCAACCAGATCGAGCAGGCGAGGGGCCACACCACCCGCGTCGGGCTCGAGGCGCTGATCGAGACCGCGCTTGGCATGGCGAATGTCGAGGCCATCGCGCAGTTCGGCGGCAGGCTGGAGGCGCTGCACTTCGGCGTCGCGGACTATGCCGCCAGCATGCGGGCGCGCACCGTCAGCATCGGCGGGCTGAACCCCGACTACCCGGGCGACCAGTGGCATGCCGCGATCAGCCGCATGGTCATCGCCTGCCGCGCCTACGGCTTGCGCGCGATCGACGGGCCCTTCGGCGACTTCTCGGACCCCGCGGGCTACCGGGACGGCGCGCGGCGGGCGGCGGCGCTGGGATGCGAGGGGAAATGGGCGATCCACCCGACGCAGGTGGCGCTGGCCAACGAGGTCTTCTCGCCGCCCGAGGCGGAAGTGACCCGCGCCCGGCGGATCATCGAGGAACTGCGCAGGGCCGAGGCCGAGGGCCGCGGGGCCGCGGCGCTGGACGGCAGGATGATCGACGCGGCCTCCGAACGGATGGCCAACAACGTGCTGGTGCTGGCGGACGCCATCGCGGCCAGGGGCTGAGGCAGGGCGGCACCCTCCCCCCTTGTGGGGGAGGGATGGGGTGGGGGGGCGCTGCGGCGGGGTCCGGAGCCCCCCACCCCCGGCCCCTCCCCACGAGGGGGAGGGGAGGCGCCCCGCGACAGGGCGGCGGGACAGAGGGAGGACGCAATGGACATCCACGAGTATCAGGCCAAGGACATCCTCGCCCGCTTCGGCGTGCCGGTGCCCAGGGGCGGGCTGGCCTGGTCGCCCGAACAGGCCGAGTTCCGCGCGCGCGAGATCGGCGAGGGCCCCTACATCGTCAAGGTGCAGATCCATGCCGGCGGCCGGGGGGCGGCGGGGGGCGTCAGGCTGTGCAGGACGCCCGCCGAGGTGCGCACCTACGCCGCCACGCAGTTCGGCCGCAACCTCGTGACGAAACAGACGGGCCCAGAGGGCAAGCCGGTCTACCGCGTCTGGGTGGAACAGGCGACCGACATCGCGCGCGAGATGTACCTGGGCTTCGTGCTCGACCGGTCGTCCGAGCGGATCATGATCGTGGCCTCGGCGCACGGGGGCATGGAGATCGAGGATCTGGCGGAAACCGACCCCGACAGCCTGCGCCGCATGGTCGTCGACCCCGCCGTGGGCCTGGCCGAATTCCAGGCGCGCGACCTCGCCTTCGCGCTGGGACTGAACGCGAAACAGGTCGCGCAGATGGTCGGCGTGCTGCGCGCCTGCTACCGCGCCTACCGCGACATGGACGCGATGATGGTCGAGATCAACCCGCTGGCCATCACCGGGGCGGGCGACCTTGTTGCCTGCGACGCCAAGATGTCCTTCGACACCAACGCGCTGTTCCGCCGCCCCGAGGTCGCCGCGCTGCGCGACCGCAGCCAGGAAGACCCGCGCGAATCGACCGCCGGGGACCATGGCCTGTCCTATGTCGGCCTGACCGGCGACATCGGCTGCCTGATCAACGGCGCGGGCCTGGCCATGGCCACGATGGACATGATCAAACTGGCCGGGGGGGAACCCGCCAACTTCCTCGACATCGGCGGCGGCGCCAGCCCCGAACGTGTGGTCCGCGCCTTCCAGACGGTGCTGGCCGACGGCAACGTGTCGGTGATCCTGGTCAACATCTTCGCCGGCATCAACCGCTGCGACTGGGTGGCCGAGGGCGTGGTCACCGCCTACCGCCAGCTTGGCCTGACCCTGCCGGTGGTGGTGCGGCTGGCGGGCACGAACGTGGAGGAGGGACGCGCGATCATCGACCGGTCCGGCCTGCCGCTGATTTCCGCCGACACGCTGGCCGAGGCCGCCGCCGCCGCCGTCGCCGCCCGCCCGCGCAAGGCGGCCTGAGGCCCCCCCTCCCCCTCCCTCCCCCACGAGGGGGGCGGGAGGCACGAAATTCCAGCCGTCCCGCGAGGATCCCATGGCCATCCTGATCACCGAGACCACCCGCATCATCGTCCAGGGCATGTCGGGGCGCATCGGAGCCTTCCATGCCGCCGACATGATCCGGCACGGCACCAACGTGGTGGGCGGCGTGACCCCGGGCCGCGGCGGCACGACGCACCTCGACCGCCCGATGTTCGACACGGTGCGGCAGGCGGTGGAGGCGACAGGCGCCGAGGCGTCGCTGGTCTTCGTGCCCCCGCCGATGGCGGCGGACGCGATCATGGAGGCCGCGGACGCAGGGATCCGCACCGCCGTCTGCGTCACCGACGGCATCCCCGCGCAGGACATGATGCGGGTGAAACGGTTCCTGCGGCGCTACCGCGAGGACCGCAAGATGCGCCTGATCGGGCCGAACTGCGCGGGCGTCATCTCGCCCGGCAAGGGCTTCATGGGGATCATGCCGCCGCATATCTACATGGCCGGCCGTGTGGGGATCGTCGGGCGGTCCGGCACGCTGGGGTATGAGGCGGCCAGCCAGATGAAGGCGCTGGGGATCGGGGTTTCCACCTCGGTCGGCATCGGCGGCGATCCGGTCAACGGGTCGTCCTTCCGCGACATCCTGGAACTGTTCCAGGCGGACCCCGAGACGGATGCGGTGATGATGATCGGCGAGATCGGCGGCCCGCAGGAGGCGGAAGCCGCGGCCTGGGTCGCCCAGCACATGTCCAAGCCGGTGGTGGCCTACATCGCGGGCCTGTCGGCGCCCAGGGGCCGCAAGATGGGCCATGCCGGGGCGATCATCTCGGCCTTCGGCGAAAGCGCGCAGGAAAAGGTGGTGATCCTGGAAAGGGCCGGGATCACCGTGGCGCCGAATCCGTCTGCCATGGGCGAGACGGTGGCCCGCGTGCTGGGCCGCCGCGCGGCGGCCTGAGCCGTTCCGCGGGCGGAGGGGGCAGGAGCGGGGGTTTCACACCCCCGCACCCCCGTGGGATACTTCGGATCGGAAGATGGAGCGGGCGCGGTCCCTGGTGGCCGTATGGCGCGGAAAGCGCGGGAAGCGCGACGTGCAGGCGCCCACCCTTGCGGTCGTGCAGATGGAGCGCGCGGAGGCCCTGTCTTCCATGCCTTCCGCACAGGCGGATCGACCTGGAGAAGGTGAGAGGGCGCGGGCGGACCTGCGAGCGCGTCAGGGATTCGCGGCCGGGGGCTCGGCGGCGCCTTCGGTCGGGGCGGCGGTGTCCGGTGCCGGGCCTTCGTCTGGTGCCGCTTCGGGGGCAGTTTCGGGCGCCGGGCCGGTCAGCAGCCCCTTGGTCCATTCCCCCGCCGCCTGCTGCCCCGTGGCATAGCGCAGGATACCCTGCCCCTCGCGGCGGCCGGCGACGAATTCGCCCTCGTAGACATCGCCGTTGGGATAGGTCGCGATGCCGCGCCCCTCGATCACCCCGCCGCGCCAGGCGCCTTCGTAGCGGAAGCCGTCGGGCTGGGTCAGCGTGCCGGTCCCCTCGCGCAGGCCCGCGACGAAGCCGCCGGCATAGACCGACCCGTCGGCATAGGTCGCCGTGCCCTGCCCCTGGCGTTGTCCGGCCACCCAGTCGCCGTCATAGCGGCTGCCGTCCGGCCAGGCCATCACGCCCCGCCCCTGCGGCCGCCCGGCGGACAGCGCGCCCTCGTAGACCTGCCCCGCGGCATAGCGCAGGACCCCTTCGCTGCCCGGTTCGCCCGCGGCAAAGGTGCCTTCGAAGACGGTGCCGTCGGCATAGGTGATGGTTCCCGGGCCTTCCGGCAGGTCGGCCACGAAGCCGCCCGCGTAGACCGACCCGTCGGGATAGGTCAGGCGGCCCTGCCCCTGCATCCGCCCCTCGACCCAGGCGCCTTCGTAGCGGTAGCCGTCGGGCCCGGTGAAGATGCCCTGCCCGTGCCGCGTGTCGTCCGCGAAATCGCCCTCGTAGACATCGCCCGAGGCGTATTCCAGCCGCCCCTTGCCCTGGCGCTGGCCGTTGACGAAGTCGCCCTCGTAGACATCGCCGTTGACCTGAACCAGGCGGCCCCTGCCGTTGATCTGCCCCTCGGCCCAGTCGCCGGTGTAGGTCAGCCCGTCGGGCATGGTCAGCGTGCCCTTGCCCGACCTTTGCCCTGCGACCAGCATCCCGTCGTAGGCCGCGCCGTCGGGATAGGTGATGCGGCCCCGGCCCTGCTGCACGCCGCGGGCGAAGATGCCCTCGTAGCGCAGGCCGCGCGGGCCGGTCAGGCGGCCCTGGCCGTCGGGGATGCCGTCGGTGAAGGCGCCTTCGTAGACCGACCCGTCGGCATAGGTGGCGGTGCCCTGACCGGTCATCCGCCCGTCGGTCCAGTCGCCGTCGTAGGACGACCCGTCGGGATGGGTGATGCGGCCGCGGCCCTGCGGCTTGCCCTCGACGAAATCGCCCTCGTAGACCGACCCGTTGGGATAGCGCGCCGTCCCCTTGCCGGTGATCGCGCCGCGGTCCCAGGCGCCGGTGTATTCGAAGCCGTTCGGCAGCCGGTAGGTGCCGGTGCCGTGCTGCAGGCCGTTGAGGAAGGTGCCCTCGTAGACCGAGCCGTCCTCGTACTGCTTGGTCAGCACCGCGCCGTCCTGCGCCAGCGCAGGGGCGGCGAGGAGGAGAAGCGCTGCAAGGATCGTCTGGCGCACGGTCAAGGCCCTCCGCCGGGGAACCGCGGCACGCTACCCGGCCCGGGGCCGGGCTGGCAAGCCGCGCCGAGAGCCGCGCCCGAAGGGGGGGGCAGGCGGCCTTCCCCTTGCCCGGGCTTCTGCTAAGTCAGGCGGGACTTCGCGCGAGGGGGACCCCCATGGCCGACCGTTTCCGCCTTCTGCTGGCGCAGATGAACCCCACGGTCGGGGACCTTGCGGGCAATGCCGCGCTGGCCCGGCAGGCTTGGGCCGCCGCGCGCGACCAGGGCTGCGACATGGTCGCGCTGACCGAGATGTTCCTGACCGGCTACCAGACGCAGGACCTGATCCTGAAGCCCGCCTTCCTGCGGGACACGCAAGCGGCGCTGGAGCGGCTGGCGGCCGACTGCGCCGCCGGCCCGGCGATCGGCATCGGCGCCCCGGCGCAGCGCGGCGGGCGGCTGCACAACGCGTATCACATCCTGCACGGGGGCAAGGTGACCGCCTCGGTCCTCAAGCACCACCTGCCGAATGACGGCGTCTTCGACGAAAGGCGCGTCTTTGCCTCTGCCGAGGTCAACGGCCC
The DNA here is from genome assembly GCA_964499865.1 of uncultured Rhodobacterales bacterium. GTDB lineage: Bacteria > Pseudomonadota > Alphaproteobacteria > Rhodobacterales > Rhodobacteraceae > JANOGU01. The sequence continues at coordinate 7,351 of CAZCPY010000021.1, read as the reverse complement.
GGTGCGGGTGGGGCCCTTGCGCATCGGCGTGCCGATCTGCGAGGATTCCTGGCACCCCGACGTGGCCGAGACGCTGGCCGAGACGGGGGCGCAGATCCTGCTGGTGCCGAACGGGTCGCCCTACCACCGCGGCAAGCTGACCACGCGGCTGAACCTGATGGTGTCCCGCGTGGTCGAGACGGGGTTGCCGCTGGTCTACCTCAACATGGTCGGCGGGCAGGACGACCAGGTCTTCGACGGCGCGTCCATCGTGCTGAACCCCGGCGGCGGGCTGGCGGTGCAGATGCCGCAGTTTCAGGAATGCCTGGCGGTGGTGGAGTTCGTGGAAGGCGCCGAGGGCTGGCGCGCGGCGCCGGGGCTGAAGGCGCCGATCCCGCGCAGCCTTGAGGCGGACTATACCGCGATGTGCATGGGCCTGAGGGACTATCTGGCCAAGTGCGGGTTCCGCAAGGTTCTGCTGGGCCTGTCGGGCGGGATCGACAGCGCCATCGTCGCCACCATCGCGGTGGACGTGCTGGGACCCGCGAACGTGCGCTGCGTGATGCTGCCGTCGGAATTCACCTCCGCGGCCTCGCTGGAGGATGCGGCAAAGGTGGCCCGCGCCCTGGGCTGCCGGCTGGACACGGTGCCGATCACCGGCGCGCAGGGCGCGGTGGGGGCGGCGCTTGCGGGCCTTCTCGAGGGCACCGCGCCGGGGATCACCGAGGAAAACATCCAGTCCCGCCTGCGCGGGGTGATGCTGATGGCGCTATCGAACACGTTCGGCGAGATGCTCTTGACCACCGGCAACAAGTCCGAGGTCGCGGTCGGCTACTGCACGATCTACGGCGACATGAACGGCGGCTACAACCCGATCAAGGATCTTTACAAGACGCGCGTCTTCGAGACCTGCCGCTGGCGCAATGCCCATCACCTGCCCTGGATGAAGGGTCCGGCGGGCGAGGTCATCCCGCCCCGCGTGATCGACAAGCCGCCCTCGGCCGAGTTGCGGGCAGGCCAGCGCGACGACGACAGCCTGCCGCCCTATCCGGTGCTGGACGCCATTCTGGATGGCCTCGTGGACCGCGACCTGTCGGTGGCCGAGGTGGTGGCGCAGGGCCACGATCCGGCCACGGTGCAGCGGGTGCAGCATCTGCTGTATGTCAGCGAATACAAGCGCTTCCAGGCCGCTCCGGGGGTGCGGCTGACGCAGAAGGCGTTCTGGCTCGACCGCCGCTATCCGATGGCGATGCGCTGGCGCGACGGGGGTTAGGGCCGCATCTCGGGCGGACCCGCAGGATCGGGGTGCCTCCCCTCCCCGTCGTGGGGAGGGGATGGGGGAGGGGGGCTCCACGCCCGGGCCGGGCGCCCCCCCACCCTCTCCCTCCCCCACGAGGGGGGAGGCAAGCACCTCGGTCCGACGGACCGGCGCTGATGACAGGCGCGCCCCTCAGGCCACCCACCGCGTGCCGTCGCGGGCGGCTTCGGCGATGGCGTGGATCAGGCGCTCGATCTCGAGGCCCGCGGCAAAGTCGGGCATTGCCCGCGGCCCGCCCGAAACGCCGCGCAGGAACTCTGCCGCCTCGATCACCTTGAGGTCGTTGAACCCAAGCTGGTGCCCCGGCGCCGGCACGAAGGCGCCGAAGGGCGGATGTGCGGGGCCGGTCAAGAGGGTGCGGAACCCCGCCTCCGCCGCCGTCCCCTCGTTCACGTAGAGCTGCAGCTCGTTCATCCGTTCCTGCTGGAAGACGATCATGCCTGCCGTGCCATGCACCTCGAAGTCGAGGCGGCTCTTGCGCCCCCACGCCGACCGCGAGCAGGAAATCGACCCCTGCGCGCCGCTGGCAAAGCGGATCACGGCGGTCGCGGTATCCTCGTTTTCCACCGCCGCGCGTCCCTCGCCATGGGGGCGGGTGGCGTGGATCGTCTGGATGTCGGCGATCAGGCTTTCGACCGGGCCCATCAGCGGCAGCATCAGGCTGACCAGATGGCAGCCGATGTCGCCCAGGGCACCCAGGCCCGCATCTTTCAGGGTCGCGCGCCAGGTCCAGGGCAGGTCCGGGTCGGCCTGGTAATCCTCGTCGGCCCAGCCGCGGAAATGCACCGGGCGGCCGATCCGCCCCTCGGCCACCAGCCGGACCGCATGGGTGAAGGCGGGGTTGCGGGTGTAGTTGTAGCCCAGCAGCGTCTGCCTGCCGGAGGCTTGCGCCGCCGCGGCCATGGCGCGGGCGTCCTCCATCGTCAGCGCCATCGGCTTTTCGCACCAGACATGCTTGCCCGCCTTGAGCGCCGCCTCGGCGATTTCGCGGTGCAGGCCGTTCGGCACGGTGATCGAGACCGCATCGACCGCCGGATCGGCCACCAGCGCCCGCCAGTCGCCGGTGGACCTTGCAAAGCCGAACTGCGCGGCGAAGGCCGCGGCCTTGCCCTCGGGCGTGTCGCACAGCATCTCCAGCCGCACGGGCGGCACGTCGCCCATCACCGCCCGCGCATTGCGCCAGGCCAGCGCATGCGCCTTGCCCATGAAGCCCGTGCCGATCAGCCCGATACCCAGCATCTACTGCCCCTTCAGCCAGTCGGCGAAGTCCGCCGCCACCTCGGCCTGCGCCTCGACCAGATAGGCCGGGGACGGATAGGCCCGCCCGTGCACGTCATCGGCAAAGGCCCGCATCGCCGCCACCCGCATCGCCTGCAGGCGGTCCTGTTCGGCGGCCAGGTTCGCATAGGCCCTGGCATGGCGCGGCACATGCCCGCGGTTCTGACCCAGCACGTCGTCGGAAAACAGGTACTGCGCATCCCCCGCGGGCCCGGCGCCCATCGAGATCAGGAACAGCGAGGTCTTCGCCGCGATCGCCGCGGTGATCGCGGCGGGGACGACCTCGATCTCGGCGGCAAAGGCGCCCGCATCCTCCAGCGCCCGCACGCTGTCCCACAGCCATTTCGCCTGGTCGAGCGTCTTGCCCACCGCGCGAAAGCCGCCGGTCCAGGTGCGTTTCGACGGGATCAGGCCGACATGGCCGCAGACCGGGACCGCATGGTCGGCCAGCAGCCGCACGGTGGCCAGCGACCCCGAGCAGTAGACCCCGTCCGCCCCGTGCTTGACCAGCGGCAGGGCCCAGCGCAGGAAGTCGCCGGGGCCGCCGATCTCGTAGAAGTTGTCGCCCGGAAAGGCGAAGGCCCTGGGCGCCACCTCGCGGAAGCGGCGGTCCATCACCATCGCAGGCGGCACGGACAGAAGCTCGGCCGCCGCGGCCTCGGCCGCCGCGGCCTCGTCCAGCGTCTCCACCCGCAGCATGGCCAGGGACCGGACGCCGCGCCCGCCGCGCAAGGACGCCACGCTGTGGACGGTCGAGGGCGCGAACATCAGACCTCGACGAAGACGCGACCGCCTTCGACCTTCACCTTGTAGGTCTTCAGGTTCACGCAGACCGGCGCGCGCATCGCCTCGCCGCTGCGATAGTCGAACTGGCCGTTGTGCTTGGGGCACTCGATCACGTAGTCCATCACTAGCCCGCCCGCGAGGTGCACGTTCTCGTGCGTGCACAGGCCGTCGGTGGCGAACCATTCGTCATCGGGGCTGCGGTAGATCGCGAAGGTGCGGCCGCCGTGGTCCCAGCGGACCACGTCCTCGGTCTCGATCTCGTCGGTCGGGATGGCGTCGATCCAGGGCATGTCGGTCCTCACTCGGCTGGCACCGCGCCCGGCGCGGCGGCGTGCAGGTCTTCGCGGTAGGGCCGCGCCGTCGCGGGCAGGTCCCGGCGCAGGTGGTAGTCTTCGTACTTCAACTGCCGGATGAAGGCCGGCCACATCTCGCGGAACCCCGCGAGGATCGAGGGCGTGGGCGCCGGCAGGTCGTGCCCGATGCGGACGTGCAGCGCGGGCAGGCGGTGATAGGGCACCATCGGGAACATGTGGTGTTCGACGTGGTAGTTCATGTTCCAGTAGATGAAGCGGCTGACCGGGTTCATCAGCACGGTGCGGCTGTTCAGCCGGTGGTCGGTGACGTTGTCGGCCAGGCCGCCGTGCTGCAGAAGCCCGGTCATGATGTGGTGCCAGGCGCCATACATCCGCGGCAGGCCCACCAGCATCAGCGGGATCAGCGACCCCCAGGCCAGCGCCGAGACCAGCGTGACCGCGTAGATGCCAAGATGGATGCGGGCGATGCGGGCAACCCCGGGCCATTCGCTTTCCGGCACGAAGGTGCGCTCCTCCGCCGTCGGACCGCTGATGGCGTTGCGGATCATGCGGGGGACGAAGTCGATCACCTCGGGGATCCCGAGGAAGCTGCCGATGGTCTTGACCAGCACCGGCGGGCGCATCACCGCGATTTCGGGGTCGCGGCCCACGATGATCGTGTCGGTGTGGTGGCGGGCGTGGCTCCATCGCCAGGTGACGGCGTTGCGCATGATCATGAAGGACGCGATCTGATAGACCGCGTTGTTCATCCAGGCGGTGCGGAAGGCCGTGCCGTGCCCGCATTCGTGCCAGCGCGAATCCGACGCGCTGCCATACAGCACGCCATAGGCCAGCCAGAACGGCACCGACCACCAGGTCGGCCAGAGCCAGATGCCCAAGGCCGCGAACAGGATCATCGCGCCGTAGTAGATGACGGTATCGCGGATCGCGGGCTGGTCGGTGCGCTCCATCAGCGCCTTCATCTCCTTGCGGGGCACGTCGGTGTGGTACCATTCGGCCGCCGCGAGCCCGGTTTCCACCGCCCGCGCCGCGTCCGGCCCCAGAAGACTGTAGTCGCGCCGCGCCATGCCTGCCTCCCCCGCCCGCCTGCCCCGTCCGCGGATGGAACAGACATACCGTCGCGCCGGTTTCCGGAAAAGACGGTGACTTGCCGATGCCGTCAACTTCCCTCATGTTCCTGCGGGAATGCTGATGAAATCACATCAGACACAGGGAGGCCACCGGATCGCCCGCCGCCCCACCATCGCCGATGTGGCCCGGGCCGCGGGCGTGTCGGTCGCCACCGTCGACCGCGTGCTGAACGGGCGCGAGGCGGTGCGCGAGGCGACCGCGCGCCAGGTCTTCGAGGCCGCCAGCCGCATCGGCTATCACGCCGCCGCGCTGATCGGGCAGCGCGTGGCGGCCGACCTGCCGGTGATGCGGTTCGGGATCGTGCTGCACAAGGAACGCCAGGCCTTCTACCAGGCCTTCGCCGCCGAACTGCAGCGCGCCGTCCACGCCCTGCCCGGCGTGCGGGCCGAGGTCACCGTCGCCTTCGCCGCCAGCCAGTCGCCCGCCGACTTTGCCCGCCCCATGCTGGCCTTCCGCGGCAAGGCCGATGCCGTGGCCGCGACCGCCGTCACCCACCACGAGATCACCGAGGCGGTGGAGGCGCTGAAGGCCGCGCGCATCCCGACCTTTGCGCTGCTGAACGACTTCGCCCAGGGCGTGCGGCAGGCCTACGTGGGCCTGAACAACATCAAGGTCGGCCGCATCGCCGCCCACATGATCGCCGCCGCGGCGCACAAGCCCGGCCGGCTGGCGGTCTTCGTCGGCGGCTACCGCTGGCACGGGCACGAGCTGCGCGAGACGGGGTTCCGGTCCTACGTCCGCGAGATGGCGCCGCGCTTTGCGGTGCTGGACACGCTGGTGAACCTGGAAACGCGGCAACTGACCTACGAGGCGACGCTGGACCTGCTGTCGCGCCACCCCGACCTGCGCGGCATCTACTGCGCGGGCGGCGGGATGGAGGGCGCCATCGCCGCCCTGCGCGAGGCGCGTCCGCCGGGCGAGGTGACCCTGGTGGTCAACGAGCTGACCCCCGAATCGCGGCTGGCGCTGCAGCAGGGCTATGTCGCGCTGGCCATCGCCACGCCGCTGGGCGAGATGTGCCGCGACCTGTTCGCGATGATGGCGGAAACCGTGCGCAGCGGGCCGTCCGACCTTTCGGGCCAGCACTTCCTGCAACCGCTGCTCTACCTGCCCGAATCCGTCTGACTGAGGGGATTTCGTCAGGGCGCACAGGCCGATTCCCTCAGGCGTGACGTGTTCGGCGGCCGCGGCGTTGACGGATCAGACGTTCCATCCGCACAGTGCATGGAACGGACGCTGCGTCATCGGCCGCGACCAGGGGGGGAATCATGCAGACGGCGCTGAACCACATGACCGTGGCCCGGATGGGCTTTGCCCAGGCGGTCGATCTGGCCGCCAGCCTGGGCTGCGTCGGCATCGAGGCGCGCAACGACCTGCCGCAGCCGCTGTTCGACGGCATGGCGCCCGGGGCCGCGCGCGAGATGCTGGCCGCAAGGGGCCTGCGTCTGCTGGCGCTGGCCGAGGTCAAGCGCTTCAACGACTGGTCGGCCGACAAGGCGGCCGAGGCGCGGGCGCTGATGCAGATCGCGGTTGCCGCGGGGGCCGAGGCGGTCAGCCTGATCCCGCGCAACGACGGCCTGGGCCTCGGCAACGGCGAACGCCAGGCCAACCTGCGCGTCGCCCTGCGCGAGCTTGCGCCGATGCTGGAACACCACGGGCTGATCGGCCTGGTCGAGCCCCTGGGCTTCGAGGTCTGCGCCTTGCGCCACAAGTCCGAGGCGGTCGAGGCGATCGAGGGGCTGGGCGCCACAGGCCGGTTCCGGCTGGTGCACGACACCTTCCACCACCACCTTGCCGGCGGCGGGCCGCTCTATCCGCAGCATACCGGCATCATCCACATCTCGGGCGTCACCGACCCCGCGCTGGCGGTGTCCGAAATGGCCGACCGGCACCGCGTGCTGGTCGATGCGCAGGACCGGCTGGGCAACGTGGCGCAGATCGCGGCGCTGCAGGCGGCCGGATACGCGGGCCCCGTCAGTTTCGAGGCCTTCGCGCCCGAAACCCATGCGCTGGCCGACCCCGGCGCGGCGATTGCCCGATCCTTCGACTTCATCCGCACGCAACTGGCCGCCAGGGCGGCCTGAGGCGCGGGTGCTGACCGGCCCCTCGGGGCCTCCGGCAGATCACAGGGTGCGCCGGACACCCGTTTGGGAGGACGACCGAATGAAGAAGACCCTTCTCGCCGCGGGCATCGCGCTTCTGCTCGGCACCACCGCGATGGCGCAGAACGTGGGCGTCTCGATGGCGCTGTTCGACGACAACTTCCTGACCGTGCTGCGCAACGGCATCCAGGCCTCGGCCGACGAGACCGGCGTGTCGGTGCAGATCGAGGATGCCACCAACGACGTGGCCAAGCAGCTTGACCAGATCAACAACTTCATCGCCTCGGGCGTCGATGCGATCATCGTGAACCCGGTGGACACCTCGGCCACCCAGGCGATGACCGATGCCGCCGCCGCGGCCGGTGTGCCGCTGGTCTACGTCAACCGCCAGCCGATCAACGTCGACACCCTGCCCGACAACCAGGCCTTCGTCGCCTCGAACG
>CAZCPY010000020.1:29079-32127 GCA_964499865.1 uncultured Rhodobacterales bacterium | reverse complement strand
CATGAACATCGGTGAAGCGGCCAAGGCCTCGGGCGTGTCGGCCAAGATGATCCGCTACTACGAATCGATCGGCCTGATCCCTGCCGCCGGGCGCACCGGATCGGGGTATCGGGTCTACACGACGACCGAGGTGCAGCTTCTGCGCTTCATCCGCCGGTCGCGCAACCTCGGCTTTCCGGTGGACCGGATCGAAGAGCTGCTGGCGCTCTGGCGGGATCGCGGCCGGCACAGCGCCGATGTCAAGCGTCTGGCGATGGAGCAGATCGACGGGCTGGAACGCAAGGTGCAAGAGATGCAGGGCATGATCGACACCCTGCGGCAACTGGCGGATGCCTGTTGTGGCGACGACCGCCCCGACTGTCCGATCCTTGCCGATCTGGGGCAGGGCGACGTCTCGGTCCGAACCGAGATCCGCCAGCGCCTGTCCTCGGCCAGGTAGGGCCCCGGGCATATCGCCCGGCACCTTGATCGACGCCGGGCCGCTCAGGCCGTCCGGCGCGGCCAGCCCGGATGCAGGCCGTCGATGACGAAGGCGTGGCGGTGGGCCCGGCCGTTCCCGCCGCGCAGATGCGGATGGTCGGGCGGCAGGTCGGCGTGCTCATGCGCCAGTTCCACCGGATCGAAGGCCGGCCACAGCCAGAAAACGGCAGCCATCGCCAGCGCCCCCACCGCCGCCAGCCCAAGCGCCGCCTGCGTCAGCCCGATGGCCGACCCCAGCCAGCCCGCCAGCGGATAGGTGACCAGCCAGCCGGCATGGCTCAGCGCGAATTGCGCGGCAAAGACGGCCGGGCGGTCCTCGGGGCGGGCGGACCTGTTCAGGATGCGCCCGATGGGCGTCTGCGTCAGGGAAAAGCCGAAGCCGATCACCGCCCACAGCGCCATCAGCGCGCCGATGACCGGGACCAGCGGCGTCACCGCCACGCCCGCCACCATCAGCCCGGCCCCGGCCAGCATCACGCTGCGGTCGGCCCGATGCTCAAGGACCCGCGGCAGCAGGACCGCCGCCAGCATCGACCCCGCACCGAAGGCCGCGAAGGCCAGCGCGACCTGCGCCCCGCCCAGACCAAGCCGCGCCTGCACCAGAACCACCGTGTTCACATAGACCATCGCTCCGGCCGCCGCGACAGCAAGCTCCATGACCATCAGCCCGCGCAGGCGCGGCGTGGCCAGATAGATGCGCAGGCCCCGGGTGGCGGCGGCCCGGAACTGCCCAGCCTCTGCCGGGGCCCGCACCGGCAGCACAACCGTGACCACCAGAAGCGCGGACAGGACAAAGCCCGCAACCGTGCCGCCGAACAGCACCGGAAAGCTGACGACGGTCAGCAGCGCGGCGGCCAGCATGGGCGAGGCAAGCTGCTCCATATCCTCGGTCAGCCGCATCAGGGACAGCGCGTTGGTATAGTCGCGCGTCTCCGGCAGCACCTCTGGGATCGTCGCCTGGAACGCCGGCGTGAACCCGGCCGAGGCCGCCTGCAACAGGAAGATCAGCACATGGACCTGCCAGACCTCGGTGACGAAGGGCAGGACCAGCACGACACCGGCGCGGATCAGGTCCAGCGTGACCAGAAACGCCCGGCGCGGCAGCCGTTCGGCCAGGGCGGCGGCGATGGGGGCCAGCGTGACATAGGCGATCATCTTGATCGCCAGCGCCGTGCCCAGCACCAGCCCGGCATCCGCCCCCGCAAGCTGCCAGGCCAGAAGGCCAAGCGCCACGGTGGCCAGCCCGGTGCCCAGCAGTGCCACAAGCTGGGCGGCGAAAAGATGCCGGAAGGTGCGGTTGCGCAGCGTGTTCAGCATGTCAGAGAAACTTCGTCATGGCCGTCCTGTCGCCCGGGTCGTGGCCGCCACCCGAGGTGACACGATGGCCGAAGTGATCGTGGATCGGCGCCCGCTTCAGCCGCGCGGCGATGGCCGGGTGGCCGGCGTGGGCATGATCCTCTGGCATGTCGCGACGATACGCCCCCCCGGCACGTCGGGCAAGCACCGCCGCCACCCGCCTCGGGCAGTCCGGGATCACGCCAGCCGCTTGCGCAGCGGGATGAGGCCAAGGGCCGCGACCAGCGCAAACCCGGCTCCGGCAAGGAAGGTGGCCCCGGACCCGAAGACCTGCCAAAGCCCGCCCGCAATCACGCTGGCCAGAAGGAGTGCTGCGCCGGTGACCAGGTTGAACATGCCATAGGCCGTGCCGCGCAACTCGGCCGGGACCGCCTCGGCCACCAGCGCCGCCAAGAGCCCCTGCGTCAGCCCCATGTGCAGCCCCCAAAGCGCGATGCCAAGGCCAAGGCCGACCAGGCCGGGAGCCAGCGCCAGCGCCAGATCGGCGGCGATCAGGACGGCCAGCCCGGCCAGAAGCAGGGCCGGACGGCTCATCCGGTCCGACAGCACGCCCGCGGGCCAGGCCGACAGCGCATAGACCGCGTTCATGCCTACCAGAACCAGCGGCACCAGCATCAGGGGCAGGCCCAGCTCCCCGGCCCGCAGGATCAGGAAGGCCTCGGAAAACCGCGCCAGTGTGAAGACCGCCGCCACCGCGACCACCGCCCAGTAGGTGCCGCCCAGAAGGCGCAGCTCGGCCCGCGACAGCGGGTTGCGGACACGGCGCAGCCCTGCCGGGCGGGGCGGCTCATGCACGGCGAACAGGATCAGGCCCAGGGCCAGAAAGGCCGGGATCACCGCCACCCAGAACACCGACTGGAAATCATTGGCAAAGACCCACATCAGCCCGATGGCCAGCAGCGGCCCGAGAAAGGCCCCCAGCGTGTCCAGCGACTGCCGCAGGCCGAAGGCCGCGCCGCGCCGCCCTTCCGGGGCAAGGTCGGCCACCAGCGCATCGCGCGGCGCACCCCTTATGCCCTTGCCCACCCGGTCGATGAACCGCGCCGCGACCAGCCAGCCGATCGAGGGTGCGAGCGGGAAGACCGGCTTGGTGAAGGCCGCCAGCCCGTAGCCGATGGCCGCCAGTTCCTTGCGCCGCCCGATCCGGTCGGACAGCGCGCCGGAAAACACCTTGGTGATCGCCGCCGTCGCCTCGGCGATGCCCTCGATCAC
>CAZCPY010000020.1:0-28979 GCA_964499865.1 uncultured Rhodobacterales bacterium | reverse complement strand
ATCTCCTTGGCGACCTCGCGCTCGAAGTCGTCGCATTTGTCGATGAACTCGGCATAGGCCTCGTCGCGCTCCGCCTTGAAGCGGCCCACGACCTTGGCCTCCTGGCCGGGGTCCAGCGCCACGGTCTGCAGGATCACGCTTTCGCCCCTTGCCTCGTCGATATCGTTCTCGACCATCTTCAGGCGGCGGATGTGGTCATCCGTGCGCGGCAGGACGCAGACGCCGTTCTGAAGATAGATGGCCCCCATCCCCTTCAGCCGCCGCCAGATGGCGATGCGCCGTGCCGAAGGTTCGGCCGGGACCTTGTAGGTCATCAGAAGCCATGCGACATCGGTCATGCGCACTTCGATAATGTAGCGACCGTTACAAGTCAATCGTCCTGACTTGCCGTGCTTGCGGTAACGGCCGTTCCGGCCGGGCCTCCGGAAAGCCCCGCGGCAAGGTTTTTGTCGCAAGGCTCGATCCCGGGCGACATCAGTCGATCGGCAAACCTTGCAGAACTGTAATCTTCCCGTAAGAGACCCGTCGGAACGGCAGGCCATCAGGACGGAACCGGGCAGGTGAAGGCCCATCCTGTCGTCTGTCGTCCACGCGTGTGGCGCGGCAGCCATGCACCAAACCGCAGAGGCCCCGATGCTCTCCGAAACCTTCTGGCTCACGATCGGCTTTCTTGGCCAGGCCCTCTTCTCCGCCCGCTTCCTCGTGCAGTGGATCGTCAGCGAAGTCCGGCGGGAAAGCATCGTGCCCTATGTCTTCTGGTGGTTCTCGCTGGCCGGTGGCGCCACGCTGCTGAGCTACGCGCTCTGGCGGCAGGACCCGGTGTTCATCACCGGCCAGGCGTTCGGCCTGATCGTCTACCTGCGCAATCTCATGCTGATCCGGGCCAGCGCAAAGGCGGGCGTGAAGCAATGACGCGCGCCGGGTGGCACCATCGGCCCGTCGCGGCGGCGCTGGCATTCCTTGGCATCGCCGTGGCGTTGCTCGCCCTCCGGCCATTGCTGCCGATCGACGAGACCCGCTATCTGACCGTCGCCTGGGAGATGTGGCAGGGCGGCTCGAAGATCGTGCCGCACCTCAACGGCGAGATCTACAGCGACAAGCCGCCGCTTCTGTTCTGGCTGGTCAATCTGGTCTGGCTGGTCACCGGCCCAAGCGAGTTCGCGGCCCGGCTGGTCGGGCCGATGGCGGGGGTTGCGGTCATCCTGATGGCGGCCCGTCTGGCAACCAGGCTCTGGCCCGAGGCTCCCGAACGCGAGGGGCGGACGGCCTGGACCGTCGCCACCGGCGGCGTGTTCCTGGCCTACGGGTCGGCCACGATGTTCGACGCATTGCTGACCGTCGCGGTCCTTGCGGCAATGCTGGCCCTGTGGACCATGGCCCGGCAGCCGGGCTGGCGCGCGGCGGTCTGGCTGGGTGTGGCGCTGGCCTTCGGCGTGCTGGCCAAGGGGCCGGTCATCCTGGTCCATGTCCTGCCGGTCGCGCTGGCCTTTCCGCTGTGGCGGCCTGCCGATGGCACCGCACGTCGGCGCGACATGGCGGCGGGCGTCGGCCTCGGGGTGCTGGTGGCGCTGGCGCTGCTCAGCCTGTGGCTGGTGCCGGCGCTGGTCTTCGGGGATGCGCAGTATCGCAACGACATCCTGTGGCGGCAAAGCGCCGGGCGCATGGTCGCCTCCTTTGCCCATGACCGGCCGCTCTGGTTCTTTGTCGCGCTCTTGCCGCTGTTTCTCTGGCCCTGGGGCTGGGGACGCGAGGCGGCAAGCCTCTGGCCAAGGGACAAGGGGTCGGCCGAACGGTTCCTGCTGGCCTGGGCCCTTGGCGCGCTGGCCGCTTTCAGCCTGATCAGCGGCAAGCAGATCCACTACCTGGTCCCGGAACTTGCCGCGCTGGCGCTGCTGCTGTCGCGCGGGACCGGGGCGGCCCCCGGGCGCTGGACGCGGTTTGTCCCGATGCTGCCCGCCATAGCGATCCTTGGCCTTGGCGCGGCGGCGGCCCTGGGCTATGGCCCGAAGGCCCTGTCGGACGGGGTGGGCCCGCTGGAACTGGCGCTCGCGACGGTCACCGTGGCGACGGCGCTGGTGCTGGTGGCCACGGCCCGCTCCCGGCAGGCCGCACGCATCCCGGTGGCGCCCGCCACGCTGGTCGCCTTCCTGCTGGTCGCGTTTCAGACGGTCTGGGCCGCGAACGACCCCGCTCGGCTGGCGGGCCTGCTGTCGGTCTACGACGGGCGGGGCATCGCCACGCTTGACCGGGGCTATGATGGGCAGTTCAGCTTTTCTGCCCGCCTGTCCGAACCCGTGACCGTCCTGCGGGATCCCGGCGCCCTTGCCGCCTGGATCGCAGGGCGTCCGGGCAGCCTGGTGCTTGGCAAATCCCCGATCGCTTCGCCCGGACTGCGGCTTCTGCGCGAAGACATCCTCCAGGGCGACCGATGGTTCGTCTACGGCGTCGAGCCGCAGTCATGACGGATGCGCCGACGGTTTCCGTTGTCCTGCCTGCCCGCAACGAGGCCGTCGCGATCGGCTCGCTCTTGACCGACATCGCCGCGGCGCTGTCCGCGACGGCGCACGAGATCATCGTCGTCGACGACGGCTCAACCGACACGACCGCATCGGCGGTCACGGCGGCGATGGCGGCCCTGCCCGGACTGCGGCTGATCCGGCATGAGCGGTCCTGCGGCCAGTCCGCCGCCCTCAGGACCGGAATCCTTGCGGCACGGGGCAGGATCATCGCCACGCTGGATGCCGACGGGCAGAACCCGCCGGCCGATCTGCCCCGGCTGCTGGCACCGCTCACGGACAGCGGCGCAAAGAGGCCGGGCCTCGTGCAGGGCCAGCGCCGCAAGCGGCAGGACCGCTGGACGCGCCGCATCGGGTCGCGGATCGCCAACGGCATCCGCGGCGCGCTGCTGCACGACGGCGTGCGCGACAGCGGCTGCGGACTGAAGGCCTTCCCGCGCGAGGTCTATCTGTCCCTGCCCTACTTCGATCACATCCACCGCTTCATGCCGGCGATGGTCCGGCGCGAGGGCTACAGCGTTCTCGTGATCGACGTCGATCATGCCGAACGCCGCGGCGGCCGGTCCAACTACAGCAATCTGCAACGTGCCCTGGTCGGGATCGTCGATCTGCTGGGGGCAGCCTGGCTGATCCGCCGCCGCAAGCTGCCGGTTGCCCGCGAACTTGGCCCGGACGGACCTTTCGTCACAGACGGAAAGCCCTGAGTTCGCCTCCAGTCACGCGGCCCCGGGGATCGACAGGCCCTTCACCCGTCGATCCCCGGCACCCCGCCGGAACCGTCACGCATGACCCAGTTTGTCACCAGCATCACCGACTATCTGTCTGCCAATCCGACCCTTGCCATCCTGATCCTGTTCCTCGTGGCCTTCGGCGAGGCGATGCTGTTCATCGGCCTCTTCGTCCCCTCGACACCGATCATGATCGGCGCGGGGGCGCTGGTCGGGCTGGGCAAGCTGGGGCTGTTTCCCGTGCTGATCGCCAGCGCCCTTGGCGCCATTGCCGGGGACGCGCTGTCGTTCTGGATCGGGCGACGCGGCAAGCGGCATCTGACATCGGTCTGGCCACTTGCGACCCACCCGGACCTGCTGGTCAAGGGGGAAAGCTTCTTTGCCCGCCATGGCAGCCTGAGCATCTTCCTTGCGCGCTTCGTGCCGGTGGTGAAGGCGATCCTGCCCACCGTTGCCGGGATGGCCGGAATGCCACCCTTGCGCTTTTTCGTGGTCAACGTGCTGTCCGCCCTGGTGTGGTCGGGGGCGCAGGTCTTCCCGTCGATGCTGATCGGGCGCGGTCTTGGCGTGGCGGCGACCGCCAACCCCAAGGTCATCGAGCTTTTCCTCGGCGTCCTTGTCCTGGCGACCCTGGCCTGGTTCACCGCCCGGCTTCTTGCGAGACGGGCGGCGCCGAAACTGGCCGAACTCAGCCAGCGGGCGGCGTCGCGTCTGGCCACGTCCGACCGGCCATGGCGGCGCTGGATCGCGCGGCATCTGGCACAGGCAAGCAGCCCGTCCGGCAGTCTGGCCGAAGCGATGCTGGCCATCGCGGCAGGTGCCGGGCTGGTGATCCTTGCGGCGATGATCCTGCTGGACCCCGAACTCGCCCGCGCGGATGCCGCGATGTCCGGCTGGCTTCGGGCGAACCAGTCCGACCTTGCCACGCGGATCTTTCTTGGCTTCACCATGCTGGCCGACGGGCGGGTGCTGTTCCCGCTGGCGGCGGTGATCCTGGGCTATGTGGCGTTCCTGCGCGACTGGCGGCTTGCGGCCGTGCTGGCGAGCGCCTTCGCCTCTACCCTGGCCTTTGTCCCGGCGATGAAGCTTCTGGTGCAGCGCGCGCGTCCGACGCCTTTGTACAGCGGGGCCGAGGCGTTCAGCTTTCCGTCCGGTCACGCCACCCACGCGACGGTGATCCTGGGGGTCGCCGCCCTTCTGGTCGCCTCGACGCTGCACGCCCGGCTGCGCGGTCTGGTCTACGGGGCCGCGGCCGCCCTTGTCCTCGTGATCGCGGTCTCGCGCGTGTATCTCGGTGCGCACTGGCCCACGGATGTCATCGCGGGCATCCTGTTCGGCGCTGTCGTCCTGATGGCGGTTGCGGTCCTGACCCGCGCCGCCCGCGCCCGGATGCCGGGACGTGGGCTTGCCGTCGCCATTCTTGTCACCCTGACCGGGGTCTACGGCAGCTATCTTGTGCGCGACTACACGAGGGTGGCGGCCTTCTACACCGTCCGCCCCGCCGTGGTGACGCTGGCGCGCAGCGACTGGCTGGCCGGCAAGGCACCGGTCCCGACGACGCGGATCCTGCTCGACGGCGAGCCGGGCGAGCGGATGATCCTGCAGACCGACCTGGCGCTTGCCGACCTGCTTGTGCCGCTGCAATCGGCGGGCTGGAGCGCGTCGAGCCATTCCTGGATCGCCGAGGTCGCGGATTCCGTCCTGCCGACGCGCAGCCCGCTTGACCGGCTTGCGCCCTGGCCGATGACCCATCTGGGCCGGCCGCCGCTTGCGACCCTGACGCGACCGGGGGCCGGGGTGCCTGCCTCGCGGGATGTCCTTCGGGTCTGGGACAGCGGGATCCGTCTTGCCGGGTCCGATGCCCGGCCGGTTCTGCTGCTGTCGGCGACGGTCGAGACGCTTGACCCCATCCTCGCGGGGTTCGACATGCTCGAATCCGCGGCGCTTGACCGGCTGGACCCGGCCCTGCCGCCGATTGCCGGAACCACGGTGACGGCCGTTCCGGGTGGCCCGGACCTGCTGGCCGCAGACTGAGCTGGCGGAACTTCGGGGCGCGCGGAACGGCAGGACACCGCAAGGCCACCGCCGACGGATCACAGAACTGTATAGGTCGCGGCAGGTTGCGGTGATCCGTGGCGTCCAGGGTGCGTCAGAGCCGCCGCCCGCTTGTGGGCGGCAGGTCTGCAACCGACACGGAGTCCCCCATGCCGCCGCCCATCGTCGCCCTTGACCGGCTGACCCAGCGTCTTGAAGACCGCACCATTGTCGATGCGCTGAGCTTCGCCATTGCCGAAGGCGAGGTCTTCGGCTTTCTCGGCCACAACGGGGCCGGCAAGACGACCACGCTCAACATGCTGACGACGCTGGCCCGGCCCGCCTCGGGCAGTGCCACCATCGCCGGGGCGGATCTGGTGCGCGACCCCGACGGGGTGCGGCGCAACATCGGCTTCGTGCCGGAAAACGTCCGGCTTTACGACACGCTGACGGCGGAAGAGAACCTCTTGTTCTTCGCCCGCCTGTCGGGTGTCGCCGCGCCGGCGCGGCGGGTCCGCGAGGTGCTGGAGCTTCTGGACAGCCTGCCCTACGCGGGTCGCCGCGTCGGCGGGTTTTCCAAGGGCATGCGGCAGCGGATCGGCCTGGCGCAGGCGATCCTGCACAAGCCGAAGGTGCTGTTTCTGGATGAGCCGACCTCGGGCCTTGATCCGATGGGCATCCGCATGCTGCGCGACCTGATCACCCGCCTGAACCGCGAGTTCGGCATGACCATCTTCATGAACACCCACCTGATCAGCGAGATCGCGAAGACCTGCACCTCGATTGCGGTCCTCAGCCACGGGCGGCTGGTCTTCCATGACCGGATCGAGGCCGTCACCGCCCGCTATGGCGACGACGCCGCGCTGGAGGAGCTGTATCTCTCGGTCACTCCTCAGCCGGCCCTTGCGGGGGCGGCATGATGGACGCGCCCCGCACTGCCGCGGGCCTGATCACGCGGCAATCCCTGCGCCTGACCCTGCGCGAAGGCACCGTGCTGGTCATCGCGGCACTGTTCGTCGCCCTGGTGCTGCTGTCGGCCTGGCTGGGCTGGCGCGCCACGGCGACGGTCAACCTGATCTTCACCGATGCCGCGGCCTTTCTGCAGTCGCAGGGCAAGCCGGTGCCGGCCAACCCGGTGCTGGAAAGCTCGGCCCTGATCCTTTTGCGCAACGTCGCGGTCTATGTCTCGCTGATCGGCGTGCTGGCGGCGATCGTCGTCGGCAACCGGCTGGTGGCGATCGACCGGCGTTCGGGCGTGCTGCCCCTGTATGGCACGCGCACCGGAGACAGCCCGGCCTTTGCTGTCGGCAAGATGCAGGCGCTTGCGGCCCTTGTCGGCGGCCTGACCCTGATTGCGGCGCTGGTCGCCGTGGCGACGCTGCTGGCGCTGCCCGCGATCAGCGTCACGCCCGCGCAATGGGGACAGCTTCTGGGCTTCTTCCTTCTGTCCGGCGGTTATCTGATGGTTTTCGGCCTGGTCGCCATGGGTGCCGCCGCCCGCAGCCGGTCCGAAACGGTCGGGCTTCTGTTGCCGGTGACGCTGTGGCTGGTCCTGACCTTCGTGCTGCCGTCGGTCACGGGGAACCTGTTGCCAACCGCGTCGATCAACCCCGTCTCGGCGCTGGCCACCCCGCCGGATGCGGCCTTCTTCCGCTGGACGGCCTGGGCGATAGGCCCGGTTTCGCTGGCCGAAAGCTATCGCTACCTGTCGGCGGCATTGCTGGACTTTCTGCCTGCGGGCCGCGCGTCGGCCTCGGCGATCCCGCCGCTTGCGACCCTGCTTATTGCCCTTGGTGCCGCCTTCGTCTGGGCCTTCCGTGCCCTCCGCCGCATCGACCTGACCCGGAGCGACTATGATGTCTGACCGATCCACCCTTGCCCCGCTGGCCACCATCGCGGCCAAGGATATCCGCGACGCCAGCCGTGACCGCTTTGTCTTCATCGTCACGCTGTTTCTGGCTGTAGGGGCCGCCGTGGCGCTGGTCAGCGGGGCGATCGCCCTGCGCACCGATGCCGCAACCTATGCCGCGGCGAAGGCCACGCTGCTTGCGCTTGGCAAGCCGGTCGACCAGATCGCGGCGCCGGAGTTCTATCCCCTGAAGCTTTTGCGCGGCGCGGTCGAGCAGATCGGCATCGTCGGGGCCGCCATCGCGATCCTGATCGGCTACCGGGCGGCGGCAAGCGAACGGGGGCGCCAGACCCTGGCGCTGATCCTGACCCGGCCGATCCGGCGCTGGCAGTTTCTGGCGGGCAAGCTGGCCGCCGGGCTGGCGCTCCTCGGCCTTGGTCTTCTGACGGTTCTGGCTGTGCTGGCGGTCATGGTTCACCTGGCCAGCGGGGTGGGGCTTTCAGCCGGCGACCTGCCGCGACTGGCGCTGACCTGGGTGGCGGCCTGGCTTTACACCGCGTGCTTCTTCCTTGTCGGCTTCATCCTGACCCTGACGCTGCGCAAGACGGCGACGGCGCTGCTTCTGGCCTTTGCGGTCTGGCTGACGCTTGTCCTTGTCGCGCCGCAGATCGGCGACACGCTGGACCCCGACAACCAGGTGGCGGGCGGCGTCTTCAAGTCGCTGGGCATCGCCAAGCCGGACCAGGTCGAGATCATGAAGCAGTTCTCGACCTATGAGACCCTGCGCGACGGGATCGAGCAGGCTTCCGTCACCAAGCACTTCGAGCGGTTCACCTTTGCCGTCCTTGGCATCAAGGACACCTACACCGGCGTTCCGCTTGACCAAATCCTGATCGAGAAGAAGGGCGATCTCATCTGGATTTTCCTCACCGCCCTTGGGCTTGGCCTTTTGGCCCTTGTCCTCCCCCTCAATGCCGACAGGCTGACAAAGGAATGACTTCGATGACTGCAAGACCCTTTCCCCTTCTGGCCATGCTGCTGGCGGTGACGCTGCCCATGGCCGCCCAGGCCGCCGCAGATGATACCGATGGCGATGGCGTGCCGGATGCCGCGGAAGCCGTGTTGGGCACCGACCCCCTGGTCGCCGACACCGACGGCGATGGCGCAAACGATCTGGCGGATGCCGATGCGACTTTCGCGCCGAACCCGATCGACACTTCCGGCGCCCCGGCCCCGTTCAAAATCAGCGAGCTTCTGGTCGAGAACAACGTGGAACCCGGCACCAGCAAGGCGGCACCGGACCATCTGGAGATCGCGGTGACGAACAGCGGCACCACGGCCCTGACCGGCTTCTCGATCTATTACACCTTCACCGACAAGGACACCGGCAAGGTGGAAAGCGTGTTCCGCACGCTTGACGGCTTCTCTGTCCCGGCCGGGGGCGAGGCGCGGATCCAGTTCGACGACGGCAAGGTTGCCGGGCATTTCCGCGCCAATCCGAACTCGATCTACATCACCTCGCAGGCGGGGAAAGTGGTCGACGTGATGCTGAAGCTGGACGGCTTCGCGCCGGTCACGGCCCAGGTCATGAAGGACAAGGGTGGTGCCGAAGCGGCGGACTGACGAGTCCGGCGCGCGGGCGACCAGGGTGCCGCAAGGGCTTTCTTGCGGCACCCGAACCATTTTCGGCCGGGATGAGGCCGGATCACGGAACCGGGAACTTGGTGACAAACTTGCAACCTTCGCGTCAGGCGATCGGCAGCTCGGGCGACCAGATTGGTGTCATGGCAGCGATGGGCGCTGCTGAAGCTGAGAAGGAAAGACCGATGCAAACGAAACCGAAGTCGCGCGCAGCCCGGATGATGCTGGCGACCCTGGCAGGATCGCTGGCCCTTGGCGGGGCGATGGCCACCATCGCGCGGGCCGAGGCACGCTCGGACGACGCGGCGACCGTGCAGGCGCTGGGCAGCGCGAAGATCTCGCTTGCCGACGCGATCCGCACCGCGGAAGCCGCAGGCCAGGGCATGGTCGTGGGCGGCGAGTTCACCATGAAGGACGGCAAGCCGGTCTTCGACGTGACCACCCAGAACGGTGCAAACGAAGTGGACCACCTGATCGACCCGGCGACCGGCGCGATCCTTGGCAGCACCCCGGCCGTTGAGTCGGCCGAAGGGGACGAAGAAGGTCAGAAGGCCGGTGACGAAGGGACGGAACTGACCGCGCTGCAAGGTGCCAAGGTGACCCTGTTGCAGGCCATCACCACGGCCGAAGCCCAGGGCGGCAAGGCGCTTTCGGCGGAGTACGGCCAGGAGAACGGCGCTCTGGCGGTCGAACTGGAGGTTGCTGACGCGTCCGGCAAGACGACCGGGCTTCGGATCGATGCGATGACCGGCAAGGTCCTCGCCGCCGATGATGAGTCCGGCGAAGAAGGCGAGGGGCAGGAAGGCGGGGAGCAGGAAGGCGGGGAGCAGGAAGGCGGGGAGCAGGAAGGCGAAGACAGGGAAGGCTGACCGCCTCGGTCTGGCCCGCCACCCCCGACCGGGGTGGCGGGATTTCCATTCGATGGGCTTGAACCTGACCGCCCGCACCCCGCAAGGCATTCCCTGTGGCAGGCTTCGGACATCGGGGCCTGCACCAGGTGCGCTTCAACAGGGATTGCAGCTTTGTCACCTTTGCGAAAGCTGCCTGACAGCAACGGCGACCATCCTGCCCTTTCGAAAGCAAGGAGAATTCAGATGTTCGACAAGGCACGACTTTTCACCGCACGGGCGCTGTTCGCGCTGATCGCCGTCTTGAGCCTTGGGCTTGGCCTTCTGGTCGCGGGCATCGCCGTGGTGATCGGCCTGTTGCTGGTCGCGGCGCTTCGCATCGCGATGGGCGGAGCGGGTCGAAGCCCAGGGACCGCCGGCCCGTCTGATGCAGCGGCAATCGACGGTGCCCCGCAGATGCCGCAAGCCTCTTCTGCCTGACGGGGCCTGCACCGTCGTGAACGGTTCAGGCCTCGTCAGATGCGCGTTTTGCCACCCCCGGGAAGCCTTCCCTTTCCCTTGTCGCACTGGTCCCGCACGATGAAACTTCTCCTGATCGAAGACGACAAGACGATAGCCGACTACGTTCTGGCCGGCCTGCGCCAGGAAGGGCATGTGGTCGACCACATGGCCGACGGGCGCGATGCCCTGTCCCAGGCGATGGCGAGCGCCTATGACGTGCTGATCGTCGACCGGATGCTGCCGGGGCTTGACGGCCTTTCCCTGGTCCGGGCCCTGCGCGCCGCCAGGGTGATGACCCCGGCGATCTTCCTGACGGCGCTTGGCGGGGTGGATGACCGGATCGAGGGGCTGCAGGCCGGTGGCGACGACTATCTGGTCAAGCCCTTCGCCTTCGGCGAGCTTTCCGCCCGGATCGGTGCCCTTGCCAGGCGGCCCGTCCAGCAGGCGGAGGCAACCGTTCTGACCGCCGACGATCTGCGGATGGACCTGATCCGCCGCACGGTGAGGCGCGGCGATGTCGAGATCGACCTTCTGCCGCGCGAATTCGCGCTGCTCGAGCTTCTGTTGCGCCGCAAGGGTCGCGTGCAGACGCGCACGATGCTGCTCGAACAGGTCTGGGACATCAGCTTTGACCCGCAGACCAATGTCGTCGAAACCCATGTCTCGCGGCTGCGCGCCAAGGTCGACCGGCCCTTCGAGCGCGAACTGATCCGCACGGTGCGGGGCGCGGGCTACAAGATCGATGGCTGACCGCAAGCGCCCGCGCCCGGTGGACCTGCTGAAGTCCACCCCCGTCAGGCAGGCAATCGGCGTGGTCACGCTGATGGCGGTCATCAGCCTGTCCACGACGGCGATCGCCTTCCTGCGCATCCGGGAAGGCCTGCAGGAGGCAATCATCACCTCCCTCGACCAGTCGGCGGCAGGCTTTTCAGTCGCCCGAACCGCGGAAGACCTGCGCCGGCAGGTCATCGCCGAGGCGAGCGCAGCCGACCCCGAAGTTCGGATCGTCGTCTTGCTGTCGGCGAATGCGCCGCCTGTCGGCAATGCAATTGCGGTGCTGGACGGCGGAACGCCTTCGGTTTCGCCTTTGTCCGGCGATCAGCAGCTTTCAGACTACGGCTACGAATTTCGCGTCGTCGCCGATCATCGCGGCACGCTTGTCCTTGGTGAAACGCGAGAGGGCCTGGGCGAGGTGAGGGAGGTGTTCATCTCCCAGGTCGCATTCAGCCTGGTTCCCACACTTCTGCTCTCGCTCCTGGCCGCCGTGGTGATCGCCGCCCGGACTGCGCGACGGGTCGTGCGGATCGAAGGCACGCTTGAGCGGTTGACCGCCGGCGACCTGAAGGCCCGTGTCGCGGAGACGTCCGCAAGCCGGGACGACCTCGCGCGGATCGCCGGGGGACTTGACCGCATGGCGGCGGCGCAGGAGGCATCGGTGGCGGCCCTGAAGCAGGTTTCGGCCGATATCGCGCATGACCTGAAAACCCCGGTCCAGCGCATCGCCGTCCTGATGGCAGAGCTGCGGACCCAGACCGGCGAGGGGTCGCCCGAAGCCGCGCTGGCCGACCGGGCGGTGGCCGAAGCCGACCGGGCGGTCGCGGTGTTCCAGTCGCTGCTCCAGATCGCGCAGATCGAAGGCGGGGGCCCCAGGGGCAGGTTCCGGCCCGTCGATCTGTCGGCCGTCGTAGCCACCTTCGCCGACATCTACGGCCCGGCGGTCGAGGACAGCGGGCATTCTCTGGCGGTGGACCTGCCATCCGGCAGGCCCGTCCATGTCCGGGGCGACAAGGACCTTCTGGGTCAGGTGGTGGCAAACCTGATCGAGAATGCCCTGCGTCACACGCCCGAGGGCTCGACCATCCGGCTGTCGCTGCGGCAGGACGGCACGTCGGTGGTGCTGTCGGTCGCCGACAACGGACCGGGCATCCCCGAAGCGGAACGCGCGCTTGTCCTCAGGCGCCTGTACCGCCGCGAAACCAGCCGCACCACGGAAGGCAACGGCCTCGGGCTTGCCCTTGTCGCGGCCATCGCCGACCTGCACGAGGCCCGGCTGCAACTGTCGGACAACGCGCCGGGGCTTGTCGTGTCGCTTGCCTTTCCCGTCCTCTCGACGCCGCCCGCCTGACCGGCCGCTTCCCCAAAGGTCCAGAAACGACCATCCGCGGTCGCGCCCGCCGGGCCGCTGCCGGTCGTCCCGTGCCCGTTGCCATTCCGGGCCTCTGCCCTGGCGGGTCAACGCACGGGAAACCTGCGACCCGTCCATCGACGGCTTCGCCCGCCGGCGGAACCGGCCGACGCCCAAGCGTCTTGCCGAACATCGGGCGACATGCGGGTTCAGGACGGTGACCGGCCTGCACGGCGCGGCACCGGGAGAGGCCTGGCACGACCCTGAAGGGCAGGCCGCCTGACGGACCCGATCACGCGGCTGGGGTCGATCTGCGTTTCATGCGACAACGCGGGTTGACTGCGGCGGCGGATCGCTGCGGCGGGTCATCGGGAACCGGACCGGGCTTTGGCCTTCACGTTTCCCTCCGGCGGCGAAGCCGGCGTGGATGGCGCCGCCTCCCTTTCCCGTTTCCCGCAAGCGCCATGGGTCCAGCGGGCGAGCGACCGGGACAGGTCAGGCCCGGTCGTGCCGCGTCCGATCAGCACCAGGTGTCCGGTGGCGAAAGACACGGGTTCGGGCGGCTGCATCACGCGCCCGACCGATTGCAGCAACAGCGGCCCGCGAGGGCTTTGCACCATACCCTTGATCCGCATGATGTCGGCACCGCGGGCGTGGATCAGCGCCGACAGCCAGACCGACAGTGCGGGCCAATCCGCAGCCGACACGTCCAGAACATGGACCCGGATCGGATCGCCGGCATCTTGCCCGATCTCGATCCGCCGGGCCGAAGGGTCCGGCGCCGGCAAGGGGACCGCGACGCCCTGCACGGCCGCCGTGACGACCGCACCCGGAGCCAGCATGGCCAGCGAGGCGCAGAGCCGTTGCGACTGTGCAAGGTCCGTCTTGGTCAGGATCAGACGGTCGGCAGCCGCGATCTGCCGCCTGGCCAGCGGTTCGGCCGCGATGCTGGCGGGGCCTTCGAAGGCGTCGACCAGCACGACCACTTCGGCCAGCACCAGGTGCCGGGCCAGGACCGGATCGGCGCGGATCATCGCCACGATCCGCGCCGGATCGGCCAGCCCGGAGGTTTCCAGGACCACCTCTGCCACCCCGCGCCCGGCGCTGCGATCTTCACAAAGGCCGCGAAGGGCCTCGCGCAGCCGGCGCACGGCGTCGCAGCAGGCGCATCCCCCGGCCAGCACCGTCAGACCCGCAGCACCGGCCAGCCGGGTGTCGTCCACCGCCGCCTCCGCCGCCTCGTTCACGATCAGATGCGCCCGGGCGTAGGTGCCGTGATGGATCTGGTGGCGCAGCCATGTCGTCTTGCCTGCACCAAGAAAGCCGCCGAGGATCGTCAGGCGCAGCCGGTCAGACATCGGCAAGCGGATCGACGGGCCGGCCGGTCAACCGTTCGACCGCAGCCCACACCGCCTCCAGATCAGGCACCAGCACCTGGCGCCCGCCCGATCCCGTCAGGGTCAGCCCCGGCACCAGAAGCCCGTCGCGCACGCTGACCTGGCGGGGTGCGAGGACCCGCGCCAGCATCTGCGCCCGCGCCGCACGGATGCGCAGCCGGTCGGCGGGGGTCGCGCCGCCCGCGTCGGTCCAGTGCCCCGGCAAGGGCGGTGCGCCGCAGCCGGAACACATCAGATCATCGGCGGGCGGGCCGCCCCGGCAAACGGATATCGCGCACGGAAATCGGTGGCCATCACCTCGAACGGCACCCATTCGACGCCGTCATGGCCGTTGATGTAGTCGATCAGCCGTTCCAGCATCAGCAACACCTGCGGGCGTCCCGAAACGTCGGGGTGGATGGTCAAGGGGAAGATGCCGTAGTCCATCTCGCGGTAGACCCAGTCGAACTGGTCCCGCCACATCTGCTCGATGTCGCGGGGGTTGACGAAGCCGTGGGAATTCGGCGCGCCCTTGATGAACATCATCGGCGGCAGGTCATCGACATACCAGTTGGCCGCGATGCCGACGAGGTCGATCTCGGTTCCATGCTTCAAGGGGTGCATCCACTCCTTCGCCTGCCTGGAATAGTCGATGACGTTCCAGCTGTCGCCCACCCGGGCATAGAACGGCAGGAAATCGCGGTAGCCCTGGCTGTGGTCATAGTCGAAGCCGTACTTCAGCAGCAGTGCGGCGGTGGAGGCCGACATTTCCCACCAGGGTGCCACATAGCCGCGCGGTTTCGCCCCGGTCAGGGCCTCGATCAGGTCGATGGACTTGGCCAGCACGTCCTCTTCCTGTGTCGGCGTCATTGCCACCGGGTTCTCGTGCAGATAGCCATGCGCGCCGATCTCGTGGCCGGCCTTGACGATCATCTCCATTTCCCTCGGGAACGTCTCGATGCTGTGGCCGGGGATGAAGAAGCTGGTCTTCATCGCATAGCGGTCGAACAGGCGCAGCAGGCGGGGAACGCCGACCTCGGTCGCGAAGATGCCGCGCTGGATGTCCGAGGGGCTGTCGCCGCCGCCATAGGACCCGATCCAGCCGGCGACCGAGTCGATGTCGGTGCCGAAACCGCAGAGTATCTTCTTGGGCATGTCATCCCTCTCCCATCAGGCGGCCCGGACCAGCCCGGCCAGAACACCGGCCATGCCGCAGGCGGCGGCAACGCCGTCGATCACCGGAACCCCGTGGCGAACCGACAGGCGCGCGGCAAGGTCGGCCATCCCCGCACAACCCAGAACGATGGCCGCCGCACCATCTTCGGCCAGCGCATGCGCGATCTCGGCTGAAACCTTGGCCTCGGCGGCGCTGCCCGGCTGTTCCAGGTCAAGCACCGCCACGTCGGATGCCCGCACCCGGATGCAGGACCCGGCGATGCCGTAGGCGGCCAGATTGGCCTCGATCACCGGAACCGAAACCGACAGGGTCGTCACCACCGCATAGTGCCCGCCCAGCATCATCGCGGCGTGAAACGCCGCCTCGCCGATGCCGATCACCGGCACGCGCGACAGCGCCCGCGCTTCGGCCAGCGCGGTGTCGTCGAAACAGGCGATCACGATGGCATCGGCCCGGGCCTCTGCCACAAGGGACAGCACACCCGGCGCGGCCAGCATCCCGTCCTCTGCTCCCTGGATCGAGGGGGGACCGTCGCGATTGGTCACCGCCACCACCTCGACCCCCGAAGGCACGGCCCGGCGGGCAGCCCCGGCGATCTTGTCGGTCATCGACTGGGTGGCATTGGGGTTGATGACCAGCAGGCGCATCACACCATCCCCTTGCCCGCGTCCGACCCCGCCCGCGCCCGGCGGCGCTGTGCCAGCAGAACGAAGCCGAGGCAGGTTCCGATGACCGCAAGCGAGAACACGGTGGTCAGGGTGCCAAGTGCGTAGAGGACCGGCGATGTGACGTTCGTCGTCATCCCGAAGATTTCCAGCGGCAGGGTATTGTAGCTGCCCGCGGTCAGAAGCGTCCGGGCAAACTCGTCGTAGGACAGGGTAAAGCCGAAAAGCGCCACCCCGATCAGGCTGGGCGCGATGATCGGCAGCACGACATGGCGCAGGGTCTGCCAGCTCGTCGCCCCCTGATCGCGCGCGGCCTCCTCATAGCTCTTGTCGAACCGGTTGAAGACCGCGAACATGATCAGAAGCCCGAAGGGCAGCGTCCAGGTCAGTTGCGCGCCGAAGGCCGAGGTGGACCAGTGCACGTCCAGCCCCGATTGCGAAAAGATCAGCCCCACCCCCAGCGAGATCAGGATCGACGGGATCGTCAGGCTGGTGATGATCAGGTAGAACAGCACCGTCGCCCCCCGGAACCGCTTGCGGAACGCGAGGCCCCCCATGACCGACACCACCACGGTCGTCACCATCACCAACAGCCCCAGCCGGATGCTGCGCCACCACGCGCCCCAGATGTCGCCCACCGCCTGCTGCCGGAACAGCTCGTCGTACCAGTTCAGGCTGACCCCCCGCATCGGGAACGAGAGGCCACCCTCCGGCCCCTGGAACGACAGGATGCCGATCGTGATCGTCGGGCCGTAGAGGAACAGGACATAAAGGCCGAAGAAGGCCGCAAGGACGTAGAAGGACCGTGGCCGCGCTTCCATCACAGCTCCTTGCGGATATCGACAAGGCGCAACAGGCCCGCCACGATGATCAGGACGGTGCACAGCAGAACCACCGACGTGGCGGCGGCGGACGGATACTGCAGCAGCCCCACGTCGTTCGAGATCAGCCGCCCCACGTTGGCCGACTGGCTGCCCGACATGAACCGGACCGTGACGAAATCCCCCATCACCAGCGTCAGCACGAAGATGGTGCCGATCATGATGCCGGGCTTGGTCAGCGGGATGATGACGTTCCACAGGATCTGCGGCCCGCTTGCCCCCCCGTCGCGCGCTGCCTCGATCAGCGACTTGTCGATGCGCAGCATGGTGTTCAGGATCGGCACGATCATGAAGAACGTGTTGATGTGGACAAAGGCCAGGATCACCGCGAAATCCGAGAACAGAAGCCACTCCAGCGGCTGATCCACCACGCCCATCGACAGCAACGTCGAGTTGGCAATGCCGTTGCGCCCCAGGAACGGCACCCAGGAAATCATGCGGATGATGTTCGATGTCCAGAACGGCACGGTGCAGATCAGCGCAAGGGTGATCTGCCATGTCAGCGTGCGGACGTGGAACGCCAGGAAATAGGCGACCGTGAACCCGATCCCCAGCGTCAGCGCCCAGGTGATCAGGGCATAGCGCAGGGTGTTGCCGAACACCTGCCAGGTGACGGCGGACCCGAACAGGAACCGGTAGTTGTCGAACTGGAAAGCCGGATAGATCGAAAACTCGGTCGCGCCCCAGAAGCTGACAATCACGATCATGATGATCGGCAGCACCAGAAACAGCGCCAGCACCAGCGTCAGGGGGGTTGCCAGCAGCCATCCGGTGGGGGTGTCGGAACGCGACGGTGTCATCGGGCAGGGTTCCTGCAGAAAGGGGCCGCCCCGCAGGACGAGGCGGCCCGGTGCTCAGATCAGGCGGCGATGAACTCGTTCCACTTGCGCACCATGTACTGGTTTTCGTCCATCACGGAGTTCCAGCAGGCCACCTTGCCCATCCGGTCCATGTAGGACCCGCCATCGCGCGTTTCGCCCGCACTGGCCAGCTTCTGGCCCGTCGGGCTGACGATGTCGCCGGTCGCGGGCTTGCCCTCGTACCAGTAGCCCCATTCGTTGGCGTCCATGAACGCCTGCGATGTCTCGGGCACGGCAGAATAGTAGCCCTGCCGCATCAGGTAGCCGCCGACCCAGCCCGAGATGTACCAGTTGATGTATTCATAGGCCGCATCCAGCTCGAGCCCGCCGAGGTCGGCCGACAGGCCAAGCCCGCCGCCCCAGCTGCGATAGCCCTCCTTCAGGGGTTGAAACACGCACGGGATGCCCTGCGCCTTGACGGCGGTGACGGCGGGCGACCACATCGACTGGATCACCACCTCGCCCGACGCCATCAGGTTCACGCTTTCGTCGAAGGACTTCCAGAAGGCGCGGAACTGGCCGGCCTTCTTCGCCTCGGTGAAGATCGCGATGGTCCTGTCGATCTCGTCGGTGGTCATGTTGCCCTTGTCGACATACTTGATCTCGCCCATCGCCTCGCAGACCATCGCCATGTCCATGATGCCGATGGACGAGATGTCGAGGATCGAGGCCTTGCCTCTGAATTCGGGGTTCAGAAGCTCGGTCCAGGACTCGATCGGACGGCCGATCAGGTCGGGGCGGATGCCCAGCGTGTCGGCGTTGTAGATCGTGGGGATCAGGGTCATCCAGCCGGTGACCTCGGGCGCGAATTCCTTGGATCCGGGTTCGTAGACGAAGCCCACGGTCGACGGCGCCGTGCCCTGGGCCACGACGCTTTCGGGCGTCAGCTTGCCCGTGGTGAAGATCGGCGAGATCTTGTCGAAGAGCTTGATCTTCGAGGTGTCCATCGCCTGCAGGTTGCCGGTCGGCCAGACCTTCTTGCAGATCCAGTATTCGATGTCGGCGATGTCGAAGCTTTTCGGCTGGGTCGCCGCGCGCTGCGTCACGCTGTCGGAATCAAGCGCGGTCATCTCCAGCGTGAAGCCAAGGTCTTCCTTCACCTTCACGGCCACGTCGTTCAGGTTCGACACGCCGGTGCCGAACTGGCGCAGGGTGACGTCCTTGATGTTCTGCGCCCAGATCATCGGGGCGCCGAGCGTGGAGGCCGCGCCGAATGTGGCGGCGCCTTTCAGGATGCTGCGACGGCTGTAGGAAGTGCGGGGTATCGTCATGGTCGGTCCTCTCTGGGTGTGATCGTGCAAGGGGCCGGGCCGGTCCCGGTCATTGTCTTCGGGTCAGGGGGTGAAGGTCGGCGGGCGACCACTGCGCCACGGCGCTTTCGCCCGGGGTCATCGGATCGGCGAAGAACGCGGCTTCGGGCACCAGCGCGGTCAACTCGCCGCCGGGCGCGCCGACAAGGCCGACCGCGACATGCGCGCCCTGATACTCGACCGAGGTCACCGACACCGGCAACCCCTCGCCCGACCGGGCCAGGCGCGTCCGATCCGCGCGCAAGGCGTGCCTGCTCCCCCCGAGGGTCAGCACATTGTGCCCGCCCATGAAACGCGCCACGAATTCGGTGTCGGGCGCGTTGAACACGTCGCGCGCCGGGCCCGCCTGTTCGATCACCGCGTTGTTCATCACGACGATCTCGTCGGCCAGGGCCAGCGCCTCGTCCTGGCCGTGGGTGACGTGCAGGAAGGTGATCCCCAACGCGCGCTGCAGCTTCTTCAGCTCGGCACGCACGCGGATGCGCAGGAACGGATCCAGCGCCGACAGGGGTTCATCGAGCAGCAGGATTTGCGGCTTGGTGATCAGCGCGCGGGCCAGGGCGATGCGCTGCTGCTGCCCGCCCGAAAGCTGCGCAGGCATCCGCGCAGCCATCGTGCCCATGTCGACGAGCTCCAGCGTCTCCATCGCGGCCTTGTGACGGACCGCCTTGTCGATGCCTTTCATCTTCAGGCTGAAGGCCACGTTGTCGATGACGCTCAGATGCGGGAAAAGCGCATAGTTCTGGAACATCATCGCCGTGCCGCGCCGCGCCGGGGGCAGTTTCGAGATGTCCTTGCCGGCCAGCAGGATCGCCCCGTCGCTGACCGTTTCGTGCCCGGCGATCATCCGCAGGGTCGAGGACTTGCCGCAGCCCGACGGCCCAAGCAGGCAGACATACCGCCCCGCCGGGAACAGGTGGCTGACCCGATCCACCGCAACGGTCGTGCCATAGCGTTTGGTCAGTGCCACCAGCTCCAGATCCAGTTGCGTGCGCACCCTTGCCCCCCGAAGCGCGGTCTGGCGGCATGTTGCGGCCGCGCGCCGGTCCCTGAACAAGCGACGACCGCGCCTGCGCGCCTGCCGGACGACGAAACGCCGCCTTTGACGGCAGGGAAGGAAACGATTGCCTGCAAATCTCGCACAAATCGTATACGATCCTGGGCCCGATCCTCCCCGCAAAGCATCGCTTTGTCCTTGTCCGTCGAATCGCACTAGGTTCGGCAGCGCCGTCCTGACCCGAGCCCGCCATGACCCTGCAATCCGACCTGACGCGAAATCCCTCCAGCGAAGAGGTGGCCGGGACCTTGCGACGGGCGATTCTGGCGCACCGGGTGGGGCCCGGGGCCAAGCTGGTCGAGGACGAGGTGGGCGACCTCTTCGGCGTCGGCCGCACCATCGTGCGCACCGCGCTTCAATCGCTTGCACACGAGGGGCTGGTGACGATCATCCGCAACCGGGGGGCCTATGTCGCCGACCCCGGCAT
Organism: uncultured Rhodobacterales bacterium; assembly: GCA_964499865.1. Taxonomy (GTDB): domain Bacteria; phylum Pseudomonadota; class Alphaproteobacteria; order Rhodobacterales; family Rhodobacteraceae; genus JANOGU01. Next base: position 8,984 of record CAZCPY010000020.1, on the reverse strand, counting down.
CCGCGAAGCGCGCGAGGTGTTCGAGGCGCGCGCCCTTCTGGAACCCCGCACCGCCCGGTCGGCGGCACAACGCGCAACACCGGACGGGGTGGCGCGGCTCAGGGCCCATATCGAGGCGGAACACCGGTCACTGGACGCGGGCGATCTGGGGCAGGCAGTCTATCTTTCGGGCGTCTTTCACATGGCCATCGCCGAAATGGCCCAGCAGACCACGATTGCCGCGCTGATCTCGACGCTGTTGTCCCGGTCGTCCCTGATCGTGGCGCTTTACTGGCGCAGGCCGCGGGCCTTGTGCGAAAGCCATGCCCACCACGCCCTGACAGACGCCATCGCCGCCGCCGATGGCGACCGCGCCGAAGAGGTGATGAAGGGCCACCTTCTCGACCTGCTCTCGAACCTCGACCTGCGGGAAAAGCCTCCTGTCGGCGGCTCACTGCGGCAGGCCCTTCTGGCCAACCTTGACGGCGGCCCGGGGTAAGGTCGGACGGCCGCGCTCAGCCAGCGCAAACGGGTCGTGCGCAACCGCCCGGGAATGCGGTCCGCGACCGTGGAGCAGGTTCTGGCCAAGGCGGTCACCGGCGATGTTCCGGCAGGCTCTGGTTGCTGACATCGAGCCGGTGACCGCCACCGGTCCAAGACCGCCGGCCGGACTGCGCGCCGCCACCGACCCCGAGGGCTGGCCGCTCCGCGTCTTCTTGACCGCAGGCAAGGTCAGCGCCGGCGCCGGCGCTACGGCACGGTCCGTCACCAGCCTGACCGCCTCGATCCTGAACTTGCGGCTGAACTTCCGTCTCGTCATGTCCGCTCTCCGGTTCCTTGGTCACGATCCTGTCTTCGTGTCCACGAAACCGGCAGCAGCGCACCTCCCCTCTCCCCCGCGGGGATGACGGAGGGGGCCCCCGGCGATCACCGGGCGCGCCCCACCCTTTCCCTCGCCCGCGAGGGGAGAGGGAAGCACGCCATGGCCAGCGGTTGCGAAAGCCTCCGCGCCCGCCCTGGCCCCTGCCTCAGACGCTCGGGCGGCCGCGCTCCACTTCCTGCCGCAAACCTGCGCAGAGGTCGGCCAGAAGTCCGGCTGTCCTGGGGTCGATCAACCGCCCGTCCGGGCCGAAGGCGCTGCGCGACCGGACGACCATCACCTCGGGTCCCTGCAACAGGCGGGGGCGGAAGCCCACCAGGCACAGCCGCAGCGAGAACTGCGCCCGTTCGCCCCCGGCACGGCCATCCGCCGCCGAGGCGATGGCGACCGGCTTGTCGCGGAACGGCGCGCCGGCGGTCACGCTGATCCAGTCCAGCGCGTTCTTCAGCACGCCGGGCAGGGCCTTGTTGTATTCGGGCGTCGCGATGAACACCGCATCCGCCGCTGCCACCCGATCGGCCAGCCGCTGCACGCCGTCGGGGATGCCCTGCGACAGTTGCAGGTCCTCGTCGAACAGCGGCAGGCGCAGGTCGGCCTCTTCCCAGACCTCGGGCGCATAAAGCCTGCGCGCCTCGCCCAGAAGCAGGCGGTTGGTAGAAGCGGCGCGCAGCGCGCCGCAGATACCGAGCAGGCGGTGGGTCATCGTCGCTCCGGGTGCCGGCCGCCCGGGGGGCGGCACCTCACAGCTAGAGCGTCAGCGCCAGAGCGTCGAGTTGCGCGGTCGCGGTCCCCCAGCCGTCGTGGAAGCCCATCGCCTCGTGCGCCGACTTGCCCCTGTCGTCGGCATGCAGCACGCGGGCGCGGTACAGGGTGCCGCCGCCGGGCGCATCGGCAAAGGTCATCATCGCGGTCATCGCAAAGCCTTCGGGCGGGGTCAGCGCGGGGCGCCAGCCGGGGCCCAGGCCGGATGTCCAGACCAGCCGTTCCTGTGGCACCACCTCGAGGAAACAGCCCGGCGCAGTGTCGAAGACCTCTGCCTCGGGACCCCGGATCACCGTCCTGAAGGTGCCGCCGGGGCGCAGGTCGATGACGATGTCGGTCGCCCGCCAGGGCACCGGGCAGAACCACTGCTCCATCAGCGCGGGTTCGGTCCAGCAGCGCCACAGCGCCGCGCGCGGCGCCTTCAGCGTGCGGGTGATTTCCAGATCGAGCGGGCCGGGGGTATCCATCGCGGGCTCCATGGCGAGTGAAAGGGCAAGGCGGTCCAGCCGGTCCAGCCGGTCCAGCCGCGCCTGCCACAGGGCACGCTGCCCGTCCAGCCAGTCGGCGGCGGCGCGCAGGCCGTCGGGGTTCAGGCGGCACAGGCGCTGGCGCCCGGACTTGGCAGAGGTGACAAGGCCCGCGGCTTCCAGCACCGACAGGTGCTTCATCACCGTGGGCAGGCGCAGGCCGGTGGGCGCGGCCAGGTCGCCCAGGCTCGCCTCGCCCGCCGCCAGCCGCGCCACGATGGCGGCCCGCGTGGGGTCGGCCAGCGCGTGAAAGCGGGTGGCGGGTTGATGGTTAGTCATATGACTAAGTAACACGACCGCCACGCGGCGTCAACCTGCCCTCCCCCCCCCGGATGCGATGGGCGCCGTGCCCGGGCAGATGGCGTGTCGCAGGCGGCAGGTGCGGACGGCATTGCGCAGGGGCGCGCCGCGCAGGGGCGCTTTCCCTCCCCCCCCGGCCTCTCGCCCGACCGCACGCGGCAGGCAAGGGACGGCGCGGCTGCGGGTCAGGTGCCCCTGCCATCCCCGCCGCTTTTTCCGCGCCGTCCTCTTTGCCATCATCCCCGCGGTCACTGCCGTTGCCGTTCGCGTCGTCGCAGCCGCCGTCGGAATACGCGCCGAGGGACCCGGTCCCGGCCCTTGCGCCCTTTCCCGCGCCGCGGCATCCTGGCGACCGAGCCGCGGCGATGGCGTCGCCGCAGGGGCCCGTGACGGCCCCGCCGCTTGCAGCGCCCGCTGCCGTCGTCCTGTACGCCGGGACCTTTCGGGGTCCCGCCATGCGCGCCCCGTTTCCGTGAGGTCGCCATGCCTGAACGTCCCGCCGCCTATGCCTGCCACAACGGCCCCAAGGCCCCCCTGCCCTTTGCCGAGGCCGAATACCACGCCCGCCTGTCCGGCCTGCGCCGCGTCATGGAGGATGCGGGGATCGACGCCGCGGTGCTGACCTCGATGCACAACGTGGCCTACTACTCGGGCTTCCTCTACTGCGCCTTCGGGCGGCCCTATGCCTGCGTGGTCACCCCGGGCGACTGCACCGTGATTTCCGCCGGGATCGACGCGGGCCAGCCCTGGCGGCGGTCGGTCGGGGGCAGCCTGACCTACACCGACTGGACGCGTGACAACTTCTGGCGCGCGGTGGCGCAGGTGGCGGGCACCGGCAGGGTGATCGGCTGCGAGGCCGACCACCTGACGCTGGAGCGGTCGGAAAAGCTCAACGCCTTCCTGCGGCCGTCCCGCGGGGTGGATATCGCGCCTGCGACGATGCAGCAGCGGATGCGCAAGTCACCCGCCGAAATCGCGCTGATCGAACACGGCGCCAATGTCGCCGACGTGGGCGGCCATGCCATCCGCGGGGCGGTCAGGGTCGGCGCGACCGAGCTTGAGATCGCCATGGCCGGACGCGACGCGATGGAGGTGGAAATCGCCAGGCGTTTCCCGGATGCGGAATACCGCGACACCTGGGTCTGGTTCCAGTCGGGACTGAACACCGACGGGGCGCACAACCCGGTCACCAACCGACGCCTGACGCGGGGTGACATCCTGTCGCTGAACTGCTTTCCGATGATCTCGGGCTACTACACCGCGCTCGAACGCACGATGTTCGCGGCCGAGGTGGACGCGGCCTCGCTGGCCCTGTGGCAGGCCAACGTCGCGGCGCATGAATACGGCATGGGCCTGCTGCGCCCCGGCGCCTCCTGCGCCGAGGTCACGCGGAAGCTCAACGTCTTCCTCGCCGACCGCGACCTGCTGCAATACCGCACCTTCGGCTACGGCCATTCCTTCGGCATCCTGTCGCACCACTACGGGCGCGAGGCGGGGCTGGAACTGCGCGAGGACATCGACACCGTGCTGGAACCCGGCATGGTGATCTCGATGGAGCCGATGCTGACCATCCCCGAAGGCCGCCCCGGCGCGGGCGGCTACCGCGAGCACGACATCCTGGTCATCACCGAAGACGGCGCGCGCGACATCACCGCCTATCCCTACGGGCCTGGGTTCAACGTGGTGGGCTGAGCGTCCGGGCCGCGGCAGGGGACCGGGCGCGCAGGGTCGGAGGGATGCGCTTCCCTCCCCCCTCCCGGGGGAGGCAGGGGGCGGGGGGGGGTTACCTCTGGCGGAGGACCCCCGCCCCATGGCCCCTCCCCACGAGGGGGAAGAGAGGCGCTTGCCGGATGGCGTCCCGCAGCGGGCGGGCGATGCCCCGGCCTGCCCCGGGGGCCGGGTTTGCCCGCGCGTCAGAAGTCGAAGAGGTCGGACAGGAAGCTTTCCTTCCGCCTGCGCTTGCCGTAGCGATAGCGGTCGTCGTCATCGTCGCGCCAGCGGCGGTCGTCGCCCCTGTCAGCGCCCCTGTCAGCGCCCCGGTCGTCGCCACGCCAGGTGTCGCGGCCCGGTTCGGGCAGGGGCACGGCACCGCCAGGGGCGCGGGCAGCCGCCACCGGCGGCGGGGGAGGTGCGGGCCGCGCGGCGGGCACGGGCGCGCCCACGCGTTCGATGATCTTGTCCAGCTCGCCCCGGTCAAGCCAGACGCCGCGGCACTTGGGGCAATAGTCGATCTCGACGCCGTTGCGGTCAGCCATCACGAGGGTTTCGTTGTCGACGGGGCAGCGCATCGCGGTCTCCTTGCGGGTCGCAGCACAGATGGGGTGTGCCGGTGGGGATGCAACCCCGCGCCACGGTGATCGGCGCGGCGTCACCGAACCGTCACCCGCCTGCAAGCCGCCCGTCATCTTCCCCTGCCAGATGCGGCGCGACGCATCCGAAGGAGGCCCTGCCCGTGACGCTTCGCCTGACCCCCGCCACATCGGCCCTGCTGCTGGCCACCGCCCTGCCGGCCGCGGCCGAACCCGTCTTCAACCGCATCGCCACCTTCGCCACCCCTGCCAACATGGCCGCGGGCGAAGACGTGTCGCGTGAAAGCTCGGCCGAAATCCTCGCCGTCTCGGAAGACGGGATGACGCTGGTCTACACCGACAGCCCGCTGGGCGTGGTGGGCCTGATCGACATCACCGACCCCGCGGCGCCGAAACCCCTGGGCAACATCGACATGGGCGGCGAGCCGACGACGGCGCAGATCGTCGGCGGAAACATCTTTGCCGCGGTGGACACCTCGGAAAGCTTCACCGCGCCCTCGGGCAAGCTGGTCACCATCGACCTCGCCACCCGCACCGTCACCGCCGAATGCGACCTGGGCGGCCAGCCCGACAGCGTGGCCAAGGCCAAGGACGGCAGCTTCCTGGCGATCGCCATCGAGAACCAGCGCGACGAGGAGGTGAACGACGGCGCCATCCCGCAGATGCCCGCGGGCTTTGTCGTCAAGATCCCCGTGAAGGACGGCGCCGCCGATTGCGCCGCCCTGCAGCGGATCGACCTGACCGGACTCGCCGCCGTGGCGGGCGACGACCCCGAGCCGGAATACGTCGACATCTCCGAGGCGGGCGAGATCGTCGTCACCCTGCAGGAAAACAACCACATCGTGGTGATCGGCGCCGACGGTGTGGTGGCGTCGGACTTCAGCGCGGGCGAAGTGGCGCTGTCGGGCATCGACACGGCGCGCGACGGGCGGCTGGACTTCGGCGGCGCCAAGACCGCCCGGCGCGAGCCCGACGCGGTCAAGTGGATCGATGCCGACCATTTCGCGGTCGCCAACGAAGGCGACTACGAAGGCGGCAGCCGCGGCTGGACGATCTTCCGCAAGGACGGCACCGTCGTCTACGAGGCCGGCGCGACCCTCGAACGCGCCATCGCGGCCATCGGCCAGTACCCCGAACACCGGTCCGGATCGAAGGGAGTGGAACCCGAATCGGTCGAATTCGCCCGCTTCGGCGATGTGCCGATGCTGTTCGTGGCCTCGGAACGCGCCTCGGTCGTGGGCGTCTACGACCTGACCGACCCCGCGGCGCCAGTTCTGAAGCAGCTTCTGCCCTCGGGCGTGTCGCCCGAAGGGCTGGTGGCGATCCCCGGGCGCAACCTCCTGGCCACCGCCAACGAGGTGGACCTGCGCGCCGACGGCCTCGCGCCCGCGCATGTCATGGTCTACGCGCTGGCCGAGGGAACGCCGGCCTATCCGATGATCACCTCGGAAGGCACGGCAGAGCTGATCGGCTGGGGTGCCCTGTCGGGGCTGGCGGCGGACCCGGCGACGCCGGGGCTGCTCTATGCGGTATCGGACTCGGCCTTTGCGGCGGAACCGGCGATCTACACCATCGACGCGACGCGGACCCCCGCCCGCATCACCGCGAAGACCGTCGTCACCCGCGGCGGCGACCCGGCGCAGAAGCTGGACCTGGAAGGCATCGCGCCCGACGGCAACGGCGGGTTCTGGCTGGCCTCGGAAGGCCGCAGCGACCGGCTGACGCCGCATGCGCTGCTGCGTGTCGACGCCGCGGGCACGATCAGGGCGGAAATCCCGCTGCCCGAGGCGCTTTCGGACAACGAGCTGCGCTTCGGCTTCGAGGGCGTGGCGGTGCAGGGCGATCTGGTCTGGCTGGCGGTGCAGCGGGAATGGCAGGACGATCCCGCGGGGCAGGTCAAGCTGCTGGCGTGGAACACCGTCGAGGAAACCTGGGGCGCCGTGCGCTATCCGCTCGACCCCGCGCCGGAAGGCGGCTGGGTCGGCCTGTCGGAAATCGCCATCCGCGGCGACTACGCCTGGCTGATCGAGCGCGACAACCAGGTGGCGGGCCGCGCGGGGCTGAAGGCGATCACCCGCGTGCCGCTGGCGCAGATGGTGCCCGCGGCGCTGGACGGCGAGCTGCCGCTGGTGACGAAGGAAACCGTGCGCGACCTGATCCCCGACCTCGGCATGCTGAACGGCTACACCGCCGAAAAGGTCGAGGGCTTCGCCATCGACGCCGCGGGCAGGGGATGGGTCGTCACCGACAACGACGGCACCAGCGACAGCTCGGGCGAGACGCTGTTCTGGTCCGTCGGCACGCTGCCCTGACGCCGCCGCGCGCTGCGTGCAGGGGCCCGGCCACAAGGCCGGGCCCCTTGCCTGTCGGGGCCGAGGATTCTGTCGGCAGGGGCTTGACCGGCGCGCGGGAAGCGCGGTTTGTGGACAGAGCTCAACACCGACGCCGCGAGGTCGCCTTGCCACACGCCCTTCTGTCCCGCCTTGCGGCGCTTGCGCTGCTTTCGTTCCTCGCGGCCTGCGGCGGCGTCACGCCTGCGGTGCAGGCGCCCACCCCGGCCGATTATGCGGGGGTCGAGGACAACGGCTATTTCATCGCCCCGGTCGAGGCGCGCTACCTGACCGGGTCCGTCCCGCGGGCCGAGGTCGCCTACGCGGGGGACGAGGCGCCCGGCACCATCGTCGTCGACACCCATGCGCGGCGGCTCTACTACGTCCTGGAAGGCGGTCGTGCCTGGCGCTACACGGTCGGCATCGGCCGCGAGGGCACCAGCCTGCGCGTCGGCGGCACCATCGGGCGCAAGGAGGTCTGGCCCGGCTGGACCCCCACCGCCAACATGGTCCGCCGCTTTCCCGAAACCTATGCGCAATATGCGGGCGGCGTGCGCGGCGGGCTGGACAGCCCGCTGGGCGCGCGCGCGCTGTATCTGTACCGCGGCGGCCGCGACACGATGTACCGCATCCACGGCACCATCGACGACGCCTCGGTCGGGCGGGCCTCGTCGGCGGGCTGCGTGCGGATGTTCAACCAGGATGCCATCCACCTGTTTGACATGGTCGCGCCCGGCACGCTGGTGAAGGTGCGCACGCTGGAGGAAAGCGTGGCGCTGGAAGGACCGTGGATGAACGACATCAACGGCAACGCGGTGCCCGACACGCCCGAAAACCGCGCCAGGCTGGAACGCGAGATGGCCGCCCGCGGAACCCCGGACCCGGCGGCCCAGGGCTGACCCCTGCGGCTCAGCGCCGGGTCAGCGCAAAGACCCCGGCGCCCACCACGACCGCCGCCCCGGCCAGCGTCAGCGCGTCGGGGCGTTCGCCGAAGACCGGCACCGCAAGGATCAGCGCGAAGACCAGCCGCGTGTAGCGGAACGGCGTGACCGCCCCGACCTCGCCCGTGCGCATGGCAAGGGTCAGGAAGTGATAGCCGGCGATCCCGAACACGGTTGCGCCGAACGTCAGCGCCACCGCTTGCGGCCCCATCTCGACCGGCCCGCCCTGGAACGGCAGCATCACCGCACCCGCCGCCGCCAGCATCAGGAACCCCGCCACGCCAAGCTGCGCATTGCTCAGCGTCATGGGTGCCGCGCGGGTGGCAAGGTCGCGGCCTGCAAAGCCCGCCATCCCGGCCACGGCCAGCAGCGACAGCCAGGAAAACCCCTCGACCCCCGGCCGCAGGATCAGGACCACGCCCAGGAACCCCGCGACCACCGCCAGCCAGCGACCGGCGCTGACCTTTTCGCCGAACAGCAGCGCCGCGCCCGCCACCACCAGCAGGGGCGTCGCCTGCAGGATGGCCGAGGCGGATGACAGGGGCGTCAGCGCGATGGCAAGCGCGTAGAACAGCCGCCCCGCGATCTCGAACCCCGACCGCACCAGCAGGCGCGGCGACAGCAGCGCGCGCGGAAACGGCTCGGCCCCCTGCCTGCGGGCGAGCAGGCGGAAGAACAGCACGCCGATCAGGCCGAAGGCGATCAGCACCTGGCCAAGCGGCGCCTCGCGCGCGGCGGCCTTCAGGAAGACATCCTCGACCGCAAAACCCGCCATCGAGGCGGTCATGAAGGCCGCGCCCTTCAGGTTGGGCGTCATCTGCGGGGGCTGTGGCAAGGGGGCATGGCGCCTTGTGGCGTCCCGGGCGACCGGGTGCAAGGCCGCCTCAGGGCGGGCCCGACATCTGCGGGCAAGGTGCCTCCCTCCCCCCCCGTGGGGGAGGGATGGGGTGGGGGGG
>CAZCPY010000019.1:0-32783 GCA_964499865.1 uncultured Rhodobacterales bacterium | reverse complement strand
GCGCGATCTGGAAGGTGCGCAGAAGGCCCTTGTGGAACAGGTCGTGCGGCGGCAGGCCGGTGATGTCCTCGCCTGCCATGGTGACGCGCCCGCTGGTCGGCGGCAGGCGGCCCGCGACGACGTTGAACAGGGTCGTCTTGCCCGCGCCGTTCGGCCCGATGAGGCCCGTGATCGAGCCCCGGGCGATCGTCAGCGACGCGCCGTCCACGGCGTGGAAGCCGCCGAAATGCTTGTGCAGGTCGCGGACCTCGATCACCGGCCCCACGTCTCCCCGTCTGTCGGCCGCTGCCTGCATCGGGCGCGGCCTTGTCGTTCGCGGCAGGGTCCGGCCCGGGCAGGCGCCCGGGCCGGACCCCGGGTCTCAGCGGAAGCCGACCGTGGTCTGCTTGCCGTCGATCACCTCGATCTGGCGGTAGCGCCCGGCGCTTTCGCCCGGCCCGATCAGCGTCACGGCAGTGGCGCCTTCGTAGTCGATGGCGGTGCCGGCCTTCAGGAGCTCGATCCCCTTGGCCAGTTCGCCCGGATAGATCTTTTCGCCCGGGCCGTTGGCGACGGTCATCACGAAGTCCTTGTAGACCGCCGGGTCGGAGGACCCCGCCGCCTGCATGGCCAGCGCGAACAGCGCCGCGGCGTCATAGCTTTCGGGCGAATAGGCCGAGGTGCCGTCGAAGCCCGCGGCCTTGGCCATTTCCTCGTAGGTCTTGGCGCCCGCGCTGTCGGACCCGGCGATCTGCCCGTAGGAGCCGTTCAGCGCGGTGCCGAAGCGTTCGTCGAGCGAGGTGCCGATCATCCCGCCCGGCAGCTCGAAGGTCGAGAAGGCGCCGGTGTCGAGCGCGGCCTGGATGATCCCCGCACCGCCCTGGTCGAGGTAGCCCGCGACGATCAGGATGTCGCCGCCGGCCGAGGCCAGCGCGCCGACCTCGGCCGAATAGTCGGACTTGCCGTCCTCATGCGCCGCCTGCAGCGTGATCGTGCCGCCCATCGCGGTGAAGGACGCGGAGATGGCCTCGGCCAGGCCCTTGCCGTAGTCGTTGTTGGTGTAGGTCAGGGCGGCGGACTTGACGCCCTTTTCCATCATGATCTCGGCCGCGACCTGGCCTTCGCGCGCGTCCGAAGGTGCCGTGCGGAAGAACAGGCCGTCGTCTTCGGCCGTCGACAGCGCGGGCGAGGTGGCGGAGGGCGAGATCATCACGATGCCGTTCGGCCGCGCGATGTTCTGCAGCACGGCCCCGGTCACGCCCGAACAGTCGCCGCCGACCATGCCCTTGACGCCCTCGGCCGTGACCAGCCGTTCCGCCGCCGCCGAACCCGCGGCCGCGTCGCCGCAGGTCGAATCGGCGCGCACCGGCACCAGCGTCGCGCCGTCAAGGATGCCGCCCGCGGCGTTCACTTCCGCCATCGCCATCTCGGCACCCGCCGCCATCGCGGGGGCGAGTGATTCGATGGGGCCGGTGAAGCCGATCAGGATGCCGAGCTTGATCTCCTGGGCCTGCGCCGCACCCGCCAGAAGCGCGGCGGCGGCGGTGGCCGTCAGCAGTTTTTTCATTGGTGTTCTCCCATGTTGGACCGAAATCCCCGGACAGTCCTAGTCAGCCCCGGGAAAAAAGGAAAGTGCCGCGTGCAGGGCCGCGGGCCGCGCGCTTGTGATCTGGGCCGTCCTTGCCGGACATCGGGGCGCCCCCCACACTTGCCGCCGTTCCCGACGGAGGCCGCCCGCATGCCCCTTGCCCTCACCCGCCGCCGCGGCCTGTCGCTGGGGCTTGCCTCTGCCGCCGTGCTGGCCCTGCCCGCGCGCCTGCGGGCGGACCGCGGGCTGCGCTTCGAGGCGGTGGTGACCGGACTGGACGAGCCCTGGGCGCTGGCCTTCCTGCCGGGCGGGCGGTTCCTGCTGACCGAACGCGCCGGGCGCCTGACGCTGCACGGCGAGGGCGCGCCCCGGGCGGTGGCCGGCGTGCCGCAGGTTGCGGCGCGGGGGCAGGGGGGCCTGCTCGACGTCATGGTGCCCGCCGACCATGTGCAAACGGGTGCCGTCTGGCTGTCCTACGCGGCCGCGGCGGCGGGCGGCGCGGCCACCGCGCTTGCCCGCGCGCGGCTGGACGGAGACCGCCTGGCCGACCTGGCCGTCGTGCATCTGGGTGCGGGCAGCGACGGCGGGCGGCAGTTCGGGTCGCGAATCGTCGAGGGGCGCGACGGCACCGTCTTTGTCACCACCGGCGACCGCGGCGACGGCCCGCGCGCGCAGGACCCCCGCGACGCCGCCGGAAAGGTGCTGGCCTTCGCCCCCGACGGATCGCCGCGGACGGCGCCCGCCTTCGCCGGGCAGGAGGTGGTGCCGGGCCTGTGGTCGGTCGGCCACCGCAACCCGCAGGGCGCCTGCCTGGACCTGTCGGGCGACCTGTGGCTGTGCGAACACGGCGCCCGCGGCGGCGACGAGATCAACCGCGTGCAGGCCGGGCGCAACTACGGCTGGCCGGTCATCACGCTGGGGGTGGACTATGACGGCAGCCCGATCGGCGAGGGGCGGTCGAAACCCGGCCTGGAACAGCCCGCCTTTTTCTGGGACCCCTCGATCGCGCCCTCGGGCCTGACGGTCTGTTCCGGGCGGATGTTCGAGGGCTGGCGCGGACACTTCCTGACCGGCAGCCTGAACGCCGACCATGTCGCCCGTGTCGACCCCGCGGGCTGGACCGCGACGCGGATCGCGACGGAGGAGACGCAGCGCGTGCGCGACGTGCGCGAGGCGCCGGACGGGTCGGTCTGGGTGCTGTCGGTCAACACCTCCACCCTGTGGCGGATGACCCCGGGCTGAGGTTCCGTCGCGCCCCGTGATCGGCTAGGAAGGCGCCCATGGCACCGGTTCTGCGCCTTCTGCTGGCGGTCTGGCTGACGCTTCTTGCCGCCGGCGGGCAGGGGGCGGCGCAGGAGCTGTCGGCGCTGGCGCGGCTGGATCCCGCGGCGTCGCGCATCGCCGACGACGGCACCGGGGTCGCGGTCGGGATCGGCCTCAGCCAGCCCGTCCCCTGGCGCCTGCGCCTGCTCGCCGACCCGCCGCGGCTGGTGCTGGACGCGCGCGAGGTGGACTGGCGCGGACTGGACCGGGTGGCGCGCGACAGCGCCAGGGTGGTCGACCTGCGCGCGGGCCTCCTGCGCCCGGGCTGGTCGCGGCTGGTCCTGGAACTCGACGGCCCCTACCGCGTGGCCGAGGCCGCGATGGCGACGGAAGGGGCCGCCCGCATCGCCCTGCGCTTGGTGCCCGAGACGCCGGAAGGCTTCGCCGAGGCCGCCGCCCGCCCCGACCCCCCAGGCTGGATCCTTCCCGGCCCCGCCGACGAGCCCCCCGCGCCGCGGGGCGACGGCGCGCTTGTCGTGGTGCTGGACCCCGGCCACGGCGGCATCGACCCCGGGGCGGAACGCGAGGGGCAGACCGAGGCCGCGCTGATGCTGAGCTTTGCGCGCGAGCTGAAGGAGGAGCTCTTGCGCGGCGGCGGCGTGCAGGTGGTGCTGACGCGCGATGCCGATGTCTTCGTGCCGCTCGAGGCGCGCATCTCGGTCGCGCGGGCGGCGGGGGCGGATGTCTTCGTCTCGCTGCACGCCGATGCGCTGGCCGAGGGCGAGGCGACGGGCGCCACGATCTACCGGCTGGCCGCCGAGGCCTCGGACCGCGCCGCCGCGGCGCTGGCCGAACGGCACGACCGCGACGACCTGCTGTCGGGGGTGGACCTGTCGGGCCAGGACGACCTGGTGGCGCAGGTGCTGATGGACATGGCGCGCACGGAAACCGCGCCGCGCATCGACCGCCTGACCGGAGCGCTGGAGGCCGCGATCCGGCGCGAGGGCCTGCGGATGCACCGCGTTCCGCGGCAGGCGGGGGCGTTTTCGGTGCTGAAGTCGCCCGACATCCCCTCGGTCCTGGTGGAACTGGGGTTCCTGTCCTCGGCCCGCGACTTCCGGCGCCTGACCGACCCCGACTGGCGCGCCCGGATGGCGCGCGCGCTGGCCGCGGGCCTGCGCGCCTGGGCCGACGCCGAGGCGGCGCTGCCGCGCTAGGGGCAAGCCGGTTTCCTGCAAGGAAACCGTGCCGGAAACCTGCCAGGTTTCCGCGCCTCTCCGCCGGCCTGACGGCAGGTTTTCGCGGACCGCTTTTGCATCCCCCGCGCGCTCCTGCTATAGCCGGGGCCTACCGCAGGCAGGGGGCGCCTTTTGGTCCGCTTCGTCACATCCGCCATCGGCGGGCTGTTCACCGCGCTGACGCTGGCACTGATGTTCGCGGCCCTGGTTCTGGGCGCGATCCTCTACATGTATTCGCGCGACCTGCCCTCGACCGAGCGGCTTGCCTCCTACACGCCGCCCACGATCAGCCGCATCTACAGCGGCGAAGGCCGCCTGATGGACGAATTCGCCAAGGAACGCCGCATCTTCGTGCCCTCCGAGGAAATCCCCGACCTGATCAAGTTCGCCTTCATCAGCGCCGAGGACAAGAACTTCTACACCCACAAGGGATATGACACCCGCGGCATCGCGGCGGCGATCTGGGAAGGCATCCGGTCGCGCGGGCAGAACATGCGCGGCGCCTCGACCATCACTCAGCAGGTGATGAAGAACTTCCTGCTGGGGGGCGAACGGTCGGTCGAGCGCAAGATCAAGGAGATCATCCTCGCCAGCCGGTTCGAGCAGGTGCTCGACAAGGAGCGCATCCTGGAGATCTACCTCAACGAGATCTTCCTCGGACAGAACTCCTACGGCGTCGCCGCCGCGGCGCAGACCTATTTCAACAAGACGCTGGACGAGCTGTCTGCCGCCGAGGCGGCGATGCTGGCCGCGATGCCGCAGGCGCCGTCGCAGTACCATCCGGTGCGCAACAAGGACCGCCTGACCGAACGGCGCAACTATGTGCTGCGCGAGATGTGGCAGAACGGCTACATCACCGAGGCCGACTATCTCGCGGGCCGGGACGAGCCCCTGCTGTCGGTGCAGAACGGCGACTTCGAGGCCTTCCGCGACAGCCTGCCGCCGCGCGACTACTTCACCGAGGAAATCGCCCGCCAGCTTTCGGGCACCTTCGGCGACGAGGAATTCTTCGGCGGCGGCCTGACGATCCGCGCGACGGTGGACGAGGACCTGCAGAAGGCCGCCGCCGCCGCGCTGCGCCAGGGCCTCGAGAAATGGGACCGCGGGCAGGGCGTCTGGCGCGGCACGGGCAAGACCCTGCCGCCCGAGGTGCTGGGGTCCGAGGCCGCCTGGCGCGAGGCGCTGGCGGCGGTCGAGGTGCCGCGCGACATCGCGGGCTGGTTCCCGGCGGTGGTGCTGGAGGTGGGCGAGACCTCGGCCCGCATCGGCATCGAGGCGGTGGCCGAAACCGAGGGCGGCCATGTCGTCCCGGCCGAGGACGTGACCTGGGCACGCAAGCGCAACGCCGACGGATCGCTTGCCCGCAAGGCGCGGGTGCCGGGCGACCTGGTGGCGGTGGGCGACGTCGTGCTGGTGCGCGCGGTCACCTCCGACGAGGACGGCAGCTTCCGCCGCTGGTCGCTGCGCCAGGTGCCCGAGATCCAGGGCGCCTTCCTTGCGATGGATGTCAATTCCGGCCGCGTGCTGGCGATGCAGGGCGGCTTTTCCTACCAGGATTCGGTCTTCAACCGGGCGACGCAGGCGATGCGGCAGCCGGGGTCGTCCTTCAAGCCCTTCGTCTATGCCGCAGCACTCGATTCAGGCTTTGCGCCCAATACCATCGTCGTCGACGCGCCGATCACGGTGGACACGCCGCAGGGCCTGTGGACGCCGAAGAACGCCTCGGACAAGTTCTACGGCCCGGCCCCCCTGCGCACGGGTCTGGAGCAGAGCCGCAACCTGATGACGGTGCGGATCGCCCAGGAGATCTCGATGGAGACGGTCGCCCAGTATGCTGAACGCTTCGGCGTCTATGACCGGCTGGAGCCGTTCCTGGCCAACGCGCTGGGGGCGCAGGAGACGACGCTGTTCAGGATGGTGGCGGCCTATGCGATGTTCGCCAACGGCGGCGAGCGGGTGGAGCCGACGCTCGTCGACCGCGTGCAGGACCGGCTGGGCCGCACCGTCTATCGCCACGACCAGCGCCAGTGCGACGATTGCCGGCTGGCGAGCCTTGCCGCGGGCGACCTGCCGGTGGTTGTATCGCGGCGGGAACGCGTGATGGACGCGGTCACCGCCTTCCAGCTGACCTCGATGCTGCAGGGCGTGGTCGAGCGCGGCACCGCCAAGGGCCTCAACCTGCCGGTGCCGATCGGCGGCAAGACCGGCACCACCAACGACTCGCGCGATGTCTGGTTCATCGGCTTCTCCTCCAACATCGTGGCCGGCTGCTACATCGGCTATGACCAGCCGCGATCCCTGAACGGTGCGTCCGGCGGCGGCACCTGCGCGCCGATCTTCCAGGCCTTCATGGAGGTCGCCATCGACAAATACGGCGGCGGCCGGTTCCCGGTGCCGCCGGGCGGCTATTTCCGCAATGTCGACCGCTTCACCGGCGCGGTCCTGCCCGACGGCGCCACGGGCGAAAACGTCGTGGCCGAATACTTCCGCAACGGCGACGACCCGATGGCGGCCCTGGGGATCATCGTGGACGGCGGCTTTGCCATGGGCGCCAACCTGCCGCTGTTCGCCTATGGCGAGACCGAGAACGGATCGGTCACCGTCACCACCTCGGACGGCGAGACCAAGGCGATCCCCAGGAAGGCCGATTTCGGCACGCTCAGTTCGGGCGGGCTGTACTGACGGCGCCCGCCGCCCGCGGATGCGGGGGGCGCGCGCCTCGCGCAACCCGTCGCCGACCAGGCTCACCGACAGCACCGCCGGCGAGATCGCGATGCCGGGAAAGGTCACGCGTTCGGGAAGGCTTTTCACGCAGGGCAGGGCGACGCCGCGGCCGGCGAGGGCACGTCGCCGGTCAGCACCTCGGGGTCGCAGGACAGCGCCACCGCGATCATCACCCGCTGCCGCATGCCGCCGGAAAGCCGGTGCGGATCGGCGTCCAGCCTGCGGGTCGCGCCGGGAATGCCGACCGGATCCACAAGCTCTGCCGCCCGCGCACGTCGCGCTGGCCGCCGGGCGGCAGGTGCGGCAGGCCGGTGTCGCCCGGCATCACCTGCCCGCCGCGGTTTTCCGCGGGCGGCGAGGGCAGACGTCCCGGCAGCGACATCCTCGTGACCGACGTGCCCGACCCGCCTTCGCCGACGACGCCCGGAAGCGCGCCCTCGCGCAGGCGGATGCTGGCGTTGTCGACCGCACGGATTTCGCCGCGACGCGTGCGGAAGACGGCGGTCCGGCCACGCAGATCAAGGACGCGGGCACCGCCGTCGGCGATCGCATCCCCTTGCGTCCGGCCTCTGTCGGGTCCGGGTGTGGCGCCCCCGGTCGTTCGGGCCCGAGTTTTCCCCGATCCCCCGGCCCGCGCAGCGAGCATCGCGCGCGAGGGCCCGCCGTCCCCTGCGTCCGCCTGCCGCGCAGGCTTGACCGCCCGCCGGGGCGGCGCCACCCGTGCGGGCATGACGCCTGCCCTGCCCCCCCGCGAGATCCTCGACCGTCTGGTGTCCTTCCCGACCGTCAGCCGCGATACCAACCTGCCGCTGATCGACTGGGTCGAGGACTGGCTGGACGCCCGCGGCATCGCCGCGCACCGGATCTGGAACGAGGACCGCACGAAGGCCGGGCTCTATGTCCACGTCGGGCCGGACGAGCCCGGCGGCGTGGTGCTGTCGGGCCATTCCGACGTGGTTCCGGTGGACGGGCAGGTCTGGTCGTCGGACCCCTGGACGGTGACCGAACGCGACGGGCGGCTCCATGGCCGCGGCACCTGCGACATGAAGGGCTTCGTGGCGCTGGCGCTGGCGGCGCTGCCGCTGGCGGCCAGGGCCGGGCTGCGGCGGCCGCTGCAACTGGCGCTGAGCTATGACGAAGAGCTCGGCTGCACCGGCGCGGCCCCGCTGATCGCGGCGATGGCGGGCTTGCCGAAGGCTTCCGCCGTGATCGTGGGCGAGCCCAGCCGGATGAGGGTCGTCACCGGCCACAAGGCGGGCGCGGGCTGGAACCTGCGGGTGCGGGGGCGCGAGGTGCATTCCTCGCTGCTGCCGGAAGGCGTCTCGGCGGTGATGGAGGCCGCGCGCATCCTGGCCTGGGTCAACGACCGCAACGCCGCCCTGCAGGCCGCCCCCCGCGGGCCGTTCCATCCGCCCTTCACCACCCTGCACGCGGGCCAGATCGCCGGCGGCACGGCGCACAACATCACCGCCGCGGACTGCTGGTTCAACCTGGAGGTGCGCGCCTTGCCCGACGAAAGCCTGGCCGACTGGATCGCAACGGTGGAAGGCGTCGGCGCGCGGCTGTCGGCGGAACTGTCCGCCCGCGCGGCCGGTGCGGGCGTGGCAATGGAGCGCTATTTCGACCTGCCGGGCCTTGCCCCCGAGGCGCAGGGCCAGGCCGAGGCGCTGGCGCGGCGGCTGACCGGCGACAACGGGCAGCATGTCGTGAGCTACGGCACCGAGGCCGGGCATTTCCAGGCGGCGGGCTATTCCGCGGTGGTCTGCGGCCCGGGCGACATCGCCCAGGCGCATCAGGCGGACGAGTATCTGGAGACCTCCGAATTCGCCCGCGGCTGGGATTTCATGCAGGCGCTGGTGGCGGACCTGGCGGCGTGATTTCGGCCGCCACCCCCCTGCGCCTTCCCGGGCCGCCGCCGGCACGGGCGGACGCGGTGATCCGTAGGCGGCGGGGTGATCGGCCTCTGCACGGCGCTGTTCCTGGCGCGGGCGGGGGTGCGCGTGGTGCCCTGCGAAAAGGGCCGCATCGCGGGCGAACGGTCCGGCCGCAACTGGGGCTGGTTCTGCCAGCAGGGCCGCGACCCGGCCGAACTGCCCGTCATGATCGAGGCCCTGGCGAGCGCGTCCTCTGCACGCAAGCGCCTCCCCTTCCCCTCGTGGGGGAGGGAGGGGGGAGGGGGGCTCAGCCGACAGGCCGGGGCGCCCCCCCACCCTCTCCCTCCCCCACGAGGGGGGAGGGAAGCGCCTTCGGGCGAAAGGGTGCACCTGCGGGACGCGGGCCTCAGCCCGCCGCCACCGTCCGCGCGATGGCACAGAAGGCTGCGATGTCGAGCGTTTCCGCCCGCGCCGTCGGGTCGATCCCCAACGCGACAAGCCGCGCCTCGATGTCCGGCGCAAGGCCCCGAAGACTGGCCCGCAGCATCTTGCGCCGCTGGCCGAAGGCGGCCTGCGTCACCCGCGCCAGAACGCCGGGATCGGCGGCAAAGCGGGGCGCCGGCAGGGCGGTCAGGTGGACCACGGCAGAGGACACCCTGGGCGGGGGCGTGAAGGCCTCGGGCGGCAGGGTCAGGACGATGCGGGCGTCGGCCCGCCACTGTGCCAGCACCGCGAGCCGCCCGTAGGCGCCGCTGCCGGGACGGGCGACGATGCGGTCGGCGACCTCGCGCTGGAACATCAGCGTCAGGCTCTGCCAGTAGGGCGGCCAGGCGGGCGGCGTCAGCCAGCGCACCAGCAGTTCGGTGCCCACGTTGTAGGGCAGGTTCGCCACCACCTTGACCGGCCCCGGCAGGGTGCCTGCGTCGAAATCCAGCGCGTCGCCCATCGCGATGGCAAGCCGCCCGGGATAGGCGCCCGCGATCTCCTCCAGCGCGGGCAGGCAGCGGGGGTCCTTCTCCACCACCGTCACATGCGCGGCACCCGAGGCGAGCAGCGCCCGCGTCAGGCCGCCGGGGCCGGGCCCGACCTCCAGCACCGACCCCCGGGTCAGGTCCCCCGCCGCGCGCGCGATGCGGGCCGTCAGGTTGAGGTCCAGCAGGAAGTTCTGCCCCAGCGCCTTCTTCGCCTGCAGCCCGTGGCGCGCGATCACCTCGCGCAGGGGGGGCAGCCCGTCGAGCGCCGCCATCAGCGCGCCATCCGTTCCGCCATCCGCAGCGCGGCCAGCGTGCTCGTCACATCGGCCAGGCCGCGGCCCGCGATGTCGAAGGCGGTGCCGTGGTCGGGCGAGGTGCGCACGAAGGGCAGGCCCAGCGTCACGTTGACCCCGCCCGCGAAGTCGAGCGTCTTGAGCGGGATCAGCGCCTGGTCGTGATACATGCAGACCGCCGCGTCATAGCCGCGCCGGGCGGCGGGGTGGAACATCGTGTCGGCGGAATGCGGGCCGGTCAGGCGTATCCCCTCGGCGCGCAGGCGGTCCAGCAGGGGCGCGATGACCTCCGCCTCCTCGTGCCCCAGGGCGCCGCCCTCGCCCGCATGGGGGTTCAGCCCGGCCACCGCCAGCCGCGGGTCTGCAAGGCGGAAGTGGCGGCCGAGGCCCGCGGCGGTCAGGCGAAGGGTGTCCTCCAGCAGGGCGGGCGTCAGGCGGGCGGGCACCTGGGACAGGGGAATGTGGATCGTGGCAGGCACCACGCGCAAGCCGCGGCCCGCGAGCATCATCACGGCGCGCGGCACGCCCCCGAGGTGCGCGAGAAACTCGGTATGGCCCGGAAAGGCAAAGCCCGCCCCGTCGATCAGCGCCTTCTTGTGGATCGGCAGGGTGACGATGCCGGACGCCGCGCCGGACTGCACCAGCCGCACGCCGGTCTCGATGGCGGCGACCACGCCCGCGGCAAGGGCGGGGTCGGGGCGGCCGGGCGCGGGGGCGGGGCCCGCGTCGAGCGGCAGGACCGGCAGGCGGTCGGGGCGGACCGAACGGGCCTGCGCGGGGGTCGCGATCTCGGTCAGGCGGGTGCCGCGGGGCAGGTGGCGGGGGTCGCCGATCCAGGCGAAGACGGCGCCCGCGGCGCGCGCCTTGACCGCCAGTTCCGGCCCGATGCCCGCCGGTTCGCCGCTGCTGACGACCAGCGGCGGGCGGTCAGTTGCCCGCATCTTCGGACGGCAGCGCGAGGCCCGGCTCGGAGATGATCGCATCGGCGCGCAGTTCTTCCAGGAACCCGTCGGCCAGCGCCGAAAGCCGCTGGTTCAGCAGGTTCTCGCGCATCGCGTTGCGGTCGACGGGGGTTTCCAGAAGCGGCAGGCGCGCGCACAGCATCACCCAGACCGGCGTGCCCGACCGCAGCATCGGCGCGCCTTCGCCGGGGTCCAGCCGCGCCAGTTCCAGCGCGATGTCGCCCGGCACCCCGCCGATCGGCTGCACCTCGCGCCGCAGGCCGGCCTCGGGCACCGCGGCGGGGACCAGCGCGTTGAGGTCGTTGCAGGTATCGGCCTCGAGCGTCAGCCGCTGCGCCTCGGCCACCGGGTCGGCGGCATAGGTCAGCACCGCGACCGCATAGTCGAGCTGTGTCGTCTGCGCCTCGACCGGCGCGCCTTCCTCGATGGCGCGCAGCTGGAACAGGGCGACGGCATTGGGCAACTGGATCGGGTCCGACACCTCGCCCGGGGCCAGGCCCAGCACGACGGGCGCCAGCACGGCGGGCAGGTCGGCAAGCGGGGTCCAGTCCAGCCGCCCGCCGCGCCCCGCCGAAGGCGAGGCCGACCGGCTGCGGGCGGCGGCGGCGAAGGCGCCTTCGGTGGTGATCTCGCCCTTCAGCCGCCGCGCCAGCGCCATCGCCGCGCTTTCGCCGCCCGGGGGGGCGGGCAGGATGATTTCCGACAAGAGCACGCGCACATTGGCCGACTGCGTGGTGGCGGCAATCGCGCGGTCGATCTCGCGGTCGGAAATCGTCACGCGGCCCACGAAGCGTACGCGCACCACCTCGCGCCACAGCAGGCCCGCCTCGACGAAGTCGCGGAAGGTCTCGGGCGCCACGCCGGCCTCGCCCAGGGCCTTCAGGAACGCCTCTGCCGACAGGTTGGCGCGGCTGGCGAACTCCTCCATTCCGGCCTGGAGCCCCTCGGCCGTGACGGACAGTCCCAGCGACTTGCCCGCGGCCATGCGGATGCGGTCGTCGATCAGGCCGGTGGTGGCCTCCTGCTCGATGTCGCCGGGCACGCGGAACAGTTGCAGCATCAGGTAGCGCTGGTCGTATTCGTACTGCGTGATCGCCCGGCCGTTGACGACGATGCGGGGGGCGAACATGCCGTCCTGCGCCGGGGAGGGCTGCGGAACGGCCACCAGCAGGGCAAGGATGGAGAGAAGGCGAAGCATCATCGGGGAAGGTCTGCTCTTGTCTGGTGGTCAGCCGCCGCAGCCCCGTGCCGGGCCGGGACGGGCGCTGCCGCCAAAGCCCAGAAGCTGCACCGACAGCCCCACGTCCGTGGTCGGCCGCACACTAGTCGAGGATGTGAACCGACGCGAGAGGGAAAGATCGACCGCCATGCACTCGCTGCGGTAGGCGAACTTGAGCCCCGCGCTTTCGGCCCGGTCGGCCACGGCGTCGAAGCGCGTGGTCAGCTGGCCCGTCCAGTTGGGCGTGAGGTCATAGCGGGCGTCGAGCAGGATCTCGCGCACGTCGCGGTCGCGCCCTTCGGCGGCATCGGCCTGCATCCAGACGAAGCTGCCCGCGAGGCCGTAGCGGTCGCGGTCGAGGTCGAGGCGCAGCTCGCCCTTGGTCAGCCCGAGGTCGCGGTCGAACACCAGCCGGTTGGTCAGCGCCAGGCCCGGGCCCGTCCACTGCATCGCCGCCAGCCAGTCCGAGGTGCCCCCCGACAGGCCCGAGGCGGAGCTGAAGGCGGCGGAGGGCCGGTCGCGGAAGACGCGGCCGAGGGTGACGCCCAGCGTCCAGCCCGCGGGCGCCATGTGGGTGAAGGCGATGCCGACGTTCGCCCTTGCCCCGCGCTCCACCGCGTCCGATCCCGGCAGGCGGTTCAGGGCGAAGAGGCTGCCCTCGTCGAATTCGGCCAGCGCGCTGTCCTCGTTGGGCACCTCGCGGACCGAGGACGGCGCCCAGATCAGCTGCACCACGGGCTCGATCACCTGCGACGCGCCGCGCGCGGTGGTGCGGGTGAAGGGCCAGCGCAGTTCTGCCCCGAGGCCCCCCGTCACCCGCGTCGTCCGCCCGCCCGCCGCCGCGTCCTGCCCGATGTCATAGGCATCGGCCCGGACCGAGGCCAGCCCCGCGGCCAGGATGCCCGGCCCGAGGATCACGTCGCGCCGCCAGTCCAGCCCCGCGCTGGCCCGCACCGTGTCGCGGCCGTCGGAGATGCCGTCGCCGTCGCTGTCGGTGGCGACGTCGGAGGCGCGCCGGTGCGCGTGGGTCTGGAAGGTCAGCGTGGCGACGCCGCCGATCACCGGCGGGTCCAGCCGGCGCTGCCAGGTCAGGTCGCCGATCAGCGAGGGAAGGCGGCTGTTGACCTCGCCCGCGCGCAGGCTTTCGACATGGCGCAGGCGGGCCAGGATGAATTCGTCGCGCCGGATGCGGCTGATCGTGACGTCGCCGGTCAGCCGGTCGCGGTCGCCCAGGCCGTAGTCGCGCAGGTAGCCGGGGTCCGAGGCGGTCTCGGCCCGGAAGGTCAGGCGGAAGTCGCGGGGCAGGGTGAAGGCGCCGGTGGCAAGCCCGTAGAGCCGCACCTCGCCCGGCCGGATCCGGTCGCGCGAGACGGCGCCGTCGATCTCGATCGTGCCGGTGGCAAAGGCCTGGCGATAGCGCAGTTCCACGGTGCGGCCGCCCCTGGTGGTGACGTAGGGCGTCACCGTCAGGTCGCGGCTGGGGCCCAGCGCGATGAAATAGGGCACCTTCAGCCCCGTCCCCAGGCCCGAGGTGGTGCGCAGGGTGGGGATCAGGAAGCCGGTCGCCCGGGTCCGGGTAGGGTCGGGCATGCGCAGGCGGGGCACCCAGAAGACCGGCACGCCCGCCAGCCGGAGCTGCGCGTTGTCGAAGTAGATCTGCCGTTCCACCTGGTCGTGCACCACGCTGCTGGCGCGGATTTCCCACAGCGGTATGGAACTGCCCGCACAGATCTTGCAGGACGAGGCGACGGTGCTGCCGAGGCGCGTGTAGCGCCCGCCGATCCGCATCACCTCGGAGGCCGCAAGCTGCAACTGCTGGTCCAGCATGACGCGGGCCGAGGTCAGGATGCCGTCCGTCAGGTCGGCCGACATCTGCGCCTGGTCGGCCAGGATGGTCGTGCCGGTGCCGTCGGTCAGCACGATCGGGCCTTCGATCAGCAGGCTGTCGGCCCGGCGGTCATAGACGATGCGCGAGGCGCGCAGGCGGCGGCCCTGGTAGAGGACCTCAACCGCGCCGTCCGCGATCAGCCGGTCGTCGCCCGCGATCTGCACCCGGTCGGCGACCAGCGTCGCGCGCTCCTGCGCCGCGGCGGGCAGGGCGAGCAGCACCAGCAGCAGCAGGGCAAGCAGCCGCAGCATCAGCCGTCCTCGACGTGCAGAAGCAGGCCGAGCGACAGCAGGAACGCCGCGACGGGCGGCCCCCACGCCGCCAGCACCACCGGGATTTGCCCGTTTTCGCCAAGCACTTGCGCGAAGTTCCTCAGAAAGAAGATAGCAAAGCCCCCAAGGATGGCGAACAGCACGAGCACGCCCGTCCGCCCGGCCCGGACATGCCGCATGGTGAAGCCCGCCGCAACCAGCACCATCGACGACAGCAGCAGCGGCAGGGCCAGTTCCATCTGCAGCCAGACCCGGTGCGCGCGGGCGGAAAATCCCGCGGCCTCGATCCGGTCGATGTAGCCGGGCAGATCCCAGATCGGGATCGAGGCGGGGTCGCCGAAGCTGTCGCGGATGCGCGCGGCGGTCAGGTCCGACGGCAGGCGGGCCCTGTCCTCGGTGCGCGCGGCGGCCTCGGGGTTCGGTGCGGTCAGGTCCCAGAGCTTGGCGTCCGTCAGGTCCCAGGCGCCGCGCACCAGCAGTGCCTCGTCCGCCTCGATGCGCTTGAGCGGCGTGCCGTCCGGGGCGAAGGTCAGGAAGGTCGCGCCGTAAAGCCGCGTGCCGTCGCCGTCGGCGCGGGCGGCCTGGATCACCGTCTGCCCGTCGGCGCCGCCCTGCCGCAGCCACAGCCCGCTGGCCGAGATCGACAGCACGCTTTCGCTGCCCCGCGCCTGGCGTGCGAAGGCTTCGCCGAATTCGCGGCTGGTGCTGGCGACCAGGGGGTTCAGCACGGCGACCGCCAGCGCCCCCAGCGCCAGCGCGGCCGCCACCGGCGCCACGAGGAAGCGCAGGCCGGATCGCCCGGCGGCGCGGATCACGACAAGCTCGGAGGACCGGGCAAGGCCGAGGAACATCGTGATGGCGCCGAAGATCACGATCAGCGGCAGGATGCGGTAGAGGCTTGCGGGCACGTTCAGCGCCGCAAGCTGCGCCGCACCCGCCAGCGACAGGCCCTGTCCGCCGAAGCGGCGCAGGTGTTCGACCATGTCGATCAGCAGCATCATGCCGAGGAAGATCAGGAACACGATCCCGACCGAGCGCAGGAAGCGCCGCGCGATATACAGGCCCAGCGTCATGCCGCCACCGCCGCGCGCGCGATGCGGCGGCTGCGCTGGCCGACCAGCAGCAGCACAAGGCCGAGGGCGACCCCGAAGGCGGGGGCGACATAGCACAGCGCCCAGGCGCCGGGCGTGCGCAGGCTGGCGCCGAGGGCCGCGTTGTTGACCATCTGCACCAGGATGATCGCCACCACCGCGCCCAGCATCTGCCGCCACAGCCCGAACCGGCTGAACCCGCCCAGAAGCAGCGCGGCAAAACCGATCAGCGCGGCGGCGAGGCCCAGGAAGGGCTCGGCCAGGCGCTGGTGGCCCTCGGTCAGGAACACCTCGCGCGGCTTGTCCATCACCGCCATCAGCGCGGCGGAGGGCGCCAGAAGCTGGCGCGTGGAAAGTTCGTCCAGGGTCAGCTTGCCGCGGCTGCCGGTGCCGATCAGGCCCGACAGGTCATAGGCGAAGTCGGTGAAATGGGTGACCGCCAGCCGACCGCTTTTGCGGTCAAGGCTCTGCGCCATGCCGTCGAACATCAGCAGCTTCGCACCGGGCCCGTCGCGCACCAGCAGCGCGCGGCGCGCGACGTAGGCCGTGCGCGACCCCTTGGCGCGGTCGTCGGCGAGGAAGATGTCGAGCAGCTCGCCCCGGTCGCTGATCTCGCGGATGTAGAAGGTCAGGCCATCGGTCGGGTGAATGAACTGGCCGTCGCGCAGGATCTGGGCGGTGACGTTGGCGCCGATCTCGGCCTGGCGTTCCTCCAGCAGGGTGCGGCTGGCGGGCACGATGGCGTTGGTCAGCACCAGCATCAGCCCGGTGACCACGATCCCGAAGTAGATCGCGGGCCGCGCCAGGCGCAGGCCGGAAAAGCCCGTGGCCTGCATGACCGTCAGCTCGTTGTCCTGCGACAGGCGGTTGGTGACGTAGACGGCGGCGGCGAAGGCCGCCACGGGCAGCACCACGCGCACCACGCCCGGGATCGCCAGCAGCGAGAATTCCAGGAACACCAGCGCCGACTGGCCATCGCCGATCAGCCGGTCGAACAGGCCGACCGCGCGGTTGACCCAGTAGACCAGCACCAGGATCAGCGAGAAGAACCCGAAGACCCGCAGGTATTCGCCAAACAGATAACGGTCGAACCGTGCCACCCGAGCGGCCTCCGCCACGCAACGCGCGGACCCTAGACCAGAAGCCGGCCGCCGGGAATGCCCCGGGCGTGCCGCGGCCCGGCGCATCCGCGCCGGGCCGCGCATCGCGGCGGGGGCAAGGCGCCGCCGCCGCCTGATGGTCAGCTGTAGCGATAGGGCCGCCCGGCCTTGGACATCAGGTCGTTGTAGGCCTTGATGATGCCGACGATCCTGGCCTTGGTCTCGCTTTCGGCCGCGATCTCGTCCCAGAACTTGGCCGCCGCCGTCTCGACCGTCGCCCATTCGGCGTCGGGGATGGTGGTCAGCTGCAGCTTGCCGCCGTTCACCCGCAGGTTCGCCTCGCCGCCCCAGTACCAGTGCTGGCGGTAGTAGTGCGACTGTTCGCAGCAGACCTGGAACAGGGTCTTGAGGTTGCCGGGAAGCTCGTTCCAGCGCTCCTGGTTGGCGAAGAAATGGCCGATCCAGGCGCCCGAGATGTTGTTGGTGAGGAAGTAGTTGGTCACGTTCGACCAGCCCACCGTCATCACCTCGGTGATCCCCGACCAGGCGATGCCGTCGATCTCGCCCGTCTGCACCGCCATTTCGGCATCGCCGTAGGGCACGTTCACCGGCACCACGCCGAACTGCGCCAGGAACCGGCCCGCGGTGGGGAAGGTGAAGATGCGCTTGCCGTTCAGGTCGGCCAGGCTGTTGATCGGGTCCTTGGTGGCGAAGTGGCAGGGATCCCAGGACCCGGCCGAGATGTGCTGCACGCCGACCTTGGCGTATTCCTCCTTCCAGATCGCATCGAGCCCGAACTGGTTGAACAGCACCGGCACGTCGAGCGAATAGCGCAGGCCGAGCGGGAAATAGCCGCCGAACACCGTCACCTCGGTCGGCGACGCCATCGAGTCGTCGTCCGACTGCACGGCGTCGATGGTGCCGCGCTGCAGCGCCTGGAACAGCTCGCCCGTCGGCACGATCTGGTCGGCGTAGTACAGCTCGATCTCCATCTGCCCGGCGGCGATGGTGTTGAACATGTCGATGGCGGGTTTCACCACGAACTCGCCCAGGGTGGATCCGGCGTAGGTCTGCAGCCGCCACTTGATCGGGCTTTGCGCGGTCACCACGGCCGGGGCGGCGAGGGCGGCGCCGGTGCCCAGAAGGCCGGTGGCGAGGAGCTTGCGTCTGGTGGTCATGGTCGTCCTCCGTGTTGGGGGGCGTCTTGCGGCCCCGTTACTTCGCGAACTGCGCGGGCAGCCAGGTGGCGATCTCGGGGAAGACCATCAGGATGCCCAGGGTCGCGATCATCACCAGAACAATGGGGATGATCGCAACGTAAATCTCCGCCAGGCTGACCCGGTCGCCCGCCATCGCCCGCATCAGGAACAGGTTATAGCCGAAGGGCGGCGTCAGGTAGGCGATCTGGCAGGTGATCGTATAGAGGACGCCGTACCAGACCAGCGGGTTTTCCACGCCGAGGTCGAGTTGCCCGACGAGGGGGACGTAAAGCGGCGCGACGATCACCAGCATGGCGGTGTCGTCGAGGAACATGCCCATGACCAGGAACGACGCCTGCATCAGGATCAGGATCGTCCAGGGGGAAAGGCCCATCTGTTCGGTGAACAGGAACTCCACCGCCTCGACCGCGCGCAGGCCGTCGAAGACGGCGCCGAAGGCCAGCGCGGCGAGGATGATCCACAGGAACATGCAGGAGATCAGCAGGGTGTTCTTCGTGCAGGTCTCGATCAGCGCCCGGGAAAGGCGGCCCTTCAGCGCCGCCACGAGGACCGCGGCCGCCGCGCCGATGACCGAACTTTCGACAAGACGCACATAGCCGTAGAGGAAAGGCAGCATCATCACCGCGAAGATGGACAGCGGCATGAGGCCCGCGGTGAGCAGCCGCAGCTTTTCGCCCCGGCTGACGAGGGCGCGTTCCTCCGCCGGCAGCGGGGGCCCCTTGGCGGGGTCGAGGCCCGCGACGACCAGGGCATAGGCCGCGAACATCGCGGCCATCAGCAGGCCGGGCAGGATGCCCGCCAGCCAGAGGTCGGTGACCGGCTGGCGGGCGATCAGCGCATAGAGCACCAGCACCACCGAGGGCGGGATCAGGATCCCGAGCGAGGATCCGCCCTGGATGACGCCGATCACCAGCCGCTTGTCGTAGCCGCGCTTCAGCATCTCGGGCAGGGCGATGGTGCAGCCGATGGCCATGCCCGCGACCGAGAGGCCGTTCATCGCCGAGATCAGGACCATCAGCAGCACGGTGCCGACCGCCAGCCCGCCGGGCACCGGCCCGAACCAGACGTGGAACATCCGGTAGAGGTCGTCGGCCAGCCGCGTCTCGGCCATGACGTAGCCCATGAAGACGAACATCGGCAGCGTCAGCAGCGGGAACCACCCCATGACCTTGAGCGTCTGCGCGAAGGCCAGGTCGTAGCCGCCGCGGTCGCCCCACAAGAGCAGCGCCGCGACCACCGCCACCACGCCGATGACGCCGAACATGCGCTGGCCGGTGACCAGCAGCATCAGCATCGACAGGAACATGAACAGCGCGATCCAGGAGCCGTCCATCAGGCCCCGCCCCGCGCGAAGTCCGGGATGGGATGTCCGCGGAGTTTCGCGATGTCGCGGACCAGGAAGCAGGTGCATTGCAGGAGCATCAGGACGATGCCCGCGACCATCACGATCTTCACCGGCGCCATGTAGGGCCGCCAGAGGCCCGACTTCGTCTCTGCATACTGGAAGGCATAGGCGGTGCTTTCGACCCCGCCCCACAACAGGACGCCCAGGTAGGCGATCAGCGCGAACACGGTGACCGCGTCGACCGTGGCCTTGGTGCGGTCCGACCAGGCGGCGTAGAAGACGTCCATCCGCACCTGCGCGCCCTGTTGCATCGCCCAGGCGCCGCCCAGCATGAAATAGCCCATCAGGATGAACTGGGCCATCTCGTCGGTCCAGATCGGCGGCGACAGGGCGGTCCGGGCGACCGCCGCCCAGAGCATCACCCCCATCAGCGCGAACAGGAGATACATGGCAAACTGCCCGACGCGGGCGCACAGGCGCTCGACAATCCGGACATAGGCGATCAGCACGGGCGGCATCGCGCTACCCTGCACGGGCGCGCGACGGACTGTCCAGCGGGAAAAGCGCGCCTCCACCGCAGGTTGCAGGGTGGGGAATATCCGCCTTTGGCCGGGCCGGATTCCGTGGCATGATGCGGCGTTTGCATGACGGCGACTTCACCAGACCGATGACAGGAGGATTTCCATGGGCAAGAAGCCGGGCGGCAAGGACGAGGCCGAGAAGGCCACCAAGAAGGTCGAAGGCCAACTGGAGGCGTGGTACCGGAAAAACGGGAAGCGTCTCAAGCTGCTGGACGAAAAGCTGACGCTCGACCCCCCGGCGGACAGGAAGACGCTCGAGGAGATGACGAAGGACGCCCTCAAAGAGCTGGAGAAGGAGTGCGGCGCGTTCAACAAGGATTGCCGTGCGGTCGTGAAGGACGCGCCGAAGGAAGACGCCAAGGATATCTCGAAGCAGATCGCCGAGAAGATCGACAAGATCATCACCGTCTACAACAAGGACGGGACGAAGGTGAAGATCAAGCCGACGGGCGACCCGCCGGGGATCACCGTCGAGATCGAGAAGTAGGTCAGGGCAGGAGCGTCAGGCCCCCGAGGATCAGCGCGCCGAGAAAGACCGTCTGGCCGAGCAGTAGCCCGAAGGCCGGGCCTCCGACCTGAAGCAGGCGGGGGACCGACGTCTTCATGCCGACCGCGGCGATGGCGGTCAGCAGCGCCCAGCGGCTGGCCTGCGCGGCGAGGTCGGCCAGCCACGCCGGGACCCGGCCGGTGGAGTTGAGCGCGGCAAGGACCAGGAAGGCGACCACGAAGCCCGGCAGCAGCGGGGGGCGTTCGCCGGGCGCATCCCGGCCGCGCAGGAACAGGGCGGCGATCAGGACGACGGGGGCAAGCAGGGTGACGCGGATCAGCTTGACCAGGGTGGAAAGCTCTCCGGTCTGCTCGTTGACCGAGAACCCGGCGCCCACGACCTGTGCCACGTCGTGGATGGTGGCGCCGAGGAACAGGCCGGTGTCCCGCGTGCCGAACCCAAGGCGGGCGGCGAGGATCGGGTAGGCGATCATCGCCAGCGTCGACAGGAGCGTGACGCCGACCACGGTGAAGGCGAGGTCGCGTTCGGACCCGTCGCGCCTGGGCAGGATCGCGGCGATGGCCATGGCGGCCGAGGCGCCGCAGATCGCCACGGCGCCGCCGGTCAGGAAACCGAAGGCGAGGGGCTGCTTCAGCGCCCGGGCGGCAAGGAGGCCGAAGCCGATGGTGGCGGCCACACCGCCCACGACCAGCAGGAACGCGGGCAGCCCGAGATCGGCGAACATCCGGCCCGAGATGCGCAGGCCGAGCAGCGCCACGCCGATGCGCAGCACCCCCCTGGCGGCGAGGTCGAGGCCCGGGGGGGCCTTGCCCTCCTCGGAAAGCCCGTGCAGCGCAAGGCCGAGAAGGATCGCCATCAGCATGGCGGGCGCGCCGTAGTGGTCGGCCAGGAACTGCGCGGCAAGGGCAACCGCCCCGGCCAGCGCGAGGCCGGGGAAATGGCGGTCCCAGTAGGGGCGGGTCAGCAGGGCGGCGGTCATCTCTGGTCCGGGTGCCGGGGGTGGGCGCAGGGGCGCCTCCCCGCCCTCGTGGCGAGGCATCGGGAAGGGGGCGCGCGCAGTTGGGAGGAGCCCCCCTCCCCCATCCCCTCCCCACGAGGGGGAGGGGAGGCGCGAGCGGGCCCGGTGGTGCGAAACGGACGGGCGGAGGCGCGGCCCGTGGCGAAGGGAAGATGCCACGGGCCGCGGTCCCGGGAGGCCCCCGCCGGGCAGGGCCCGGCGGGGCGGGAGGTCACATGTCCTTGGCGCGTTCGGCCGCGATCGCCGCGGTCGCCGCGGCCACGGCCTCGTTGAAGGCCGCCAGCGTCTCCTCACCGCCCGCGACGTTGGTCTTGAACCAGTCGTAGACCGGGGCCGCGGCGGCCTGGAAGGCGGCCTTTTCCTCGGCGGTGGGTACGTAGATCTCGCCGCCTGCGGCCTTGAAGGCGGCATAGGCCTCGATCTCCTTGCGCTTGGGCGAGGCGAAGGTCGCCTGCTGGAGGGCGGCGAAGCCGTCGAGCACGATGCCCTTCTGCGCCTCGTCCAGGCTGTCCCAGCGGGCCTGGCTCATCCACCAGAAGGCGCCCATGTAGCTGTGGCCGTCGAGCGTGATGTATTTCACCCCGGCATCGGTGAACTTCATCGACATGATGTCGGTGATGCCGTTCGCGGTGCCTTCGACGACGCCGGTCTGCAGCGAGGTGAACAGCTCGGGCCACGGGATCGGCGTCGGCGAGGCGCCGAGCGTGGTGGCCAGGAACTGCGGCAGGTCGGCGGGCACGGTGCGCATCTTCAGGCCCGCAAGATCGCCGGGCGTCGCGATGCGGCCCCTGGTGTTGGCGTAGTTGCGCCAGCCGCCGGTGTTGCCGATCGTCATCAGCCGGATGGTGCCCGAGGAATCCGCCAGCGCACGCTCGCGCAGGAAGCGCACGAAGTCGCCGGTCAGCACCTCTTCCGCCACCCGGTCGTCGCTCATCAGGTAGGGCAGGTCCAGCACCTGGATGTAGGGAAACAGGCCCGCGGCCCCGCCGGAGGTCGAGATGTAGATGTCGATGTTGCCGTCGGCCACGCCGGCCAGGCATTCGTCGCCCTTCGCGCAAAGCTGGGTGCCCATGAAGATTTCGACCGCGATGGCGCCGTTCGAGGCGTTCTCGACGTAATTCTTGAACACGATCAGGCCGTCGTAGTCCTCGTCGTTCTCGTTCGAGTTCGCCGTCGCGCGCAGCGTGATCTGCTGCGCGAGCGCGGTCGTGGTCAGCAGGGCTGCCAGCGCCGCGGCGGTGAGCGTTTTCAGGAACATGTTTTCCTCCCGTTGGGTTGTGGGTCGTTGTCGAAGTGCGTCAGGACGGCCAGGCGACGAAGCCGAACAGCCGTGGCAGCAGGAGCGTGATGGCGGGGACGTAGGTCAGGATGAAGATCACGATGATCTCCACCGCCAGGAAGGGCAGGACCGCCCTGGCGACGGTCTCGACCCGGAGGCCGGACACCGCGGAGGTGGCGAAGAGCACGAGGCCCATGGGCGGGGTCAGCAGGCCGACGGTCAGGTTGACCACCATAATGATGGCGAAATGCACCGGATCGACCCCCATCGCCGTGAACAGGGGGGCGAGGATCGGCCCCATGACGATGATCGCGGGCCCCGCGTCGAGGAACATGCCGACGACGAACAGAAGCACGTTGACCAGGAACAGCAGCAGCAGCGGGTTGTCGGTCAGGCCCAGCATGGACGCCGCCAGCAGTTCCGGTGTACGTGCCAGGGCGGCCACCGTCTTGAAGGCCATCGCCGCGCCGACGAGCAGCAGGACGACCGCCGAGGTGATCCCGGCGCGGGTCAGGATGCCGGGGATGTCGGCCCAGGTGATCGTGCGGATGATGAACATGCCGACGAAGAAGCAGTAGCCGGCGGCCACCGCAGCCGCCTCGGTCGGCGTGAAGACCCCCGACAGGATGCCGCCCATCAGCAGGACCGGCGTGAAGACCGGCCAGGCGGCGGCGCGGAAGGCGACGCCGGTCTCGGCCCAGGTGGCCTTTTTCTGCGCGGCGGGCAGGTTGTAGCGGTCGGCCATGAAGCGGATGCAGATCATCAGCGAAAGGCCGATCAGGATGCCCGGCAGGACGCCGGCCAAAAACAGCGCCGCCACCGATTCGCCCATGACATAGGCGTAGATGATCATGATCCCCGACGGCGGGATGATCGGCCCGATGATCGCCGAGGCCGCGGTGATCCCGGCGGCGAAGGGCTTGGGGTAGCCCTTCTGCTCCATCTGCGGGATGACGATGGACCCGAGCGCGCTCACGTCGGCCACGGCCGAGCCGGAGATGCCCGCAAACAGCATCGAGTCCACCACGTTGACCTGCGCCAGCCCGCCGCGGAAGTGGCCGACCATCGCCTGGGCGAACCCCACGATGCGCTGCGAGATGCCGCCGCGGTTCATGAACTCGCCGGCCAGCATGAAGAACGGGATCGCCATCAGGGGAAACGAATTGATCCCCTCGTAGACGTTGCGGTAGAGCAGCGTGATTTCGCGTTCCTGCCCGTTGAGGTAGAGCAGGATCGCCGGTGCCGCGATCATCGCGAAGACGACCGGCAGGCCCACGAACAGGAACAGGATGAAGAGCGGCAGGAAGAAGCTGAGCATCATTCCGCTCCCAGGGTGACGGTGTCGGGGATGACGGGCAGGCGGTCTTCGGCGCCCATCAGGATGACGAGGCTGCGCACCAGCAGTTCCGCCGCGACGGCAAGAAGGAGCGTCACGCAGACCAGCATCGAGGCCGACATCGCCGCCTTTGGCAGCTTGAACCAGCCCGCATCGAGCCAGGGCGCGAAGATCCAGAGCGAGTCGGTGGCGAAGCGTCCGGTGATCCCGGTGACCTCGCCCCAGCCGATGCGGACGGCGACGGCCAGGATGACGATGTTCAGCGCGATCAGGACCGCGGCGAGGACGGCCGCCAGGCGGCGCGGCATCAGGGCCACGATCATCTCGATGGCGACGAAGCCGCCGCGGCGATAGGCGGAGGCGGCCATCAGCCCCATCGACCACAGCATCAGGAAGCGCGCGGTCTCCTCGGGCCAGGCGAGCGCGCTGCCCAGCACATAGCGGAAGAACACCTGCGCCAGGATGACCACGGCCATCGCGCCCATGCAGCAGGCGCCGAGCGATCGTCCGGCCGTCAGCACCGGCGCGATGATCCGGTCGAGGACTGTCGCCAGCCCCAGCAATGCACCCATGGGTGCGTCCCTCCCGTTGTCGTGGCTCCGCCCCCCGTCTTGGCCGCGGGGGTGCGGCGGTTCCGCGCCTTACGGCGCGAAGGTTCCGTATCTGCCGGCGCTGAACACCAGCGGCGGGCCGTCGGCCATCGCCGCGCGCAACACGCGGCCGATGACGATGGTATGGTCGCCGCCGTCGACCAGCGCGGCCTGCGCGCAGTCGAAGCGGGCCAGCGTGCCGGGGATGACCGGCACGCCTTCGGCGTTGATCTCGTGGGCCAGGCCGTCGAACCCGGCGCCGCCGCGCACGAAGCGGCGCGACAGGTCGGACTGGGAATGGGCCAGGATGTGGATCGTGTAGTGCTGCGCCGCGACCAGGACCGGGTAACGCTGCGCGGATTTCGCGGGCGACCACAGCACCAGCGGCGGGTCCATCGACAGCGACGCGAAGCTGTTGGCGGTGAATCCCATCGGGCCGTCGGGCCCCGGCGCGGTGATCACCGCGACGCCGGTCGCAAAGCGCCCCAGCGCATCGCGGAAGGCGCGCGCGGTGTCGGCGTTGGGTTCGAAGGTGGTCTCGTTCATCATGCCCCAGTCCACTATGCTACCGTCCATCAGGCGACCTCGCGCCCGAGCGCATGAGTGTAGAGTTCGAACCAGGTCTGGCGATCCATCGGCACCCTGAAGGCATCCGACAGGCGCGCGATGCGGGCCAGGTCGTTGGTGCCCATCACCGGCAGGATGCGGGCGGGATGGTGCAGCAGCCAGGCCACCGCGGCCGCCGACCAGTCGGTGCCCGAGGCTTCGCCGAGGCGGGCCAGTTCGGCGCGCAGGTGCTCGGACCCCCCGGCCAGCAGGCGCCCGCCGGCCAGCGGCGACCAGGCCATCGGCGGCAGCCCCCTGCGCTGCAGGTCGGCCACGTCGCCGCTGGTGAAGGCGCCATGCGCCAGAAGGCTGAGCTCGATCTGGTTGGTGGCAAGCGGCGCGGACATCGCCGATTGCAGCAGGTCCATGTCCCAGGGCCGGAAGTTCGACACGCCGACCGCGCGGACCTTGCCGGAAGCGACCAGCGCGTCGAGGCAGGCGCCGGTCGCATGGTGGTCCATCAGCGGGTCGGGGCGGTGCAGCAGCAGAAGGTCGATGCGGTCGGTGGCGATGTCGCGCAGGCTGGCCTCGACCGAGGCGGCGATGTGGGCGGGGGTGGTGTCGTAGTGCTTCACCCGCGCCGCGGCGTGGCGCCCGACCGGGGCCACGATGTCGCACTTGGTGACGATCTCGATCCTCTCGCGCAGGGATGGCGACGCTTTCAGCGCCGCGCCCAGGATCGCCTCGGCGGTGTAGCCGCCGTAGATGTCGGCCTGGTCCATGGTGGTGATGCCCTGGGCCAGGCAGGCCTCGAGCTTGCGCTGCACACGGGCGGGCGAGGTGTCCGGATCGTCGCCGATCCGCCACATGCCATAGACCATGCGGCTGAGCGACAGGCCGCCGGGAAGGGTCACGCGGTCCATCAGCGCCGCTCCCCGGTGCCGAGGGGCGTGGCGGGCGTTGCGGCCGGAACCCGGCCATAGGCGTGCGGCAGCGAGACGGTCTTGATCTGCGGCAGGACGCGGGTGCCGAAGTGGACGGCCTCGTCCTTGTGCGGGTAGCCCGACAGGACGAAGGCGCGGATGCCCATCTTGCGGTAGGCCTCAAGCTCGCTCAGCACCTGGTCGGTCGACCCCACGATCGCCGCGCCGCAGCCCGACCGGGCCCGGCCGATGCCGGTCCAGAGGTGGGGTTCGATGTAGCCGAACTGGTCGGCCAGGTCCCGGGCGCGCGACTGGTGCGAGACGCCGAGCGAGCCTGCATCAAGGGCGCGCTGGCGGATCAGCCGGCCGAATTCGTCGTCGAGTTTCGAGACCAGATGCTCGGCGTATTCCCGCGCCTCGGCCTCGGTGTCGCGCACGATCATGTGCACGCGCAGGCCGTAGTCGAGCGTGCGGCCATGCGCGGCGGCACGCTCGTGGACGGCCCGCATGCGTTCGGCGATGGTGTCCCTGGGCTCGGGCCACATCAGGTAGACGTCGCACTGCGCGCCGCAAAGCTCCAGGGCCTCGGGCGAGTAGCCGCCGAAATACAGCAGCGGCCCGCCGTTCGTCTGGTAGGGGCGGCCGGGATCGGTGGTCAGGCCGCGCACCTGGTAGACCTCGCCCTCGTGGTCGACCCTGTCGCGGGTCCAGCACTGGCGCAGGATCTGCACGACCTCGTGGCTGCGGCGGTAGCGGCGCGCCGACTCCTCCTTTTCGCCGGGGAAGTCGGAGGAGATCACGTTGAGCGTGAGCCGCCCCTTCAGCATGTGGTCGAGCGTGGCGACGGAGCGCGCCAGCATCATCGGATGCAGCTCGCCGCAGCGGATCGCGGCCAGGAAGCTGATCCTCGAGGTGACCTGCGAGGCGGCGGCGACAAAGGTCAGCACGTCCTGCCCGACCTGCCAGGAGGACGGGCAGAGGATGTTGCGGAAGCCGAGCGCCTCGGCGGTCTTCACGATGTCGGAGCAATGCGCCCACGAGGACCGCAGCGCCCCGTCGGGCACGCCGAGAAAGCCGTAGTCGTCCGAACACAGCGCGGCGAACCAGCTGACTTCGGCGCCGTCGAGGTCGGGCGAAGTGACGGGGACGACGGTCATGATTCTCTCGCTCCGGCTTTCGTCGGGGCTTGCGTATCACCCGCATTGATGTAGATCAATACTAGATCAATTTCGTGACCCCGATGCCCCGCCCCTCGCTCGCCACCACCGGAGCCCTGCCGCTGTACCAGCAGATCAGCGAACTGATCATCCGCGACATCGCGGCGGGGCGGCTGATCGACGGCGAACGCCTGCCGCCCGAACGCGAGATGGCGGCACAGCTTGGCATCGCGGTCGGAACGCTGCGACAGGCGTTGTCGGACCTGGCGGCACGGGGGATGCTGGCGCGCGTGCAGGGGTCGGGCAACTATGTGCGCGCCAAGCCCAATCCAGAAAGCGTCTACGCCCTGTTCCGGCTGGAGCTTCTGTCGGGCGGGGGCCTGCCGACGGCGCAGGTCCTGTCGGTGGACCGCCTGCCCAAGGACCCCGTGCTGCCCGCCTTCGGCACCTCGCCCGAGGGTCACCGCATCCGCCGCCTGCGGTTCCTGTCCGGCTCGCCCGTGGCGGTCGAGGAGATCTGGCTCGACGGCGACTACCTGCCCGAATTGCGGCGCACGGACCTGTCGGAATCGCTCTACCTGTTCTACCGCCAGCGGCTGAACCTGTGGATCATGCGGGCCGAGGACCGGATCGGCCTCGGCCAGGTGCCCGACTGGGCGCCCGCCGCTTTCGGCATGGCCCCGGGAAGCCCGGTGCCGGAAATCACGCGCCTGTCCTGGGCGCAGGACGGTGCGGCGGCAGAAGCCAGCCGCACCTGGTATGACCCCGCGCGCGCCGCCTACGTCTCGCGCCTGAAATGAGGAAAAGACAGTGAAACCGGTCCGTTACGGCATCATCGGCTGCGGCATGATGGGGCAGGAACACCTGCGCAACATCGCCCTTCTGGGCAATGCCGAGGTCGCCGCGATCTACGAGCCCGATCCCGGCATGCGGGCGCTTGCCGCCAAGTTCGCGCCGACGGCGCGGATGGTGGGGTCGGTGGCGGACGTGCTGGCGGTGGAGGCGGTGAACTGCCTGCTGATCGCCAGCCCGAACTTCCTGCACCTGGCGCAGCTGGAGGAAATCGCGGCCACGCGTCCTCTGCCGGTCTTGTGCGAAAAGCCGCTGTTCACCGACATCGCGGATGCGACGCGTCTGGCGAAGCTGAAGGCGAGCTACCCCGCGCCGATCTGGGTGGCGATGGAGTACCGCTACATGCCCCCCGTGGCCCACATGCTGCGGCAGGCCCGCGAGGCCACCGGCGGCGTCAGGATGCTGACCATCCGCGAGCACCGCTTTCCCTTCCTGCACAAGGTCGGCGACTGGAACCGCTTCAACGCCCGCTCGGGCGGCACGCTGGTGGAAAAGTGCTGCCACTTCTTCGACCTGATGCGGCTGATCGCGGGCGCCGATCCGGTGCGGGTGATGGCGAGCGGCGGGCAGGACGTGAACCACAAGGACGAGGCGGTGGCGGGCGTGCAGCCCGACATCTGGGACAACGCCTATGTGATCGTCGATTTCGCCAACGGCCTGCGGGCGATGCTGGACCTGTGCATGTTCGCCGAAGGCGCGCGCTACCAGGAGGAGATCAGCCTTGTGGGCGCCACGGGCAAGATCGAATGCCTGGTGCCGGGGCCGGGCCGGTTCTGGCCCGCGCATCTGGGCGCGCCGCCGGTGGCCCAGGTGATCGTCAGCCCGCGCAACCCCAAGGGGCCGCAGGTGCTGGACGTGCCGGTGGACCCCAACCTGCTGGAGGCGGGCGACCACAACGGCTCCACCTTCTACCAGCACCAGGGCTTCGCGCGCGTGGTGGAAGGCAAGGGGCAGGTCGAGGTCAGCCTGACCGACGGCTGGTGGGCGGCGGCGATCGGGATGGCGGCGCAGGTCTCGGCGGCCGAGCATCGCGCGGTGGACCTGGCCGCCGAAGGCTTCGCCCCGGGCTGACCCGCGCGACCGGTTTCCGGCGGAGAAACCGCGCCGGAACCCTTCATGGGGTCCGGCGCGGCGTTTCCGAAAAACTCCGCCCGCCGCTTTGCGCCGCGTTTCCCTCGGCCGCCATGTTGCGCTAGGCAAGGTGCCGGAACCCCATGCCGGAGCGGACCAGATGCTCTACGCCTACCGCGTGCACGGCCACAAGCTGGAACGCCTGCCGCCCGGCGCCGACCTGGCCGGGGCCGCCTGGATCGACCTCCTGCGCCCCGACCCGGACGAGGTGGCGGCAGTCACCGCGCTGGGGGTCGAGGTTCCCACGCTGGACGACATGGAGGAGATCGAGGTCTCGAACCGCCTCTACCGCGAGGGGCCGACGGACTACATGACCGTGGTGATCCCCGGCCATGACGCGCCCGGGGAACGGGTGAACCTGCCGGTGACCTTCGTGCTGACGCCCACGCAGATGGTCACCGTGCGCCACCACACGCCGCGGCCCTTCGAGACCTATCCGGGCCGCGCCGACAAGGTGGGCCCCGGCTGCCTGGACCCCGACCGGATGTTCCTGTCGATGATGGAAGAGATCATCGGCCGGCTGGCCGACCACCTGGAAGGCAGCGGCCGGGTGCTGGACGAGGTGGCCCACGAGGTCTATGCCGAGGCCGAGGCGATGGCCGCGGCCGATCTGCGGGCGGCGCTGCAGAAGGTGGGCCGCGAGGGCGAGCACATCAGCCGGGTGCGCCTCGGACTGCTGACGCTGGAACGCGCGCTCAGCTATTTCGGCCAGACGCTGAACGAGGACCACCGGGGCAGCGGGCTGCTGCCCATGGTCAAGGCGCTGACGCGCGACCTGCAGGCGCTGGAGGTGCATGCCGATTTCCTTGCCAACCGCGTGGCGCTGGCCACCGATGCCACGCTGGGGATGATCAACCTGGACCAGAACCAGACGATCCGCATCGTTTCGGTGGTGGCGGCGCTGTTCCTGCCGCCGACGCTGATCGCCTCGATCTACGGGATGAACTTTGCCTACATGCCGGAACTCGAATGGGTCTGGGGCTATCCGGCATCGCTGGGGGCGATGCTGGCGGCGGCGCTGGGGACCTTCCTGTTCTTCCGCTGGAAGAAGTGGCTGTGACCGGCGCGCCGGATCGGACGGGCGTGCCCCCGGTCGGCGGGCGCCTTCCTCCCCCGCGAGGGGGAGGGGGGGTGCCCTCGATGCGGCTGTAGCGCCATGCCCGGCCGCGTCTTCGCCGTGGTGGGCCCGTCGGGGGCGGGCAAGGACACGCTGATCGCCGCCGCCGCCGCGGTGCGCCGCGACCTGCACGTCGTCCGCCGCGTCATCACCCGCCCCCCCGACCCGGGCGGCGAGCCTTTCGAGAGCGTCTCGGACGCAGGCTTCGACGAACGCCTGGCCTCGGGCCGGTTCCTCCTGACCTGGGAGGCGCACGGCCTGCGCTATGCCATCCCCGACAGCGCGGAAGGCGCGATGAACGAGGGCCGCGACGTGATCTTCAACGGCTCGCGCGCGATGCTGGGCGAGGCCTGGGCGACATTTCCCGGCCTGACCGTGATCCATGTCACCGCCCCCGTCCCGGTGCTGGCCGAACGGCTCGCCAACCGGGGCCGCGAAGGGCGCGAGGCCATCGCCAGCCGCCTGGCGCGCACCGTCTACGACATCCCGCCCTGGATCGACGTGCGGGTGGTGGAAAACGGCGGCGCGCTGGACGTGGCCGTCGCGGCCTTCCTGGCCGCGCTTCAGCCTGCGAGCGTATAGCGCCGGATCAGGTGGAACCGGCCGTCCTCGGCCTCGCCCATCAGGGCCAGGTGGTCGAGCGTGTAGGGCGCGGGCGGGGGGGGCAAATAGCTCGCGAGCACCGCTTCCACCGCATCGAGCTCGGCCTCCGGCAGGTCGCCGGTCAGGGTCAGGTGGAAGCGGAATTCCTCGGCGACGTAGGGATAGCCCCAGCGGTGCAGCAGCACCCGTTGCCGTGCGGTCAGCCTTTCGGGGCGGCGGCGGGCGATCTCGGCCTCGGTCAGCGGCGCGCGGAAGGCGTCCAGCGCCTCGACCACGCGCTGCGCGAGGTCGGAGAGATCCGCCCCGTCGCCCAGCGGCACCAGCGCCAGGAACCCGCCCAGCCGCGCGAGCCGCAGCCCCGGCGCCCGCGCCGGGACCAGCCGCTGCGACAGGGCTGCCACGGCCCAGCCAAGCGCGGGTTCATCGACGCCCGCGGCAAGCCGGAAGGGCGCCTTGAGCGTGCCGTGAAAGCCGTAGCGGCGCGGCGCTTCGGTCAGTTCGGCCAGCGGGCGGGGCAGGGCGACGGCGGGATGCGGCAGCGCCCGGCCAAGGGCGGCGTCCCAGCCCAGCCAGGCCTGCGCGGCCTCGGCCAGCGGCCCCTCGGGCAGGGCATAGACCGCGTATCTGCGCCAGGTCGCCACGCCGCGCGCCCCCCTTGCACCCCCCGTTTCAGCGGCGCGCACCCTTGCCGCTTTCGCCGCGCCGGGCAAGTGTGGCGCGCAACCCCGGGCGGCGTTTCGCCGCCGTCCGCCGCCAACCGCCGAAAGGATCCCGCGATGACCGCCGCCCTCCGCCCCGCCGCCTTCACCGCCCCCGGCCGGTTCTGGCGCGGCAACCTGCACGCCCATTCCGACCG
Source organism: uncultured Rhodobacterales bacterium (assembly GCA_964499865.1). Taxonomy (GTDB): domain Bacteria; phylum Pseudomonadota; class Alphaproteobacteria; order Rhodobacterales; family Rhodobacteraceae; genus JANOGU01. The sequence continues at coordinate 1,256 of CAZCPY010000019.1, read as the reverse complement.
GTCCGACGGCGTGCTGACGCCCGCGGAGGTCTGCCGCCGCTACCGCGACCAGGGCTACGACTTCCTCGCGCTGACCGACCACTTCGTCGGCCGATACGGCTATCCCGTCGTCGACACGCGCGCCTTCCGCACCAACAGCTTCACCACCATCCTGGGGGCAGAACTGCATTCCGGCGCGATGGAGCGGGGCGAGCTGTGGCATATCCTGGCGGTCGGCCTGCCGCAGGACTTCGCGCCCTCGCTGAGCCCCGACTTCCGCCCCGTGCCGGGGCAGGAGACCGGCGCCGAGCTTGCCGCGCGGGCGGTCGAGGCCGGGGCCTTCGTGGCCATCGCCCATCCCCAATGGTCGGGCCTGACGCTCAACGATGCGCGGTCGCTGGAGGCCGCCCATGCCGTCGAGATCTACAACCACGGCTGCGCCGTGGGCGCCGACCGGGCCGACGGCTTCGCCATCGCCGACCTGCTGCTGGCCGAGGGGCGGCGGCTGACGCTGGTCGCCACGGATGACGCGCATTTCACCGAGCCCGACCATTTCGGCGGCTGGGTGATGGTCCGCGCGCCCGAAAACACGCCCGAGGCGCTGCTGGAAGCGCTCAAGGCCGGGGCCTTCTACAGCTCTCAAGGGCCCGAGATCCACGATGTGGAGGTGCAGGGCGACGAGCTGCGCGTGGCCTGTTCGGCGGCTGTCTCGGTGATCGCGCAGGGGGCGGGGACGGCGGCCGTCGCGCATCACGGGGTATCGATGACGCGGGCGGCCTTCGCCATCCCGCGGCTGGCCGGGTCACCCTTCGTGCGGGTGACGGTGGTGGACGCGGCCGGGCGGCGGGCCTGGTCCAACCCGGTCTGGCGGTAGGACGCGGCGGACGGCCCCGTCCCGGGCCTGACCCGGGACATCTCCCCCCACCAAGGCGCCAGGCCTGCCGGGGGCCCCGGGTCAAGCCCGGGGCGGGGTCACCGAACGCCCGGGCTCAGCGCCCGCGCCAGATCCAGCCGCCGCCCAGCACGCGGCTGCCGCCTTCGGCGTAGAAGACGCAGGCCTGCCCCGGGCTGACCCCGTCCTCGGGCGACAGGAGTTCCACCTCGGCCTCGGTCGCCGACAGGGGCCGCAGGATCGCCGGGCGCGGGGCGCGGGTGGACCGCACGCGCGCCTCGATCAGCCATTCGGCGCGGTCGGTGATCGCGCCGTCGCCCAGCCAGTTGACCTCGCGCAGCGGCACCCGCCGGGTGGCGAGCGCCGCCTTCGGGCCGACCACGAC